>JANNBP010000080.1:0-43061 GCA_031385555.1 Deltaproteobacteria bacterium | reverse complement strand
GCGGCGTGGACACCCAGTTCGGCACCGCCGGAGAGGCGTGCAAGGCGAGCGCAGAGGCGCTGACCAAGGCCGGGAACAAGAAGACGTACGACGGCACCAAGGCAGGCACGACGTCGACGTCGGTCACCTGTCTGCTCAAGGAGAGCGACGGCAAGCCGTTCGAGCAGACCAATCAGGTGAGCAAGCTGCTGGTATGCCCGGCGACGACGAGCGCACGCAGCACCGACAACTCGGGCGAGTTCGCGAGCATGCGCTGCAAGTGCGACAAGGTCTGCCCGAAGTAAGCATCGGGACGCGATACCCGCTCCATACCCCGGTGGAGACCTCACATTGTTTCGGGTCGGGCCGAGACTGGTTTCCATGGAGACCGCTGCGTTTCGGCATGTCGACGGGTCCTGGTCCGAGCCGTTCCCCGCGCTCGACTCCCAGCAGACGTTAGTCCTCGCCTTCGCCGCCACCTCGTACATGGATCGGCCCGAGGCACTCGCCGAGCTCGCCGCCGCCTACCCGACGAGCATCGTGATCGGGTGCTCGACGTCGGGCGAGATCGACCAGACCGTGATCCGCGACGAGTCGATCTCGGTCGCGGTGGTCCGGTTCGCGAACACCCGGCTCCGCCATGCGCACACCAAGCTGGCGTGTGCGTCCGACTCGTTCACCGCCGGTGCATTGCTCGCGTCCGAGGTTGCAGGAGACGACCTTCGCGCCGTGGTGGTGCTCTCCGAAGGTCTCCACGTCAACGGCAGCGAGCTCGTCCGTGGGCTCAATGCACATCTACCCAACCACGTCGTCGTCACCGGCGGTCTCGCCGGGGATGGCGCACGGTTCGCGCGGACGTGGGTGCTGGCCGATGGCGCGCCGCAGGTCGACACCATCGTCGCCGTCGGCCTCTATGGTCCTGCCCTCCGCGTCACCCACGGTTCGCAGGGTGGATGGGACTCGTTCGGGCCCGAGCGCAAGGTGACGGCGTCCAAGGGCAACGTGCTCTACGAGCTCGACGGCAAACCCGCGCTCGAGCTCTACAAGGGATATCTGGGCGAGCGTGCCGCCGAGTTGCCGAGCTCGGCGCTGCTATTTCCGCTCGCCCTCCGCGACACGATGAACAGCACGAACAGCGTCGTCCGCACGGTGCTCTCCGTCGACGAACAAGCCCAATCGATCACGTTCGCGGGAGACATCCCGACCGGCCAGTACGTCAAGCTGATGCGCGCGAACCTCGACCGCCTCGTGCTCGGCGCACGTGGCGCAGGTACCGCTGCGTTTGGCGATCACGTCGGTCCGACGCTGTCACTCGCGATCAGCTGCGTCGGACGCCGCCTCGTGCTCGGCGAGCGCACCGAAGAAGAGACCGAGGCCACGCTCGAGGTGCTGCCGCCGAACACGACGCAGGTCGGCTTCTATTCGTACGGCGAGATCTCGCCCCACGCGACGGGACGGTGCGATCTCCACAACCAGACCATGACCCTCACCGTCCTGAGCGAAGGGGCGTGACGCAGAACAAACGGGGCGGCGGCGGGCATCCACTCTTCGACCGGCTGTTGCGAAAGTGCGGCGCCTCGCTCGACGTCGCGCCTTCCCTCGAGACCTGGCAGGTGTTCGCCGACCTGGTGACCCGCACCTACCGAGACGCCGACCAGGATCGCTACACCTCGGAGCGTGCGATGCAGATCTCCTCGCAGGAGATGCAGGCGCTCTACGAGGAGCTCCGCCAACGCACGCAGCACGAGATCTCGCTCCTCCGGCACTCCGAGGAGCGCCACCGGCTCCTGTTCGACAGCAACCCACTCCCCATGTGGATCTTCGATGCCGAGACGCTGAACTTCGTCGACGTCAACCAGGCGATGGTCGCGACCTACGGCTACTCGCGCGACGAGCTCCTGACGATGGTCGCCGGAGACATCCAGCTCCCCGGCGACATCCCGGTGATGGTCGAACAGCTCCACGGCGCGATGCTCGACCAGATCCAGCACATCGGTCTGCGCAAGCATCGCTGCAAGAACGGCGCGGTCCTCGACGTCGACATCACGGTGCACGCGCTGGTGATGGATGAGCGCCGCTGTGTCGTCGGGATCGCCCTCGACATGACGAAGTCCCGTCGCGTCGAGGAGGAGCTCCGGCAGGCCCAGAAGATGGAGGCGATCGGACGCCTCGCCGGCGGCATCGCACACGACTTCAACAACATCCTCGCGGTCATCCTCGCGAACTCCGATCTCGCGCTCGAAGACCTCGACCCGACTCACCCCGCGGTGACGAGCATCGCCGAGATCGAAGGTGCCGCCACGCGCGCGGCCGGGCTCACGCGCCAGCTGTTGACGTTCAGCCGCAAGCAGAAGCGGCAGGCCAAGCCGGTCGCTCTCAACTCGATCGTCACCGGGATCGAGGGGATGCTCGATCGCATCGTCGGTGAGGACATCACGATGGCCGCGATGATCGCCTCCGACCTGGGAACGATCGAGGCTGACCCCGGCGAGGTCGAGCAGGTCCTGATGAACCTGGTGGTCAACGCTCGCGATGCGATGCCCGCCGGTGGACGGCTGCTCGTGGAGACCAGCAACGCCGTCGTCGATGCCGCCCACGCCTCGGAGCTCGGCATCTCGGCCGGGCGCTACGTGATGCTCTCGGTCACCGACACGGGCTGCGGGATGACCGACGAGGTCCGTGCTCGAATCTTCGAGCCGTTCTTCACGACCAAGGACGTCGACAAGGGTACGGGCCTCGGGCTCGCCACCGTGTTCGGCATCATGAAGGAGAGCCGCGGCGGCATCAGCGTCTACTCGGAGGTAGATCGGGGCACCACGTTCCGCATGTACTGGCCGCGGATCGATGCCATCGCTGCGAAGGAGACGCGGGCGCGCTTCGTGCCAACCCGTGGCACAGGGACGATCCTTGTCGTCGAGGATGACAACCAGATCCGCGGCATCCTGCGACGCTATCTGACGAACTGGGGCTACACGATGCTCGAAGCACCCAGCGGTGTGGCGGCGCTCGAGTTGCTGCACCAGCACGCGGGTCCGCTCGATCTGCTGCTCACCGATCTCGTGATGCCGGGTGGGCTCGATGGACGCTCGCTGAGCAAGCGGGTGATCGCGGACCACCCCCGTGCGCGCGTCGTGTTCATGTCCGGGTACACGGAGCATGCGGCGATCCAGAACGCCGACATCGGTCCGGCTGACTACTTCGTGCAGAAGCCGTTCACCGCCCAGCTGCTGTCCGAGACCCTGCAACGCGCCTTGCGCTAACTCTCGGGACCGCCGAGCGCCTTGCGCTAACGCGCGAAGCTCATGATCGCCGACGGCCGGTGCGGACGGCGATCGCGCTCCTGGTAGAGCCGATCGAACTCTTCCGGCGTGAACCGAAGACCGAGCGGTGGCGGTGGGTCGATCTGGATGAACGCGTTGTCGCGAATCTTGAGGGCGCGGATGCGCGCGAGGACGGCCTCGAGCTGCGTGGCACCTTCGGTGCGCTGGAGGATCGCCACGGCACCGTCGAGCGCGCGCGGCGCGACCGGAATGCCGGACTCGTCTTCCTGGCGGAACTCCGCGGCGGCGAGGGCGACACGCGCGACGCCGAAAGAAGGCGACGCGATCGCGGCGACGAGGTGTTCGAAGCGACCGGCTTCGAGATCGCCGTAGGCCTGGCGCTCGATCGAGGTCTCGATCGAGGGGCGGATCGGTGGGGGCTGCTGCGCGACGATGCGATCCATCGTCTCGAGGAGCTCGGCGGCGAGCTCGCCGTCGGGACCGAGCTCGGCGGCGGCCTTCGCGTAGGTATGCGCGTCGACGTGACGGCCTTGACCGGCGAGGGCACGCGCCATCGCGTGGAGCCCGGCGATGCGGGCGTCGCGCGGGCCCGAGTCCGAGATCAGTTGCTGCGCGATCCGCTCGCACGCGACGAAATCGCCGATCCGGTAGAGACCGCGCGCGAGGGCCATCAGGAGTTGCGGATCGCGCGAGCCGAGCGAGACGGCCTTGGTGCCGGCCTCGACGGTGACGGCATCGTTGTCGCAGCGCGAGGCGGCGGTGGCGAGGATGATCCAGTCATCGCCGGTGCGAAACCGGCGCGAGGCGTAGCGGAGGAGTGGAATGGCCTCGGTGGGACGGCCGCCCTCCGCGAGCACCCGACCGATCAGCCGTGGACCATCGACGCGTTCGTGCGCGGACAGCACGCGCACGGCATCGAGCCCGGCGCCCATCCGGCCGAGCGCGACAGCGAGTGACTGGGCGCGCTTTGCGTTGCCGGGCTCGACGGCGAGCGCCCACGTGAGGTGCTGGACGGCGACGTCGAGTTGATCTTCCGAGGCGGCGGCGAGCCCGGCTTCGAAGGCGACGGCGCCGTCGAGCGGCGTCGAGATCTCGGCGGCGGTCCACAGGTCGGCGAGATCCGCGATCGCCTGCGGACGATCCTTGATCGAGCAAGCGGTGATCCCGCGGCACGCGGCGCGGAAGCCATCGGCCGGCCGACCGGCAGCGAGCGAGCTGTGCGCGAGCCGGAGCCACGGCGCGGCGACCTGGGTCGGATTGGAGATCGAGGCGAGCCAGTGGACGTCGAGCTGCGCCTCCTCGGAGCCGCCGGCGTACGCCGCGGACGACCACGCGAGGGGAACAGTGCCGCCCTCGACGGCGCGAGCGCAGCGCGCGAACAGCATCGCGGCGGGCTCGTACTGCGACGGGTCTCGCGCGAGGTCATGAGCGAGGCGGAGCTCCCAGCCGATGCGCTCGTCCCCGCGCAGCAGCCGCTGCACCGTGGGCATCCCGGAGGTCATGCCGGAGAGATACGCGCCGTGCTCGGCCTCGAGATCGAGGGCGCGCTCGATGCGGAGCAGCCAGGTGTCGAGGAGCCACTCGGGTGCCCCGGCGAGATTCTCGACGAGGCGGAGCAGGGCGATGATGGCGCCGGTGTCGATCTGGTACCGCGAGCGCCGCACCAGGTGGAGCGCCTCGGTGGCGATGTGGCGATATGCACCGGCGATCGGCGAGGGCGCGCGCGTCGACGCGACCAGATAGTTCGCGAGCGACAGGCCGAGGGCGAGGACGGCGCCGCCGGCGTGGGCATCGCGATCGCGCGCGGGGGGAACGAGCGCGGTCCACCACTCCTGGGCGAGTGCGTCGGCGGCTTGCAGCGAGTCCTGCTTCGGCCACGCGAGCCGGTTGACGATCGTCGACGAGCCGGCCTGCGCGGCGGGCAGGGCACCGATCAGCTCGGAGATCCACAGCGGGTCGATCGCGATCTCCACCCGCTCACCGAGCGCGCGGTTGATCGTCGGCGTGTTCATGCCCGGCACGAAGTCGGCGAGGTCGCGTGCGGCGCGCTGCGCGAGCATCAGCGCGCCACGCTCGACGCGGCGCTCGATGACGCGCTCCCAGTCGATCGCCATCCGCGTCGCGGCGAGACGAAGCAGGCGGTTGATCTCGGCTTCGAGGCGGCTCTGGCTGCGGCGCTGCTGGACGATCTGGATCTGATCGAGCGCTTCCTCGAGGTTGCCGCGCACGATCAGGGCCTTCGCGCCGGCGAGCCGCGCCTTGCCGTCGCCGAGCACCCCCGTGCCATCGAGGCCGGCGCACTGCCAGAACGCGATCTCGGCTTGATCGTCGCGGCCGATCGCCATCAGCGATTCGATCAGCATCATCGCGTCTTCGTCGTCGGTGATTCTTCCCCGCGTCAACCCGACCGTGACGCGCCCCGGATCACCGCGGTGGAAGCCTTCCCAGGCGTACGCGCGCGCGAGCAGCCCGGCGTCGTTCTTCCAGTGCGCGATGCGCTTGCCGGCCCACGCGAACGCTTCCCGCGTGGGTGGATCGTCGGGGAGGCGAGCCATCGCATCATCGGCGAGCTCGATCGCCTCGGCGAGCCGACCGACATCGAGGTGCGCGAACGCGATCAACAGCGACGCGTGATGCGGCGCCTGCCAGTCGTTGGGCGGCAACTTGCCCGCCTCGGCGCGATCGAGGATCTCGCGACACCGATACTGCGCCTCGGCGAACGCCTGGCCGGGCCGCCCGACCTGCCGCAACCGGCGCACGCAATCGAGATGCGCGGCACCGAACTGTGGAGCGGCGACCGTGGCGCGATCCGCCCAGCGATAGCTCTCCTCGCGGCGGCCTACCTCGGCGAGCTGCAGCGAGTAGTTGTGGCAGGCGTACGGATTCGCCGGCATCAGACTCGACGCGATGCCCTGATGCCGCACACCCATGTTCTCGTCGACGCGATCGCCCGCGAACGGCTCGCCCCAGATCGAGAGATGCGGCTTCGCGTACATCGGTGCTTCGCGGATCAGCGGCAGGACCTCGCGGCGATCGGCGGTGCCGTCGAGCAGGCCGGTGACGTACTTGTTGCGGCGCGCGACCGGATGCGTCGGGTCGAGCTGCAGGATGATCGGATCGAGCGTGCGAGCCTCGTCGCGCGACAGCTCTGCGAGCACGCGGAGAAAGGGGATCGCGAGCCGCGCCGGCGGTTGCGTCAACGACACCGGGACCTGCGCGAGCTCGGCCCCGCGCACCAGCTCGGCATCGGCCTTCGCGAGACGCTCCGCGGCGACGCGCAGATCGTCCAGCGTGATCTCGGTGAACGGCTCGATCAGCGGCAACCGCCGCGCCGTCAACCACAGCGCGAGGCACTGCCCGAGCTGGTGCGAGAACGGCAGCTCGAAGCTCGAGCTCCAGGTCTCGAGCGAGCCATCGGGACGCCGGCTGCGCAACAGCGGAGGTTGCTGGTGCGCGGGATCGAGGCTGAGCTCGAACCACAGCACCTCGTGCCGCCGCGACACCCGGAAGAACCAGTCGATCGAGTCCTCCGCCTGCGGATGACCCGCATCGAGCAACCGCCCGGTCTCGTCGATCAGCCGCTCGTCATCGTGGTCCCCGAGCGTCACGATCGGATGGCGCACCATCTGGTCGAACACGATCACCGAGACCAACCGCGCCACGTACGAGGCAATCGGCTCCAACGCCGGTGGCATCGCCAACGTGCTCGCGAGGAAGGTCGCGCGGTGTGGGTAGGGAAGCGGACCCATCAGAGGGGAGGAGAGGATAGAGCAAAGCCCCCTGCCCATTCGGCAGCGCCGGGCTCAAACGTTCGAGGTCACTGCGGTTCCCGAGCGCCAGACCATCGCTGTTGATCAGTGCCCGATGGCCTGTGTACCCTGTTGCAGAGCGTGGGGTCGGCGAATGGTCCGCCTGTCGCCCAGCTGAAACTCGCAGTGCGTTTGCTAGGAGAGTCCGTGGGTACGAAGCTCTACGTGGGGAACCTGAACTACAACACCACCGAGGACTTGCTCCGAGAAGCATTCTCTCGCAACGGTCGAGAGGTCACGAGCGTGTCCATCGTGATGGATCGCGAGTCCGGCCGGTCGCGCGGCTTCGCGTTCGTCGAATTCTCGACCTCCGAAGCAGCGCAGCAAGCGCTCCAGGAGCTCGATGGCCAGGACCTCGACGGTCGCATGCTTCGCATCAACGAGGCGCGCGAACGCGAGGCGCGTGGTGGCGGTGGTGGCGGTGGCGGTGGTTACGCCGGCGGTGGCGGTGGTGGCCCGCGCCCAGCGGGTGGAGGTGGCGGTGGCTATCGTCCGTCGGGCGGTGGCGGTGGTGGATTCGGCGGCGGCGGCGGCGGTGGTGGCTATGGAGGTGGCGGTGGCGGTGGTGGTTATGGAGGTGGCGGTGGTGCGCCCCGTGGTCCGGGCGGTCCTCCCAGCGGTGGCGACCGAGGACGGAAACCGGGTGATCGCGGCAAGCCACGCAAGCGCAGCAACGACGACGGTTGGTGATCCCTACGGCTGAGTGAAGCGCGCTAGGGTGCGCGCGCATGGTCGCGCTGCCCGAAAATCTCGCTCGCCAGGTGCAGGCTGGATCGCGCGCGCGCTCGGTGGCCTCCGGCGGTGGGGGCGATCTCCTCGTCCCGATCGGCTGGTCATGAAGCACGCGTTCATCGCCACCGCCGAGGATGACGGCCTGCGCCTCGATCAGGTGATCCCGAAGCACGTGCCGCAGCTGTCGCGGCGCAAGACGCGGGCGGTGATCGATGCGGGGGGAGTGTTCGTCGATCGCGCGCGGACGAAGGTCGCGAGCCGACCGATCAAACCCGGGCAAGCGATCGAGGTCAACCTCGGTTCGGAGTCGCGCACCGGCGAGCCGCCGACGCCGCTGATCATCTTCAGCGACGACCACCTGATCATCGCGAACAAGCCCGCCGGTCTGGTCACGGCGCCGACGCCGGAGAGCGATCGCGGCGATCTGCTCGATCAGCTGAAGTCCCAGTTCGGCGAGGTCTACCTCGTCCATCGCCTCGACATGCCGACCAGCGGCTTGCTCGTGTTCGCGCGAACGCGAGAGGCCAACAAGGTCCTCGGCGACGCGTTCGCGGAGCACCGCATCGATCGCGAATATCGCGCGGTCGCGATCGGCGACGTCACCGCGCAGACGATCGACAAGCCCATCGAGGGCCGGCGCGCCGTCACCCACGTCGAGGTCCTCGAACCACTCGCCGGCGCCACGCTGCTCGCGGTCAAGCTCGAGACCGGGCGTACGCACCAGATCCGGATCCACCTCGCCGGGCTCGGCACGCCCGTCGCGGGCGATCCGCAACACGGCGGCGAACGCAGCCGCACGTTCACGCCGCGCGCGCCGCGGCTTGCACTGCACGCCGCGGTGCTCGGGTTCATCCACCCGGCAACCGGTCAGCAGGTGCGCTGGGAAGCGCCGCTCCCCGACGAGCTCGCGGCGTGGATCACGCGCCTTCGACCACCGACGGCCTGACCCGGCCGGGGCGAATCACGCGCCTTCGAACGTCCACGCCTTGACCACGGCGGCGCGCGCCGACAGCTCGTCGAACACGCCGACCATCGCCGGCTGTTGCGCCAGGGCGTTCCACGCATCGAGCGACGCCGCGTTGATCACGATCGACAGATCCCATCGCGCGGCGCTGTCGTCGGCGGGCACTCCCACCACGACATCTGCACCCGCAGATTCGAGCTGTGCGCGCATCAGCTGCGCGAGCTCGCGGCGCGTCTCGACCTCGTGGTCGAGGAGCTTGATGAAGCAGAACCGCTGGATCACGGGCCGATGGTAGCGCGGCGCCGCGCGCGATCACGCGGATTGTCAGGGCGCGATGGACTCGATCAGATACGTCGGGACGATCGCCGAGCTCCCATCCCACCGCGACACACCGGCGAGCAGCGCGACCTCGATCTCCGCCGCGAGCGCACCGGCGACATCGGTCTCGAGCTGGTCGCCGATCATCACCACGCGATCGCGCGCGAGCCCCAGGTGCGCTGCCCCGGCCCGCAGCAGGTGGGGCTGCGGCTTGCCGAGGTAGTCGAACGCGAGGTGCGCGCCGGGAAGGAGGCGGGCGAGCGCCGTCTCGATCAGCGCAGCCATCGCACCGGCGGTCATCCCGTACTCGCCGGGCGACTTCGGATAGACCAGATCCGGGTTCGGGCAGACGAGGATCGGCCGGCGGCCGCCGCGCACCATGCGGACGATCGCGGACAGGGCGAGCTCCATGCCGTCGAGGAACGGCGTGCCGCCGTCGTCGCAGATCGCGACGGCATCGATCTCCATCCCCTCCTGGAGATCGACCACCACGCCGCCGCCTTCCTCGACGAATCGACACGAATCGTCGGTACCGAGCACGCAGGTGCGCGCACCGCGATGCGCGGCGAAGTAGGCCGGTAACAGCGTGCCCGACGACACGATCCGATCCGGTGGGACCGCGAGCCCGGAGGCGGCGAACCTGGTCGCGAACGTGGTGCGCGAGCGCGAGGCATCGTTGGAGACGATCGCGTAGGGCTTGCCGCGGCGCACCAGCTCGCCGAGCAGCGCCGAGGCGCCGGGCAGGACGCCGCGACCATCGAGCAGGACGCCGAACGCATCGAGGAGAAAGCCGTCGTAGCGGTCGAGTAGCGCGGACATCGTCGTGGCAGGAGGCACGGCGCTACCTTACAGGCCGCTCGACTCCACGAAAACTTGTTCCACCGGCAGCGACCGTGTCGCCCATCCCTGTCGTGAAGGTGGTCTTCGCCCTGCTGCTGTTGCTCTCGACCGCGGTCGCCGACGACTGGGACGTGCGTCGCGACCCGTTCGATGCCCGCGTCGTCGCTCGCTATCGCAGCCTCCTCGCGCGCGACCCGCACGACGCCACCCTCGCCAGGCTCGTGACGTTGTACCGGCAGTACCGCACGCTCGACGAGCTCCGCCGGAGCTACGACCGCGACGACTGGGCGTCACTCGTAGTGCTCGCCCGGATCGAGCGAGGCCGCGACGAGGGACGCGCGAAGGACCTGCTCGTCCGCGCGACGGCCATCCGCGCCGACGACGCGAAGACCTGGGTCGCGCTCGGCGAGCTGCATCGCCCGACCAACGCACCCGCGGCACGTGCAGCCTACCGCACGGCGCTCGCCCTGACGCCCACCGTGGCGATCCGCACCGCGCTTGCCGAGCTCGCCGTCGCCGCCGACGACCTCACCGACGCGGACGACCAGCTGCGCGCGTTGATCGCCCTCGAACCGACGCCGGCACGCTGGCTCGCGCACGGCGACGCGATGATCCGCACTCGGCCCGACAGCGCGTTGGCCAGCTATCGCGAGGCCGAAGCACGCCAGCGCGATCCGCTCGGCAGGATCGACGCGATCTCGCGCCAGGCGATCGCACACGGCAAGCGGGGGGATCACGTGCAGGCGATCACCGAGCTTCGTCGCGCGCTCGCGATCGCACCGCGCGGCAGCGGCATGGCGATGGATCTGGTGACGCGGATCGTGGATCACGCACGGGTTGGCGATCGCGTCGCCGAGGAGCTCGCGGCGTTCGAGGCCGCGTGGCCCACGCGCGGGAGGTTCGAGCACCTCACCCTCGGCGAGCTTCACGAAGCAGCGAGGTCGTTCGACCGCGCGATCGTCGAGTACGAGGCCGCGATCGCCGCGGCACCCCGCGAGCCGCGCGCACATCGCGAGCTCGTCGGCTTGCTCGATCGGCTGAACCGTCCGGCCGACGCCCTGGCCCGGTTCGAGACGTTCGCGAAGCGGTGGCCGCGGGATGCCTCGATCCAGCTCGAGCTCGCGCGTCGCTATGGCCGTGATCGCGAGTCGGCGGCGGTGGCGACCCTCGAAGCGCTCGCCTACACCGCACCGCGAGACGCCCACGTGCAGGCCGCGATCGCCGACTTCTACGTCGTCTGGGAACGTCCCCACCAGGCCGCGCTCGCGTACGAGCGGGCGGCCAAGCTCGATCCCTCGTATCAATTATCGCTCGCGAAGAGCTACGCGGCGGCGCGCGATCGGGTCGGCCTCGGGCAGCTCGTGCGCGGCGCAGATCGCGATCCACGACGGCTCGGCGAGCTCGCCACTCTCATGCTCGAATACGCGATGTGGGACGAGGCGCGCGCGGCGTTCTCGCGGGCGATCGAGCTCGACCCTACGAACCCCGCGTGGTGGAGCGGTCGGGCGGGGACGTTCGAGGGACGCGAAGGCTGGGGCGCGGCAGCCGACGATGCGGCGCGTGCCCTCGCCCTGTCGGTCACGGTCGATGACAAGGCCCGAAAGGCGCTCCGGCACACCGTCGTGCGCGACGTGCTGCGGACCGAGAAGGCGGAGTCGTACTGGCGGACCTGGCGCACGCAGCTCGCTCGCGAGCCGGCGCATCGCGATCTGCCCGCGCTCCTCGCCGAGCTCGAGCAGAGCGATCAGATCACGGCGGAGATGCGGTTGAACGCGCTGCGCGACCTACGCGAACAGTTCCCGCAGGATCTGCGCGTCGTGTCCGAGCTGATCGATCGGCTCGTCGACAGGTTCAACTATACCGAAGCGCTCTCGCTGCTGAGCTGGCTCGCGGAGCAACCGGGCACGCAGCGCTCCGTGCTCGCCGGGCATCGCGTGCAGCTGCATCGAGCTGCCGTCGAGCACGCCAACGATGTCGCATGGCAGATCGCGGCGATGCGCGAGGGCCTGCTCGTCGATGTGGTGCCCCGCAAGGACGCCGCGAGCCTCGGCTTCCGCGCGGGGCTGTGCGCGTCACTCGGAGTCGGCAGCGATGTGCGCCTGGTGCGGCTCGGCGCGATCGCCACGCTACAGCTGGCGGGTGGGATCGCCGTTGCCGGCCGCGTCGACTGGACCGAGGCCTCGACCTCGACCGGTCACGCGCGCGGTCCGGGCGGCAGCGTCGGTCTGATCACGCGGCTCTCCGAGACCCCGAAGGCGCTGTGGTCCGTCGGCGGCGGGCTACGGGTCGACGTCCGTCCAAATGCGCCAACGCCGATCGACGTGGCCGCGGAGGTCGGCGTGGATCTGACCTCGCGGTACACGCCGTTCGGGCTCGGGCTCCGGATCGGTCGCGCTCTCGGTGGTGCGACGACCGCGAACCTCGAGCTCGTCGTCGAGTGGCGGTGATGTCAGCGGGCGGTGCTATACGAACCACGTGCGACCGTACCTAGAGCTCCTTCGCCATGTCCTCGAAGCTGGTGAACGCCGGACCGATCGCACGGGCACCGGCACGCTCTCGTTGTTCGGGGCGCAGTCGCGGTACGACCTGCGCCAGGGCTTCCCGCTGGTGACCACCAAGAAGGTGCTGTTCCCGGCGGTGGTGCGCGAGTTGCTCTGGTTCCTGCGCGGCTCCACCAACATCCACGACGATCTCCATCAGCACACGCCGATCTGGGATGCGTGGGCGGATGACAAGGGCGAGCTCGGCCCGATCTACGGCTACCAGTGGCGCAACTGGGGCGGCGATCAGATCACGCAGGCGATCGAGACCATCAAGCAGGACCCCACCTCTCGCCGGATCATCGTCAGCGCGTGGAACGTGGCGGACCTCCCGAAGATGAAGCTGCCGCCGTGCCACGCGTTCTTCCAGTTCTACGTCCAGGACGCACAGCTCGATTGCCAGCTCTACCAGCGGTCGGCGGATCTCGCGCTCGGCGTGCCGTTCAACATCGCGAGCTATGCGCTGCTGATGTCGATGATCGCGCAGGAGTGCGGGCTGACTCCGCGGTTCTTCGTGCACACGCTCGGGGACGCGCACATCTATCTCAATCACGTCGAAGGCGTGAAGCTCCAGCTCGAGCGCGAGCCGCACCCACTGCCAACCTTGGTGATGGCGAACAAGCCCACGCTCGAGATGGCGTTCGAGGACATCAGCCTCGAGAACTACCAGCACCACGCGTTCATCAAGTTCCCCGTCGCCGTGTAACGGCCGAGCCGGCTTGCGCAGCTGAGCGTCAGCGTGCACGTGCACGTTCAACCCCGATCACGTGCGCCAGACGTTGAACGCAGAGGGCACAGGCCGCAGAGCGCAGGTCACGGATGGGAGTGCCCGACCGGAGCCACGAGCGTGTGCCCCAGACGTTGAACGCAGAGGGCACAGAGGACGCAGAGGGCACACGGATGGGAGTGCCCGAGGAGGTCCCCCGAATTGCACGCGGGCTTCGGGATTCGCTAGGAGAAGGTCCGGATTGCGCGTCGCAGGACAGGCACGAGCGCGTGCACGGTACGCACGCGCGCAAGTCGTTGTTCGATCGAGGCCAGCACGTGTCACGCCACGCCGTCTGGCAAACCCGGCGTGAACATCACGTGAACCGCCGGGCAGGGCGGGGTGGCAACCCCTAGCATTCCTCGCATGCGCAAGATGACGCTCGCCCTCGTGATGACCCTCGGCCTGACCACTGGCTGCAGCGCCGTGAAGAGTGGGATGTCCGCGCTCGGTGGTGGCAAGCCGAATCAGGTGACGGTGGTGAACAACATCTCCGTGCCGCAGCCACAGGTCCTGGTCGTCCAGGCACCGGCGCCGGTCGTCACCGCGAACCTCCTCGTCGAGCCCACGCCGCTCGCCGCCTTGCCGCCGCCGAAGCGCAGCCGGATGAAGGCGATCAAGGCCGTGGCGTCGGGTGCCGTTGCCGGTGCGCTCGTCGGTACCGCGGTTGGCTATGCGGTCGGTGGTTCGGATGGCGCTGCCACGGGTGCCGCGATCGGTGCCGGTGCTGGTGCCGTCGGTGGCGCCGCCGCGACCCAGGTCCGCTGATCACGGGCGCGCGAGGCGCTGGATCCGGAACTTCACTTCGTGCTCCTCGGCCGCGATCTCGCCCTCCCACACCTGCTTGACGAAGCCGCGCTGGTCGAGGTTCGGCATCAGCACGTCGCACTCGTAGCGCGTCTCGACCCGCGTCAGATAGACGTGGCGGAGATCCGGGCGGTCGATCGCGTCGAGCAACACCCCGGCACCGCCGACGAGGAAGATGCTCTCGACCTCGGGCACCGCGAGCGCTTCATCGAGGGTGCGCGCCGCGATCACGCCCGCCGGCACCTCGTACGCCGTGCGCGACACCACGACGTTGAGCCGGTTCGGCAACGGCGAGCGGCCGACCTCTTTGCTCTCCCAGGTCTTGCGACCCATCACGATCGCGTTGCGCTTGCCGGGCGACGCCGTCGAGGTGGTCTTCTTGAAGTGCCGGAGGTCGGCGCGGAGCTTGGGCCACGGCAGGCCGTTGTCCTTGCCAATTCCCCAGTCGAGGTCGGCGGCGACGACGATATCGAACATCGCTAGAACGCTAACATACCGAACGAAGCCCTAGTTCAGGAGCACTTCAGCTTCGTCACCGGCAGCCGCTTTGAGCTCGACCTTCGTGGAGTCTTTTGACGAGGGTGCGGGCGTCGGTGTCGACGGTGCGGCTTCTACTTGCTTGGCTGCCGCGGCCATCCGCTTCATCTGGCTCTCCATGATGAACGTGCTGACGTACGGGAAGCCAACCTGGATGCCGTTGAGCTTCGGCGCGAGCGTGGCCGACAGACCGAACATGATGATCGCGGCGCGCTCGACGTAGAACCAGCCCTCGGGATACGCGATCGACTTCATCAGCTCGCGTAGCTCGTCCTTCTTCATCTCCCAGTCGGCGAACTGCTCTTTGACCTCGGGATCGATCTTGCCGAAGTCCTGGATGTTGAGGTTGAGCAGCTTCTCGAAGTACCTGCGGATCGTCACCTCCATCAGGTTGCGATCACCGTCGGCAGCGATGAACCCCATGGTGTCGATGCCCCTGACGACGAGGTCATCCTTGCGGGTCATCAAGCCCGACAGGATGTCGAACATGCCGTCGGCGAGGTTGTCGGTGAGCGGCGTGGCCGAGCCGAGGTCGAGCACGACGATGCGGACCTGACCTTCGGGGCCGCGCTGCACGAAGAAGTTCCCGGGGTGCGGATCGGCGTGGAAGAACTTGTCGATGAACAGCTGCTTGTAGAACACCTTCGTCAGCTTGGTCGCGACGTCGTACGGATCGAGCTTGAGCGTGGCGAGCGCATCCTTCTTGGTGATCTTGCAGCCGTCCATGAACGACATCGTCATCACGGTGGGGCTCGACCACTCGGGATAGACGGTCGGGAACAGCACGTCCGGGTCGCCTTCGAAGTTCTTCGACATCCGCGTGATGCAGCGCGCTTCGTTCGCGAGGTCAGTCTCACGCGCGAGCATGTCGGCGAGCTGTTCGTGGACGCGGCTGATCTGCTGGATCGGGACGAAGTTCTTGTAGACCCGCAGCGCCCAGCCGAGCACCTTGAGGTCGACCTTGATGATCGTCGCGACGTTCGGATAGAGGATCTTCACCGCGAGGCGATCGCCCGCAGCGTTGGTGGCCTCGTGAACTTGACCGAGCGACGCGGCAGCGATCGGCACCTGCTCGAACGTGGTGAACACCTTGTCGGGCGTCTTGCCGAACGAATCGACGAACGTGCCGCAGATCTTCTTGTAGCTCTGCGGCGGGACATCGTCCTGCATCGGCTCGAGCTCCTCGGTGTACTCGCGCGGCAGGAACGTGCCCATCACCGAGAGGATCTGACCGAGCTTGATGTAGACGCCGCGGAGGTTGACGAACCCCCGGAACATCCGGCGCGCGTTACGGCGATGGATCTTCTTCCACCGCTCGGTGGTGTCGAAACGCGACTTCCACAAGCGAGCCCACGACACCTGCCACAGATAGCTGAGGAAGATGACCGCGAACACGCGCGTCGCGCGCAGAAGACGAATAGCGGCCCACATACCCTAACGAAGCTCGATGACCCGCGCGATGGTAGCACGCACGCGTCCCCGATCCGGGAACCGTGCTCTTCGATCGCGCTGCGAGCTTCGCATCCGAGATGCCGCGACACGGGCGCACGTTCCGCACGACGTGCGATGCGAAATGTCCGTTGCCTGGTCAACGGCGCAGCCGTCGATCAGGGGTGAGGATCGACGACCACGGTTCCGGCCCAGCGAACCGAGCGATCCAGGGTCACGCGTGAGCCAGAAGTCGCTGGCCCTGGCTCGAGCGCAGCTGATCCGCCGGCTTTCCCGCTGATTTCGATCACTTCGATCATTTCTGATCCGTGAGTGATCTCTGGATCTTCGCACACGATCACGACCACTACCGGTAGCGAGATCGGACGTCGCTGTCAGACGGCGATGCTAATGATTTCGCGTCGAACGGGAGTCCAGACCTAGTAGGACCGGCTTGACGATACCCTACCCGTAGCGTACAGAGGAACTATGGCCAAGAAGCAGACTCGACGGAGCATCAGCGTGAGCCGCACGACTTACGAGCGGCTGAAAGCGTTCTGCGAGACCAACAACATCTCGATGAGCCAGCTCGTCGAGAACCGCGTGAACGACTTCCTGGGTGGCGATGGACCAGCTCCTGCCACTACCCCGCGCCCGTCCGCGCCAACGCCCGCGCCGCGTCCGATGATGCCGTCCACGCCCACCGCACCGAAGCCCCAGTCGGACGCACGTCCGGCTGTCACGGCTGCACCCGCCCCGGTTGCCGTGCCTGCACAGCAGGTCCCGATGACGTCGGCCGCTGCGCGGTACGCGATCGATCCGCCGCCGCCGATCATCAAGCCGAAGCAGCAGGAGAATGCGCCGGCTCCCACCGAGAAGCGCGCCGACCAGATCTTCACGTTCTGATCGCGTCGCTCGTCGAGAACTCACGTCGCGCGGCGCTTTGTGTAGCTGCTGGCTCTCCTTCTTGGCCGAAGAGAGCGGAGCTCGGATCACTTGCCGTGCGTGACGATGACGGTCGTCGTGATGCCGCCGCGCATCCAGAACTTGCCGGAGACGGTGAGCTTCGCGGGTGCGATCGCAGCCACGATGTCATCAGCGATCTGGTTGGTGACCGCCTCGTGAAACGCGCCCTCGTTGCGGTAGCTCCACAAGTAGAGCTTCAAGCTCTTGAGCTCGACGCATAGCTTCGCGGGGACGTACTCGATCGCGATGGTCGCGAAGTCCGGCTGTCCGGTGATCGGGCAGAGACAGGTGAACTCCGGGCAATCGAACTGGATCATGTAGTCCCGGCCTACACGAGGATTCGGGAACGTCTCCAGTTGCTTGGTCGGCTGCGTCGTCATGTGGCGGCGCGGTGAATAGCACAGTGGTCCAAAGGATGGGCTAGCGCGATCTCGCGACGTGCTCTACAATGGTCTTTGCGACAGCTGTCGCCGAGCACACACACGATGACCAGTTGGACATCGCGAGTGGACTTCGAGTCGGGCCGAAGTGCCCATCACGAAGCCCAACCCCGGGAGCCGCTGCCTTTAGGGTCACAATTCTGTGACCTCGAAGGGCCGGCGGGCCGTAGGCGTTGGGTTCTGGCTAATGCCAGGGGAGGAAGAAAGCACATGCACTGTACCAGCCACCGCTCGACGGAGGACCAGTCTTAGCCTCCCGCACGCTGAACCCCGTGCGCCCTCCCAAGAGCGTTCGGGAATTGAGTGAATGAGCAAACGAGCCCGGCTGACCGGGCTCGTTCTTTTTTGTGCAGCACACTCTCCGGTGCGGTCCGCACTGGGCGGTTCACGAGGACGCGACGTTGGAGGCCACGGCGGTCGAAGTAGGCCTTTGGGTGCCGATTCGGCTACCGCGTGAGGAGGAGCTGGTGATCGCCCAAGGTACGCTCGCCGAACGCGGCCTCGCTGAACGCCAGGTAGAGCAGCCAGGTGCGAATGAACGGCTCGTCGAAGCCGAGTGCACGGACCCGTCCACTCGTGCAGTGTGCGACGAAGCGCTGTCGCCACGCACGAAGCGTCGGCACGTAGTCGGGACCGATGTCGTCGCGGCGCTCGATCCGGAAGCCGACAGCTGCCGAGGCGCGACCGATCGCACCCAGCGACGGGATCAGCGAGCCCGGAAAGATGTAGGTCTGCATCCAGTCGACCTGGCGGCGGTAGTCCTCGAAGCGCGCATCCGGCATCGTGATCGTCTGCAGCGCGAACCGGCCGCCGGGCGCGAGCACGCGAGCACAGGTGGCGAAGTACGCGGGCAGGTACTCGTAGCCGACGGCCTCGAGCATCTCGATCGAGCACAGCTTCGTGAACGTCCCGCTGACCTCGCGGTAGTCGCGGTACTGGATGTCGACGCGATCGGTGAGGCCAGCGTCGGCGACCCGCGCGGAGGCGAGCGCGTGTTGCTCGCGCGAGATCGTGAGGGCCGTGACGCGACAGCCGCGCGTGCGTGCCGCGTGCAGCGCGAAGCCGCCCCAGCCACAGCCGATCTCGAGGACGTGATCGGACGGCGAGAGCTCGAGCAGATCGCACAGCCGGTCGAGCTTTGCGCGCTGCGCATCAGCCAGCGAGGTGGCGCCGGGCGGCCAGATCGCGCACGAGTAGGCGAGGGTGTCGTCATCGAGGAACAGCCGGTAGAATTGGTTGCCGAGGTCGTAGTGCGCGTGGATGTTGCGCTGGCTGCCGACCGGCGTGTTCGACGCGATGCGATGGCGCAACCGAGCGGGGAGCTGCGCGAGGCGCGTCAACGGCGATTCGAAGCCGCGCGCCGAGGTGCCGCGCAGGAACATGCGGAGCGTGTCGACCAGGCCCTCGCTCGACCACTCGCCGGCGACGAACGATTCTCCGGCACCGAGCTCGCCGCGGAGGAGGAGACGCAGGAAGAACCGGTCGTCGTGAATGCGTGCGAACGCGTCCGCCGGTCCGGCGTCGCCGAGCCGGAACATCGCACCAGAAGGTAGCTCGAGATCGAGCCGACCACCTGCCCACTTGGAGCGCAGTTGCGCGAGCAGCGCGCGACGCAACATGCCACCCATCGGTGGGACGAGCGGCGGCATCGGAACCACCAGGGGATGCGCGACGGTGGTCGCCAAGACGGACACCCTACTCGAAGCCTGTGGAGAACTGCATGGGCGATGATCAAACTTTCGATGGTGGCCGGCGCGCGAGCGTTACGCGCGACGCGACAGGATCGCAGGCGGACCCGTCAGCGGCCGATGATCGGGTGGGGCCGTCCGGAATGGGACGCCTCGCCAGCGCAGCTTGAGCGCCTCGAGGTGGATCAGCGAGATCACCTGGAGCGTCATCAGCGGGTAGCGCAGCGCGGCCACAGCGAGGGCGCGATCGTCGAAGGGACGACGCGACGCGGTGAAGCGCGCCACGAACGTGCGCTCCTCGCCGAAGTCGACGTGCATCGAGATCGCGATCGTCGCGCCATCGCGCGGTGTCTCGAACCAGAACTCGTAGTCGGCGTCGCCGTGGAGGAACGGCGAGACGAACAGCTCGCGGACGTGGCGGAAGCCGATGCGCCCGTGGACCTCTGGAAGGCGCTGCGCCGGACCGAGCACGTAGCGCCGGCGACCACCGTACGTGTTGTTGACCTCGGCGATCACCGACGTCAAGACGCCGGCGCGGTCGTAGTCGAGGAAGAAGCTGACCGGGTTGAACACGTAGCCGAGTACGCGAAGGTTGGTGATCAAGCGCGTGGTGGCGGGGACGGGCAGGCCGTTGGCGGCACGCAGCGCGGCGAGATCGAGGTCGTAGTCGCGATCGTGCAGCGCGAACACGTTGCGGCGGTTGTGCGAGAACAGGCGCAGCGAGCGATCGAGGGCGGGGACCTCGGCGAGATCGAGATCCGCCATGTAGACCGGATAACGGAACGTGCGCTGTGCGTGGCGATCGTTGCGTGCGTGCAACAACGAGCCGGTGGCGATCGCCGAGCGCATGGCCGCAGTGTACGCGACGGATCCAGCGCCGCTAGCCGATCTTGCGAGCCGCGGCGAGGCCGGACCGCAGGCCATCCTCGTGAAAGCCGAAGCCGAAATACGCACCGGCGTACGCGGTGAGCGGACCGCCGAGCGCGGGGAGCTCGCGCTGTGCAACGAGTGCGGCGAGCTCGAACTGCGGATGCCGGAACGTGGCGACGGCGAGGGTCCCGGCGGGCTCGCGGCGTGGCTCGAGCGTGACGAGGTACGGGCGATCGGGCAGGCCCTGCAGCCGCGACATCGAGTAGGTCACCGCGACACGCGACGTATCCGGATCGCCGACGTAGTTCCACGATGCGTGGGCGGCGGCACGGCGCGGGAGGAAGGTCGGATCGGTGTGCAGGACCGTGCGATTCGTCGCGTAGGGGATCGCCCCGAGCACGCGCGCCTCGGCGGGTGATGGATCCACCAGCATCGCGAGCGCGGTGTCGGCGTGGGTCGCGATCACGACGCGATCGAACCGCTCCTCGCGGTCGGCGACGAGCGTGATCGACGTGCCGCGCGTGATCGACCGGACCGGCGTGGTCAGCTTCACCACGCACCGACCGCTGCCGGCGAGCAACGCGAGCAGCGCGTCGACATAGCGTTTGCTCCCACCGACCACGGTGTGCCATGCGAGGGGGAATATCGGAGACAACATCCCGTGGTGATCGAGGAAGCGCACGAACAGCTCGGCGGGAAAGGCACCGCAGCGATCCGGTGCGAGCGACCACAGCGCGGCGGCGAGCGGCACGCAGAACCGATCGCGCAGATCGATGTCCCACTGCGAGAGGTAGTCGTCGAGCGAGCCGGTGACTGCCTTGGCCGCGAGGTCGCGCTTCGCGGTGCGCAGGAACGTCACGACCTCGACGAGCAAGCGCCAGTGTCTGCGGTCGAACAGCTTGCGACGATCCGCGAACAGCGCCGATAGGCTGGCGCTACCGAACTCGAGATCTTCGTGCGGCAACGACACCGAGAACGCCATCGTCGTCGGGCGCGTCGCGACTCCGAGCTCGGCGAGCAGCGCGAAGAAGTTCGGATAGCGCTCGCGGTTGCAGACGATGAAGCCCATGTCGATCGCGTGGCCGTCGGCGTCCACCGTGTGGACGTGACCACCCGCGCGATCCGCCGCTTCGAACACGGTGACGTCATGGCCACGCGTGACCAGCTCGCGCGCCGCACCGAGCCCCGCGATGCCGGCTCCGACCACGGCGATCTTCATCGGGTCGGATCCACGATCACGGGGCCGCGAAACCGGATCGGCGTCGCGGGTGCGGTGCCGTGCGCGTCGCGCAGCTCGAGTGAGACACCGATCACCGAGTTGCGGATCTCGCCTGCGACCTCGGGGCTGATCGGGATCACGAGCTCGCCCTCGCGACCCTCGCCCTTCGCGATCGAGCCGATGTAGAGGATACGACCGTCGATCGAGGGCGCGCTGGGCGCGGTGAGGTGGCCGCGCACACCCCAGGCGGGGCCGGGGCCGTCGTTCTTGATCGGCAGCACGATCCGCACGGCGGTGCCACCGGCGGACGCGACCATGCCGACGCGCAGCGCACCGGCGGACAGGCCGGGAACGAGGCGCATCGGTTCGACGCGAGCATCGAACGTCGCGGCGGCGAGGAACCCCTTCGAGCGAGTCGCGAACGCGCCACCGTCGATCATCGCGGCGACCTGCTTGCTGCGATCTCCATCGATGACCGCGGAGATCTCCCACGTGGGAAGGGACCCAGCCGTCTCGTAGGCGTCGATGATCGCGAACGGCGAGATCGAGAACATGCCGTCGCCGTCGATCGAACCGTAGATCTCGAGGCCGCGAGCTCGCAGCGTCGCGGTCTTCGCGACCACGGTGCGTTCGCCACAGGGCTCGGTCGAACCGGGCGAGCGCACGGCGGGGCGTGGAGCGCCCTCGGTCGTCTCGGTGCGATTGCCGATCCACGGGCCGACCGCGAGTGGCAGGCCTCCACCGATCAGCGCGGCACCTGCATAGAGGAACGGGGAGCCGCCAGGATCGTCGTCGCTCACGCCGCGGATCGTCGCGACCGCGCCGAGCGACGTGGCGACGATGCCGACGACGAACGTGGCGAGGTTCGGCTTCGTCAGGATCTCGAGCCCCGTCGTTTGTTGGATCACGTTCTCGGTCGGGCACTCGAGCGGCTCGACAAACCGGAACTGTCCGCCCTCGGTGAGCTGCAGCGTGGCGGGCCGCGCGGTGGGGCGATCGCGCAACGGGACGCGCTCGATCGCGCCCGGGCGCACGATCTCGTTGCGCTCGACGAGATGACACCCGGCGAGGACGACCACGAGAACGACGGCGCGCATGCGTAGGGAGACAGTAATGGTACCAACGCCGGGTGCGCGAGCGCGACGTCGATCTAAGTGGCCATCCCGGACTGTTGGTGATGCCCGAAGGCGCCCGCGCGTTCTACGTCCTCGCACACGGCGCGGGTGCGGGGATGCGGCACGCGTTCCTGGTCGAGATCGCGGAGATCCTCGCAGCCCGCGCGATCGCATCGCTGCGCTGGGAGTTTCCGTATATGGCGCGCGGGAAGCCTGGGAGGCCCGACAAGGCGGAGGTTGCCGAGCGCTGCGTGCGCGAGGTCTGGACGGCCTCGCGCGCGTTGTCGAACGGCTTACCGAGCTTCGCGGGCGGCAAGTCGTTCGGTGGCCGGATGACCTCCCGGGCGCACGCCGCGCAGCCCCTCGTCGATCTCGCCGGGATCGCCTTCCTCGGCTTTCCACTCCATCCACCCGAGAAGCCCGGGATCGAGCGCGCCGAGCATCTCGCGCAGGCGACGGGCCCGCTGTTGTTTCTGCAAGGCACGCGCGACGATCTCGCGGATCTCGCCTTGTTGAAGCCGGTGGTGAAGGAGCTCGGCCCACGCGCGACGCTGCATGTCGTCGAGCATGCCGATCACGGCTTCGACGTGCTGGTGCGCTCGGGGCGAACGCATCCGCAGGTGATGGCCGAGCTCGGTGAGGCGATCGCCGCGTTCATGATCGCGAAGAAGTCGCGGGCGCGATCGCGATCGAGCTAGATTCGTCGCGTGTGGACGAGCTACTCGGCGCGGCACGCGGCGCAGCTGATCGGCCTGGCCGAATCGGCGGTGCGTAGCTGCATCCGCGATGGCCTGGTCGGCACGCCGGGGCTGGTGCCGGCGCAGCTGTCGTTCCGCGATCTGTCGGCGCTGCGCACCGTGAAGGCGCTCGTCGAGGCAGGCATCCCCCTGCCACGTGTGCGCAAGGACCTCGTGCGGATCCAGCAGGTCACCGGGACCGCGATCGCGGAGCTCACGGTCGAGGTCGTCGATGGACGGATCCGCGTGCGCGGCGGTGAGGTGATCGTCGATCCGTCGCAGGGCCAGCTGTCGCTGCCGTTCTCGCCTCCACCCGCCGAACCCCAGGCGCTCGGTGAGCTGCGCGAGCTGCCGCGTGGCGTGGATCCCGCGGCGCTGCCGGTCGCGTTGCCTGCGACCGCCGAGCAGTGGATGACCCGCGCGATCGCACTCGAGGAACGCGAGCCCACCGCGGCGATCGATGCGTACAAGCGCTCGCTTCGCCTGCGGCCTGAAGCCACCGAGGGCTGGATCAACCTCGGCCGGCTGCATGCCGAGACCGGCGATGCGCTCGCCGCGAACGAGTGCTTCCGGACCGCCCTCGAACGCGATCCCGAGGAAGCCACCGCGTACTACAACCTCGGCGTGCTCGCGCAGGATGCGGGCAGCGAAGCCGAGGCGATCACGCTGTATCGGCGCGCGCTCGAGATCGATCCGCAGCTCGCCGAGGCGCACTACAACCTGGCGACGCTGTTCGATCAGGCCGGCGACTCGCGGTCGGCCATCCGGCACATCAACGAGTACCGCAAGCTCACGCGGTAACCAAACTCGGGAAGTCCGCGGCGCGCGCATCGTGCAGGTGAGGAACGAATCGCTCGTGTCGCCAGGCCAATTGCGGGTGAGTACGATCGATCGGGTGCGCGCGACTGCGCGAACCCCAGCGAGAGTCTTTTGACGTAGCTGGAAGTCAATCGAGGTGCGCGCAGGGATTAGAGAACTTAGCGGGCAGCACGTCTCGTCAGGTCGGGCGTTTGAACGCTTCATGCTCCGTCTCGTCTGTGCCGTCGCCCTGTCCGTTGCGGTGTCTCCCGTCGCCGATGCGCGGATGCCGGTCTTCCACGAGATCCGGATCGCCGGCCTCTGGGAGTCGACGTATGGCGACGTCAAGCTGACCCAGACCGGCAACCAGCTCCACGGCGAGTACAAGTGCTGTGGTGGTGGCACGCTCGACGGCTTCATCCGTGGCTCGGAGGTGCGGTTCCACTGGAGAGAGCCGCGTGGCGCCGGTGAAGGCGAGGGGGTGTGGCGGATGCAGCGCGACGGATCGCTGCGGGGATCGTGGGGAACGGGCCAGAGCGACAGCAACGGCTCGACGTGGAACCTGTGGCGTCGTTCCAATCAGCTGGCGCAGTGATACCGTGGCGAGGTCGTGGCAGTTTCGACAACCGAGCTGGCAACTGATCTTACGCGAGCGCTGTTAGCTCGCTATCTCGCCGACGAGGGTCACGCCCATCGGCACTCGGGACGCAGCGCCTTCGCCGTCTCGGAGGACGAGATCGCCGCGACGTTGGGCCCTCCCACGTCGCCAAAGGATCTCGCGGTCGAGCACGCACGCGTCGCCGCGGCACGCGCCGCGTTGCACGAGTCGCTGCTGAGCGACCCGATGCCATCGCTCGCGGGACTGGCGGTGCTGTTCGGGCTCTCCGAGATCGACGTCGATCTGGTGTGCGTGTTGATGGCGGCCGAGCGCGATCACGCGATCGAACGCGCCGTCTCGTTCGCTCTCGATGACTTCACGCGGAAGCGGCCCGATGTCGGGTTCCTGATCCGCCTGCTCGGCGTCGGGACCGATCGCGACGCGGTGCTCGAGCGGTTCGACGAGCGGAGTCCGCTGCGGCGACATCGGATCGTGGTGTTCGATCGGCTCGAGGTGGCGGCGTCGATGCGCGCGGTGCGGTTGTCGGATCGGATCCTCGCGTTCCTGCGCGGCGACGATGCGATGGACGAGCTCGTGCAGGGCGTCGCGCGGATCTCGACGGGCGTGCCTCCGAGCGCCGGGATCGTGTTGGCGCCGGAGCTCGTCGAGCAGATCCGCCGTGCGGTCACCGCGCCGACCGCGAGGGTCGTGCTCGTAGGTCAGCCGGGCACCGGTCGGGCGCTGCTCGTGGAGGCGGTGTTCGCGGAGATCGGCAGGCCGGCGATCCGGATCGAGGTGGCGAACGAGACGAGCGTCGAGAGCCTGATCGCGGCGCTGCGCGAGGCCGTGCTGCGTGGCGGCGTGGCGATCCTCGAGGCGACGAATGTCGACGAGCTCCCGCGGGCGCTGCGCGAGGAGCTGGAGGGCGCGACGGCGAGTCTCGCGATCCCGATCGTGTTCGTGCTCGCCAAACCGGCGGTGTTGCTCGCACACGCGGTCCAGGGCGTCGTCGAGATCGTGGTGCCGCCGCCGTCGTATCGGCAGCGCTTCGCACTCTGGCAGCTCGCGTTGCCACCACCGCTCGCCTACGACAAGGACCTCGAGGTGGTGGCCTCGCGCTACGCGTTCACCGCGGCGGCGATCATGCGTGCTGCACGTCGAGCATCGACCCACGCCCGCTTGCGCGATCCCGAGGATCCCCAGGTCACGCTCGACGAGCTCACCGACGCCGCGCGGCTGATGTTCTCGCACCAGCTCGGCTCGATGGCGGAGCGCGTGCCGACGGGCTTCACCTGGGAGGATCTGGTGGTGCCTCCGGACACGCTCGAGGCGCTGCACGAGGTCGTGCGATTCGCGCACAATCGCGCGTATCTCCTCGAGGAGTGGGGCTTCGCGAAGAAGCTGCCATACGGGCGCGGCGTGTCGGCGATCCTCGCGGGACCGCCCGGCACCGGCAAGACGATGGTGGCGCAGCTGCTCGCGAAGGAGCTCGGGTACGACCTCTACCGGATCGATCTCTCGCAGGTGGTCAACAAGTACATCGGCGAGACCGAGAAGAACCTCGCTCGCCTGTTCGACGAGGCCGAGAGCTCGCATGCCGTGCTGTTCTTCGACGAGGCCGACTCGCTGTTCGCGAAGCGCACCGAGGTGCGGTCGAGCAACGATCGCTATGCCAACCTCGAGGTCAACTACCTGCTCCAGCGGATGGAGACCTACAACGGCGTCACCTTGTTGGCGACCAACCTCGAGCAAGGGCTCGACGACGCGTTCAAGCGTCGCGTGCGGTTCTCGATCCAGTTCGAGCTCCCGGACGAGGAACAACGCGAGCGGCTGTGGCAGAGCATGTTCCCGAGCGAGACGCCGCTGGCTCCCCAGATCGATTGGCGCGTGCTGGCCCAGAAGTTCGAGATGGCGGGCGGTTACATCAAGAAGGCCGCACTGCGGGCGGCGCTGTTCGCGGTCGAGCACCGGAGGCCGATCACCATGGAGGACATGCTGGCGGCGGCCCGGCAGGAGTACCGCGAGATGGGCCGAATCATCTAAGGCAAGTTCGGCCCCGATCCGACGTAAGATGTCGGTCATGGCGGGAGAAGCTGCAGCTACTACCCAAAACCCCGTCCAGCAGCGGTTCGCGGAGCGCGCGACTCCTCCCACCACCGCCGCGGCGACGCCCGACGCGAGCGCCCGGATGGTGCTCGACAGCGGCGATGCGAAGCAGGTGGCCGAGTTCCTCAAGGGGTACGGCGGCGATGCCTCGAGCCTGGTGCAGTACCTCCAGGAGCAGCGCGGCAACGAGTTCACCGGCCAGGTGATGCAACTGACCCAGCAGCCGTCGGCGTGGGAACGGCTGAAGAAGGACGGCAAGCTCAAGTTAGAAGCCACCAAGGCGGAGACTCCCACGGAGACGGTTGCACCCACGCCAGAGCCCGCGCCCGAGGAAGCAGCCACGCAGGAGCTCGATCCTCGGTTGGCGCAACTGCGCGACACCGCGAAGTCGATGAGCGGTGGAAAGTCGCTCGACCTCGGGTCGAAGAGCACGTCCGCGAGTGGCGCGCTGGCGAACAAGTCGAAGAGTGTCGATCACAGTCACGCGACGACCTCGGTGAAGGGGCAGGTCGCGGAGACCGCAGTGTCGGGGACCGGCAGCGCGAAGGTCGATGCCGACAAGGGCCTCGAGGTCGGTGGCAATGCCGACGCGAAGGCGAAGCTCGTCGGTACGACGGTGGTGATCAACTCCAAGCCGATGTCGTACGAGCTGTTCGGCGAGAAGGTCGCCGCGCAGTTCAGTTTCGGCCTCGACGCGCAGACCTACGCCGAGGCGAAGGGCAACGTCGGCATGAACGTCGGCTGGTCGGGGATGGCCGCGAAGGCGGATCTGTCCGGGGTCGGTCATGGCAACGTCAACCTCACGGCGGCGGCGAGCCTGCTGTGGTCGAAGCAAGGCTCCGATGCGTATGCATCGAAGATCCTCGCCAACAGCAACTGGCGACAAGCGCTCGGCAAGTACATCCCGAGCTGGATGCTGAGCGCGTTGCCCGACGACAAGGTGCAGGGTTGGATCAAGGGCCTGATCGAGCTGATGATCTCGGGTGGCAGCGGCGATCAAGTGCTGCTCGGCGCGAGCACGACGGGAAATGCCCGCGGTGCGCTCGGCTTGCCGTCGCTCGCTTATCGCGGTGGTGCGCTGGCCGTCAAGCCGGGCGCCGGCCTGTCGTTCGGTGGCGCGAAGGCCGACTTCGATCTCGAGATGGGTCGCGACGCCGGCATGGAGATGTTGACGATGCTCGCGTTCGGCGGCGCCAACGCGCTGTTCGAGAAGCTCGCGCCGAACCTCTCGATCAAGAAGTTCTTCGAATCGAAGGTCGATCAAACGCTCGACAAGGCCGCCGCGGGCGCCGCGAGCGACCACGACGGCAAGCCCGACGATGCGAAGAAGGGCGATTCGTTCGCGACCAAGATGGCCGCGCTACGCGACAAGACGAAGAGCCTCGACGGCACGCACTCGAAGGCGTGGAACAAGGGCAAGAAGGTGTCGGAGTCCGACGTCACCTCGGACGGTCACGACGTCACGTTCACGCGCGACAAGGCGGGCAGCACCACGCGCACCGGCGACGATGCGCGGAAGCATCACGGCGAGATGACCAGTGCACCGGCGGCGACCAAGGAGAAGGGCAAGCTGCGGAACCTGACCGAGAAGGCGCTCGGCGACACCTCGGTCACGGTCGGTCAGCATCGCGCGTCGTACTCGAAGTCGCTGATCGACAAGAAGACCAAGCAAGTCGAGATCGCGGGTGCGAAGGGCGAGATGCATGGTCGCGCGCTCGAGGTGCAGGGCGAATCCAGCGCGCAGGCCACGCTCTCCGGCAAGGGCCTCTCGGTCGGCGGCAACGCGGGCGCCTCCGCCTACCTGATGGGTGGGCAGGTACAGATCGAGACGCCGAGCCTGCCGTTCACGATGCTCGGCGAGCAAGTCGTCGGTAAGGTCGGCGTGTCCGTCGATGCCGGCGCCTACGCGCAGGTCCAAGGCAGCGTCGGCCTCGACGTCGGCTGGTCGGGCGCGGGGCTCAACGCGAACCTGTCCGGCTTCGCCGGGGTCAAGGCCGGCATCACGGCGAGCGGCTCGCTGACCTGGAATCGCAAGCCGACGGCGACCTACGTCGAGGCGATCGTGCAGAGCGGCACCTGGAAGACGTTGTTCGGCCAGTACCTGCCGCAGTGGATCTTGAACCGTGCGCCCGACAAGTCCGTGCGCGAGTGGGTGTCGCGGCTGATCGAGATGCTCGTCCACGGCAACGGCGACGCGCTGGTCCTCGGTGCGGTGGCGCGAGGCGAAGGCTCCGCGGGCGTCGGTGCAGCCGGTGCGTTCTCGGCGAAGTTCCAGGGTGGCGTGCTGCATTGTCACGGCAAGGCCGGCATCACCTTCGGCCTCGGCGCGGGTGCCGCCGTTGACCTCCAGCTCGGCGTGCTCGACGGCATGGCCATGCTCGGCGTGATGGCGCTCCGTGGCGGCACCGATCTGTTCAACTCGATCGCCCCGTCGATGTCGCTCGTCTCGTACATGCAGCCGCTGTTCGTACAGATGCGATCGCGCGGTCCAGCACCGGATGACAAATCGGCAACCACGACCAGCCCGACCGTCGCTGCGCCGCCTGCCAAGTAGCTGACCTGGCGCTCCGAGAGCTGCGCACGGACGTTGCAGCTCGTAGCAGCATGATCTTCGCCACCGGACTCTTCGTTCTTCTGATGGCGGTGATGGTCGTCGCGATCGTCGCGTCCGTCATCGCGAGGCCGTATCCGCGCGACGACGCTGACTAGACGCCGACTTCGCGCCACGCCAGATAGAACATCATGCGCCGGCGAATCTCCGCCTTCTGATCCGCCTCGGGCAGGGGCGCGCCGGTCTTCGCCTGTGCAGCGGCGAACGCGCACAGTGCCGAGGCGTCCTTCGATTCCAGCACGACGGTGTCGCCGCGTCTCACGGTGACCGTCCAGCTCGGCATCCCGTGCAAGTCAGGGGCGTTGTCGAACGCGAACGTGTAGACGCGCTTGCCGAACGACACGCTCGCGTCGTCGTACGTCGCGACCGCCTTGCCGTACTTGCGGAGCTTGCCGCCGGCGACGTCGTAGAGCGTCTTCCGATCCTTGAACACGCTGAGGCCGTCCTTGTTCTCGGTCATGCCGAGGTGGCCGACCTTCACCTTCTTCGCGTTGTTGATCAGGCCGGCGTTGATCCACCACTCGACGTCGAGCTTGTTCTCGACGTCCGTCATGTGCCAGACGCCGCACGCATCCGCGATCCGAGGAGCGAGCACGAGGACGATCGCCACCAACAAGCCGACGAGACGGAGCGGCATCGCAAGACGATAGCCGCGAACTGCAACTAGTGTCCCGTATCAGAGAACGATCGACAAAATCACGAAGCGATTCTCGTGCGAGATCGATCGCTTCGGCTCGATCAGCGTGTCGTCAAATCACAGATCCGGGACTAGACGCCGTGCAGCGTGTCGAGCCTGCGCTGCAGGAAGCGGCGCTCGGGCTCCGAGCCCGCGAGGGCGAGGGCTCGCTGGTAGGCGGCCTTCGCCTCGCCACGCCGGTCGAGCCGGCGCAGCAGATCCGCGCGTGCGGCGTGCCACAGGTGATAGTCGCCGAGGTCTTGCTCGAGCTCGTCGATGCGTGCGAGCCCCGCTGCGGTGTCCATCATCGCGATCGCGACGGCGCGGTTGAGCGCGATCACCGGGGTGGGTTGTCGAGCGTAGAGCTCGCCGAACAGCGCCGCGATCTGCGGCCAGTCTGTCGTCTGGGCCGTGGAGGCCGCATGCAGGGCGGCGATCGCCGCTTGCAGGGCGTACGTGCCGGCGCCACCGCGCAACGACGACGGGACAAGCACGAGGGCCTCGTCGATCTGCCCGCGATCCCACGCGCTGCGATCCTGATCTTCCAGCAGCACGAGATCTCCCGCCGTGTCGACGCGCGCCTCGCGCCGCGAATCGTGGAGCAGCATCAGCGCGAGCAAGCCCTTCGCTTCCTTGTGCTCGGGCAGGAGCTCGACGAGCAACCGCCCGAGCCGGATCGCCTCGCGCGACAAGTCGCGACGCAGCCACTCGTCACCCGCCGTGGCCGCGTAGCCCTCGTTGAAGATCAGGTAGACGACGGCCATCACGTGATCGGTGCGCTCGGCGAGCTCGGAGGCCTCGGGCACGACGTAGGGAATCTTCGCGTCGCGGATCTTCGACTTCGCGCGCACCAGGCGCTGCGCCATCGTGGTCGCGGTGGAGAGGAACGCGCGTGCGATCTCCTCGACGGTGAGCCCGCCGAGCGTGCGCAGCGTCAGCGCGACCTGCGCCTCCGGTGCGAGCGCCGGGTGGCAGCACGTGAACATCAGGCGCAGGCGATCGTCGGGAACGGCGACCAGCATGGACTCGGCGCTGCCTTCGGTCGGATCTTCCAACGCGACGATCTCGCGCAACTTGACGCGCCGGCGGATCGTGTCGATCGCCTTGTTGCGCGCGGCGCGGCTCAACCACGCGCGCGGTTCGGCGGGCGTGCCCTCGACTGGCCACTGCGCGAGCGCGGCGGCGAACGACTCCTGAACGGCTTCCTCGGCGAGATCGAAGTCGCCGTTGCAGACGCGGATCGTGGTGGCGAGCACGCGCGTTCGCTCGGCGCGAAACACTTGCTCGATCGCCGCGACGCCCTGCATCGCAACCTACTCTACATGCCGCTGTTGAAGGTCATCACCGGTCTGATCTCGATGCAGCCATTCGCGATCGACGCGTCGGGGATCCGCGCGGCGATCTTGACCGCCTCGTCGAGATCGCTGGCCTCGATCAGGTAGTAGCCGCCGAGCTGCTCGCGGGTCTCGGCGAACGGACCGTCGGTGGTCTGCGTCTTGCCGCCGCGCACGCGGACGGTCGTCGCGGTCTTGACGCCCTGCAGCGCGTCGCCGCCGACGAAGTGTTTGGTGTCCTTGATATCTTGCGTGAACTTCAGATAGTTCTGGAAGTGCTCGTTGCGCGTCGGCTCCGGCATCTCTTCCCACGCCCCTTCGTTTCCGTAGATCAGCAGCAGGTATTGCATCGCGGTCTCCTTGGTTTGGAACTTCACCCAGGGTCGAACGGCGGGTGCGCGGATCGACAACGAATTGCCAGAGAATCGCGTTCGTGAGGACCGTCCCTCTCGGCGTTAGCGATTTCAGTCGGTTGGCGATCGAATGTTACGGATCTGAAGACAGTCCCTAGAACCCGAGCAACGTGCCGATCTGGAAGACGGCGAAGCTGACGACCCAGGCGAGCACGGTCATGTAGCCGAACAGGAAGAGCGGCCACCGCCAGCCACCCGTCTCGCGCTTGACGACGGCGAGCGTGCTCATGCACTGGCAGGCGAGGGCGAAGAAGATCATCAGCGACAGGCCGACCAGCGGCGTGTACGCCTTCGTGCCGTCGGGTTTCTTCGCGTCGGACAGCGCCAGGCGCAGCGGCTTGGTCGATTCGTCGTCGCCGGCATCGACCTCGCCGACCGAGTAGACGATACCCATCGTCGACACGAAGACCTCGCGCGCGGCAAACGCCCCGACGATGCCGATGCCGATCTTCCAGTCGAAGCCGAGTGGCTTGATCGCGGGCTCGATCGCGTGACCGATCCGGCCGCCGTAGCTGTTCGCGACCAGCACGCCCTGCTTCTCGGCTTCGTAGTGCGTCTTGAGCTCGTCGTCGCCGGCCTTGTCGGCCTTCTCGATCAGCGCGTCGTAGTCGGGCGCGCCGGCCGGGAGCTCGCGTGGGAACGCGAGCAGCGCCCACAGCACGATCGAGCACGCGAGGATCACGGTGCCGGCCTCGCGGAGGAAGAACGACGACTTGCTCCACATCATGCGGAGGACGTCGCCGATCCGCGGGAAGCGATAGGGCGGGAGCTCGATGAAGAACGGCAACCGCTTCGCCTTCAGCGGCTTGACCGTCTTTGCCATCACCCACGCCGCCGCGAGCGCGGTGACGACGGAGAACAGATACATGCCGACCATCAGCAAGGCCTGCGTCAGTGCCGAGCCGGGGATCAGCGCGGCGATCACGAGCGTGTAGACCGGGAGCCGCGCCGAGCAGGTCATCAGCGGCACGACCATCATCGTCAGGATGCGATCGCGGCGGCGTTCCATCGTGCGCGTGGCCATGATCGCGGGGACCGCGCACGCGAAGCCCGACAGCATCGGCACGAACGCGCGACCGTGCAGGTTCATCGATCGCATGATGCGATCCATCAGGTACGCGACGCGCGCGAGGTACCCGCAGTCCTCGAGGAAGCCGAGGAACAGGAACAGCAGCAAGATCTGCGGCAGGAACACCATCACCGAGCCGACGCCGCCGATCACGCCGTCGACCAGGAAGTCGGTGAACACGCCCTCGCCGAGCGCACCGCGAAGACACTCGCCGAGCCAGCCGAACAGCCCGTCGACCTGATCGATCAACGGCTGCGCCCACCAGAACAGCGACATGAACAGCACGGTCATCACCGCGAGGAACACGCCGAACCCGAGCACGCGGTGCATCAGGATTCGATCGATCCGCTGCGTGCGAGAACGATCGACCGGCTTCTTGATCAGCTTGGGGATCTCGCGATCGAGCCATGCCCACCGTGCGAGGATCGGCGCATCGAGATCGAGTCCGGTCTTGTCGAGCGCGGCCGTGCGCAGCTCGGCGGAGATCTCGAGCTCGTCGTCGTCGGGCGAGCCCGTGCGCGGCTCGACGTTGGTGACCGCCCACAACCCGATCGCATCGTTGCCCCCCGGGATCGAGTCGAGCTTGGCGCGGAGCTCGGCCGTCGGCTGCCAGCGCCAGATCGATCTCGGCGGCAGCTGGGTCGCGCGATCGATCGCGGCACTCAGCTGGTCGAGCCCGAGGCGGGTCCGTGCTGTCACCGCGACGACCTCGCACTCGAACAGCTTCGCGAGCGTCGACGGATCGGGCGTGGAGGTCTTCGCTTCGTCGACCATCGTCAACGCGACGACGCAGCGCGCCCCGAGCTCCTGGCACTGCAGCAAGAGGTACGCGCAGCGTGCGAGCTGGGTCGCGTCGAGGACGACGATCACTGCATCGGGCGGGTTGCCACGGCGTGCGGCGATGGCGTCGAACGCGAGCGCCTCCTCGGCGCTGCGCGCGTTGAGGCTGTAGGTGCCCGGGAGATCGTGGAGGTCGGCATCACCGCTCGGCAGCTTCAGCGTGCCGCGCTTCGCCTCGACCGTGATGCCGGGATAGTTCGAGACCTTCGCCGACAACCCGGTCAGCGCGTTGAACAGGGTGGTCTTGCCGACGTTCGGATTGCCGGCGAGCAGGATCTGCTTGCGCGTCACGGTGCCTTCGCCTGAGCGGTCGCCAGCGGAGCCTCGACCTGGATCTGTGCCGCCTCTTCGCGACGGATCGACCACTCGCCGTCGCGGATCGCGATCCGCAGCGGGTCACCGAGCGGCGCGACGGTGACGATCTTCACGCTGGTCCCGGGTACCAGGCCGAGCTCGAGGAGCCGCCGACGAAACGCATTTCCGCCTCTCACGTCACGCACGAGGACCGCGCGTCCGAGTGGAATGTCGGCAAGCGTCGGCACGAACAGTGGGTATCACCGCGCGCGTCTTTTGAAAATCGTTTTCAAACTGCAAACCAGCCGGCTCGGACGTATGTGGCCGAGATCGCACGTCGGCGGGCAACTCTCGCCAGTTTTCACCGTGATGCTACATTCGTGGCCCAAGGGGTTTCATGGACGGTTCGCAAACGCTGTTGCTGAACCAGGGATTTGAACCGATCAAGGTCATCTCCTGGCAGCGCGCTATCACGCTGTTGTTCCTCGGCAAGGTCGAGGTCCTCCAGGAGTACGACCATGGCGTGCGGTCGGTGAGCTTGATCATCAAGATTCCCGCCGTGGTCCGGCTGCTGCGCGCGTTCCGGCGCCACGCCCGGCCCGTCAAGTTCTCGCGCGTCAACATCTACGCGCGCGACAACTATCGCTGCCAGTACTGCGGCAAGCGCGCGTCGATCGGCGAGCTGACGTACGACCACGTGATGCCGCGCTCCAAGGGCGGCAAGACCGAGTGGACGAACATCGTGACCTGCTGCTACCTGTGCAACCGCCAGAAGGGTGGGCGCACGCCGCGCGAAGCGAGCATGTCGCTGCTCACCGAGCCGAAGCAGCCGAACTGGGTGCCGGCCGTTGCGATCCGGATCTCGCTGCGTTCGATCCCGGATGCGTGGACAGACTATTTGTACTGGACCGGCGAGCTCGACACCGGCGACTCCTGACCTCGATACGATCGCGCCGTCGTTGATCGACGTTGCAGGTGCTCGGAGAGGTTGAACGTCTCAGAGGCATCGCTCGCGCGAACGAGGGGATCGGGTTTGGGTTTGCGGATCGGGTTTGGGTTTGCAGGTACGCTGCTTCCCGTGCGGATCTGTTTCGTCTGCCTCGGGAACATCTGTCGGTCGCCCACCGCCGAAGGCGTGATGGCCAAGCTGCTCGCCGAGGGTGGCCTCGCCGATCGCGTGACGATCGACAGCGCCGGCACCGGCGCGTGGCACGCCGGCGAGCTCGCCGATCCTCGAACGCGGTCGGCCGCCTCGAAGCGCGGCATCGAGCTGACCCATCGCGCGCGCCAGTTCACGCGGCACGATCTCGATCAGTTCGATTTGGTGATCGCGATGGATCGCGAGAACCTGCGCCACCTGACGCTGCTCACCGAGCGGCGCGCACAGCCGGAGGTGCGGCTGTTGCGGAGCTTCGATCCCGCTGCGCCGGCGGGTGCCGAGGTGCCGGATCCCTATAGCGGGGGCGAGGAGGGGTTCGAGAAAGTGCTCGATCAGTGCGAGCGCGCCTGTGCCGGGTTGATCGCACACGTGCGCGAACGTATGAGCCCGGCGTGAGCTGGAAACACGCGCTCGTCGCAGAGCTCGGCGGCGGGATCGAGATCGTGAACGCGCGATCGATCGCAGGTGGCGACATCAACGACGCGTACGAGGTCACGCTCGCCGACCAGCGGAAGATCTTCGTCAAGACGCACGCGGATCCACCGGCCGGGTTGTACGCGGCGGAAGCCGCAGGGCTCGGCTGGCTCGCCGCCGGACCACTGTGGGTTCCGAAGGTCCTCGCCGTCACCGACCGCGCCCTCGCGCTCGAGTGGTTGGCGATCGGCGCGAAGGGAAGCAAGTTCGACGAGGAGCTCGGCCGCGGGCTCGCCCAGCTCCACGCCCTCGGCGCGCCGATGTTCGGGCATCACCGCCCGAGCTTTCTCGCGACGCTGCCGCAGGACAACACCGGCGCGCGAGGTGTGGTCGCGCAATGGATCGATCGCCGCGTCGGGCCACTCTGCGATCGAGCGCGTGCACGAGCTGCAATGCCCGACGTGCGCGACAAGCTCGAGCTGTTGCGCGAGCGCGACATCTGGGGACCGAGAGAGCCCCCGGCGCGGCTACACGGCGATCTGTGGTGGGGCAACGTGGTCGCGGTCGATGGCGCGCCGTGCTTGATCGATCCCGCGGTCTACGGCGGTCATCGCGAGGTCGATCTCGCGATGCTCGCGCTGTTCGGCGGTGTCTCCGACGAGCTCTACGCCGCGTATCAGGAGATCTCGCCGCTCGCCGCGGGGTGGCGCGATCGCGTGGAGCTCTGGCAGCTCTACCCACTCGCCGCGCACGCCGTGTTGTTCGGTGGGGCGTACGGCGCTCAGCTCGTCCGCATCCTCGACCGCTTCGTGTGATCGCGCCTGAACGTCGGCATTCGTCGTCGATCCTCGACGATCTCGTCATCGCGACCGCACAGGATGGTGAACGCTTCGTGGGCTGCCTTACGGCGAATTCGGGTTCGCGTGAACAGCGGGTGAAGTGCTCGAAGTATCGGTTGTGAGCCCGCTGTGAATCCCTATCTTCGGGGCCCCTCAGGAGGCCCTCATGCCGAAGCTTGGATTCTCGTGGTTGGTGTTCGCAGTTCTCGTGTTCGCTGCATCGCACGCTCGCGCCGACTCCGCACAGGAGCGCTCGGTGATCTCCGACGCGCTCGACAAGCTCGGCAACGCCGCGCACGCCCTGGCGAAGACGGCGCAGGGCTCCGACGATCGCGGCGCGCGTAAGAAGTTCGCGAGCGCGGCCACCGATCTCGGGGACGATCTCAAGGGCCTCGCACGCCGCGCGGCGAAGCAGGAGGTCGCGCTCGCCGTGGTGGTGCAGGGACTCGGCGAGATCGACAGGGACGCCACGGGCCTGGTCGACGTCGCCGATGAAGTGCAGGACAAGCAGGAGCGCAAGACCTTCCGCGCGCAAGCGGTCCAGCTCCAGCAGCAGATCAGCGCCGCGAAGAAGATCATCGAGCAGATCGCGAACAAGAAGGAAGAGGCGAAGGTCGCGCCGGGCAACCAGGCGATGACCGAGGCCGCGTTCAACCAGCTGGTGTCCGCGGTGCGGGGCGCTTCCTTCGACGAGGACAAGGTCGGCGTGGTCCGTGATGCGGCGCGCCTCAACTGGTTCACCACGAACCAGATCGCCGCGCTGATGGGCCTGCTGTCGTTCGACGAGGGCAAGATCGAGGTCGCCGTGGCCGCGTTCGGGCACGTTGTCGATCCGCAGAACAGCTTCGTGCTCTACAAGAAGCTGTCGTTCGACGACAGCCGCGAGAAGCTGCGCAAGCGGATCTCGAAGTAGCGTGCGTCGGCGCTCGCAGAGATCCTCTCCGCCGAGGTCCCATCACCATCGGTTCCGCGCTAAGCACGGAGCATGATCGACCGACAGCGGATCGCCGATGCCTCCTGCGAGCTTGCCGACCGCGCCGTGGCTGCAGCTCGCAAGCTGACCAACGGAGGCGCCGCCATCGACGAGCACCAGGTCGTCGTCGATCGCGTCGCGTATGTCGCGACCGAAGCGCGCGCGATCGCCGAGCTGGCGGTTGCACCCGAGGCGGTCGCCGAGCTCGCCGCCGTTGCCGTGGCGGAGCTCGCGGCCTCGATCCCGCATCGGCTCGGCCCGATCGCACCCGCGCTCGCCCTCGAGCTTCGCTATCCCGACCCCGTGGCGGCCGAGATCGCCGCCGGCCTGGATCCCAAGGCCGTCGAAGCGATCGGCGCCGCGGTGATCGCCTCCGGAACGCCGCTGTGGCCGCTCGACGAGATGCTCGGCGAGGTCCGCGACAGCGTCCGCACGTTCGCCGAGCGCGAGGTCGCCCCACACGCCGAGAGGATCCACCATCACGACGAGCTGGTCCCCGAGCGCGTGATCGCCGAGATGGCGAAGCTCGGCTACTTCGGGCTCTCGATCCCCGAGACCTACGGCGGTCACGAGCTCGGCAACCTCGCCATGATCCTGACCACCGAGGAGCTGTCGCGCGCGTCGCTCGCCGCGGCGGGCTCGCTGATCACCCGGCCGGAGATCCTCGCGAAGGCGCTGCTCGCCGGCGGCACCGAAGCTCAGAAGAAGGCCTGGCTGCCCAAGCTCGCGAGCGGCGAGATCATGGCGGCGATCTCGGTCACCGAGCCGAACGTCGGCTCCGATGTCGCGTCGCTCGCCTGCAAGGCCGAGCGCGCCGAGGGTGGCTGGACGATCACCGGCGCGAAGGCGTGGTGCACGTTCGCCGGTCGCGCCGACGTGATCGCCCTGCTCGCACGCACGGGGGCCAAAAGGATGGAGCCGTCGGCGGGGTCAGCTCTGCTGACCCCCGGCGACGGTGGAGCGAAGGGGCTGACGCTGTTCATCGTCGACAAGCCGCGGTTCGACGGTCACGAGTTCACCACCGCGCAGCCCGGTGGCGGCACGCTGACCGGCAAGGCCGATCGGACGCCGGGCTACCGCGGCATGCACTCGTTCACCCTCGCCTTCGAGAACTGGTTCGTCCCCGACGCGCAGCTCGTCGGCGGAGAGGCGGGGATCGGTCGCGGCTTCGCGCTGCAGATGGCGGGCTTCGCGGCGGGTCGGCTCCAGACCGGCGGTCGCGCCTGCGGCCTCACGCAGGCCGCCGTCGACCACACCGCGCGGTACGTCGCCGAGCGAAAGCAGTTCGGACGCCCGATCGGTGACTACGGGTTGACCCGCTATCACCTCGGCCGGATGGCCACCCGCCTGGTCGCCGCGCGGGCGATCACGTACGCCTCGGCGCGTAGCTTCGATAGCCACGGCGCTGCCGGGGCGCGCAGTGTGGCGGAGCCGCGCGGAGGTTCGATGACCGACAACGCCCCCGACGCGATCACGTTGGCGGCAATGGCGAAGCTGTTCGCGTGCGACGTCGCCGTCGAGGTCACCCAGCTCGGCCAGCTGCTCCACGGCGGCTGGGGGTACGCCGAGGAATACCCGATCAGTCGCTATGTTGCGGATGCTCAGGTCCTGCCGATCTTCGAGGGGGTGAAGCCGATCCTCGCCCTCAAGGTGATCGGTCGGGCACTGCTCTCGCGGTAGGTGAAGTACCTATGTAGGTAGAGCGTGATCTACTCACGGTCCGCTACCCCAAACAGTGCCGAAGGGATTCGCTTCTGCACTGGCGATTTCACTACAATGTCCTCCTCATGCGGAAACTTTTCGCGTGGCTAGGGGTAGCCACGCTAGCGGTCGTCCTCTCCCCCGAGATCGCGCGCGCCGGCGATCCACTGAAGCCATACGTCGTGCTCGTGCTCGACACGTCGGGCTCGATGAACGAAGCCACGGGCTCGGGTCCGTCGAGTTGCGGTGGTAACGACACCAAGCTCGATCACGCGCGTTGTGCGATCCGCAAGATCGTCAACTCGTATGGCGACATGGTGCTCGCGCTCGGTCGCTTTCGCATGGCGATGAGCGGCGCGACGACGTCGACGACGTTTCCCACCGGCTGTAGCAGCCCGCAGACCACCTGTGGAGCGACGAGCGACGCCTTCGAGCTCCTGACCCCACTCGTCGACGGCAACAACGATTCGTCCGAAGCGTGGGTCAACCTGACCGGCAACACGTGCACCGCGACCGGAACCGACCCCGAAATCTGGCTCGCCTCGGGCGCGACGCCGATCGAGGGCTCGCTGCGTGGCAGCAGGCTGTACTGGACCGGCACCGAGTCGACCACACGCAGTCACTGCAGCACCAGCACGACAACCACGTGCACGCAGAACTCGAACTGTCCGAATGGCCAGACCTGTATCCTCAACGACACGTTCACCATCTGGCCGGCGAACCAGGCCGGGTTCTCGCCGATCGTCAACGACCCGACGAGAGACGCGTTCCTCCCGAAGCCGACCAAGCCGGCGACATGCAACTCGAACCGCGGACCCGGCGGAACGGTGTGCGACGACGCTGCCGGTTGTACCGGTAACAACTGCTGCTGCTTCGAGCAGTGCCGCCCGTACATCACGATCATGCTCACCGACGGTGACGAGACCTGCGGTGGCACCCCGGCGAACGCGGCGGCTTCGCTGCTCGCCACCGACCTGACGATCAACGGCACGACCCGGCGCTATCGCATCGAGACCAAGCCGATCGGGTTCGGCAAGCCCCCCGGTGATCAGGAGATCGAGGACATCGCGCACGCCGGTGGCGCCGCCGATGTGGGTGGCAACGAAGGCTTCTACGCCTCCGACGAAGCGAGCCTCCAGCTCGCGATCTCGTCGATCCTCGATGACGCGATCAAGACCGAGAAGTGCAACGGTCTGGACGACGACTGCGACGGCTCCGCCGACGAAGACTTCGAGCCTGCGAAGGGCGAGGCCTGCAGCAACAACGCGGTCGGTCAGTGCCTGCGGACCGGCACGCTGGTCTGCAACAGCTCCGAGACCGGGCTGACCTGCAACGCGCAGACGGTCACGTGCAACGGCAGCGTCCTGGTGGTCAACGGATCGACCACGGCGACCGCGTGCGGCGAGGTTTGCAATAACCTCGACGACGACTGCGACGGCAAGATCGACGAGACCCTGACGACGTGCTCGTGCTCGCCGCAGCAGGAGCAGTGCAACGGCCGCGACGACGACTGCGATGGTCGGATCGACGAAGCCAGCACCAATGGTCCGAAGCTGACGCGCCCGTGTGGCACCGGGACGTGCGCGGGTGTCGAGACCTGCAACTTCGTCGCGAACTGCGGACCGCTTCCGGGCACGCCCGGTTGCAGCGGCTTCGGCGGTTGCACGGCGCAGCAGCCGACCACCGAGACCTGCAATGGCCTCGACGACAACTGCGACGGCATCAAGGACGGCCTCCAGGCGCAGTGCTCGACCATGAACCCGCTGCCGCCGGAGAACTTCGCGGTCGACGATCCGCGCAATAACCCCGGCGATCCGAGCAACAACCCGATCCCCGAGAACATCTGTCACCCCGGCTTCAAGATCTGCCCCGTCGTCGCCGGCCCGCCGAACACCTTCCAGAGCTGCCAGAGCGAAGTGAAGCCGTGCAACAGCGCGACGAACAACGCGCCGGACTCGTGCACCGACGGTTGCAACGGGCTCGACGATGACTGCGACAACCTGATCGACGAAGACTTCCAGCCCGCCGACTGCAGCAACGGCTGCGGCGTCGGCACCACGCAGTGCATCGGTGGCGTGCTGTCCTGCAACTCGGTCGCACAGCCCCCGGGCAACGACGGTTGCAACAACGTCGACGACGACTGCGACGGCAACACCGACGAAGACTTCGCGTGCGATGACCAGACGCCGAAGCCGGGCTTCCCGGCGACGTGCAACCCGAAGCCGGCGAGCTGCGATCCGTCGCCGACCTGCACGAGCAACAACTGCTGCTGCGCGTGTAGCTGCAGCGGCGGTCCGAACACGTGCGCCGGCGAGCAGGTCTGCGCGAGCGGCACCAAGCTCTGCCAGGCCGAGCCCGCGCAGCAGGAGAGCTGCGACTGCTCGGACAATAACTGCAACGGCCAGACCGACGAAGGCAACCTGTGCGCCGCCGGCTCGATCTGCAACGAGTTCTGCCAGTGCGCGTTCCCGTGCGCGATGACCGAGTTCCCGTGCCCGCTCGGCAAGTTCTGCAAGCAAGAGGTGACGGCCTGCAGCGCCCTCCCGGCGTGCAAGACCAACGTCGGCTGCACCGGGGCAGATTGCTGTCTCGTCAATGGCCCCCCCGCTGGGTTCAGCGATCCGCGCGATGTCTGCACCCAGAACCCCGCGCGCCAGGACTGCACGTGCCGTGGCTTGTGCATCACCGATCCGTGTTTCGGCATCACCTGTCCGCCACAGAACGGCACCAAGCAGGTCTGTCAGGTCAACGCGGCCGGCAACACCGGCACGTGTGTCGACGCCTGCACGGTCGCCGAGTGCCCGGCCGACTTCGTCTGCATCCCGGAGACCGGCGAGTGCAAGGCGGACGACTGCACGACGTTCCCGGATCGCTGCTCCGACAACCAGAACTGCATCGCGGGCGTCTGCGTGACCAACCTCTGCAAGGACGTCACGTGCCCGACCGACCAGTACTGCGCCGGCGGCAACTGCGTGTTCAGCTGCGCCGACATCGACTGCCCGTCGGGCCAGCGCTGCCGACTCGGCGTCTGTGAAGACGACCCGTGCGGTACGCCATGTCCGTTCGGTCAGGCCTGCAACGACAACTCCGGTCAGTGCGTGCCCGATGGCTGCAGCACGATGACCTGCCCGCAGGGCGAGTACTGCAACCCGAACAACAACGGCGGCACGTGCGAGGCCGATCTGTGCGTCGGCACCGCTTGCCCGTCGCCCGACCAGATCTGTAAGGGCGGCACCTGCTTCGATCCCGAGGACCTCGGACCCGACGGTGGTATCGAGACTCGCGTGACCACGGGCGGTGGTGGTGGCTGCAACACCGGTGGTGACGCCGGCCTGTTGCTGCTCGGCATCGCGCTGCTGTTCGTCCGCAAGCGCCGCAGTGGGGAGGCGCACTCGTGAAAGCGCTCGCTCTCGGACTCCTCGTCGTCCTCGGCAGCGCGCTGAGCGCTTGCAAGGTCAACGACTACTGCATCAACAATTGTGCGGGCGAGGATGGCGGTAGCGGTGATGGTCCAGGCGATGGAGGCCCGACCGATGGGGACGGCGGCGCGCCGACCGACGGGGACGGCGGTCCGTGCATCCCGACCGGCAACGAGGTCTGCGACAACAAGGACAACGACTGCGACGGCGCGACCGACGAAGGTCCGCTGCCGACCATCGGCGATCCTTGCGACAACGTCGTCGGCGAGTGTGCCGGTGGCGTCAAGCAGTGCGTCCCCGGCACGGGCGTCGTCACGTGTACGAAGAATCCGAAGCCCGAGGAGTGCAACCTCAAGGACGACGATTGCAACGGCCTGACCGACGAGAACGATCCGGGTGGTGGAGCGTTCTGCGGCACCGATCAAGGTGAATGCGTGCGCGGCACGCTCCACTGCAACACCCAGACGGGCGCGATCCAGTGCGGTCTCAACTGCGGTACCGCACAAGCGCTCAATTGCCCCGTCGGCGGTACCAACGCGCCGTTCGGCACGGCCGAGCTGTGCGACGGCAAGGACAACGACTGCGATGGCGACTTCGACGAGGAGGTCACACCGCAGGCGCTGTGCGGTCAGGCGAGCTGTCAGTGCGCCGGCGGTCCGCTGGTGGGGAGCCCGAACGAGGGCGAGTGCCAGATCGGCGAGCTCAAGTGCGATGGCGCGGGCGGTAGCGTGTGCACGCAGATCACCGGCCAGGATCCTCCGCAGGCTCCCGGCTTCGAGGC
>JANNBP010000077.1:0-4477 GCA_031385555.1 Deltaproteobacteria bacterium | reverse complement strand
CGTAGGCCGACGCGTAGCGCTCGTCGGGGCCATCGTCGTCGCGCTGCTCGCCGAAGTTGATCGGCAGCTTCGTCTGCTTGAGCACCGCCTTGCCCTCGGACGTCAGGTAGTTGTCGTGGACGTCGAGCTTGGTGAGGTGCGCGAACGCCTTCTGCAGCGCGAACAGCCGCGCCGCGTGCTCGTCGCCGAGCGTGCCCATCTCGAGGTCGAGCTCGGTGAGCTGCGGCAAGATCTTCGCGTGCGCGAGGGGCTCGAGGAGCTTGCCGGTGTGGTTGAAGTTCGTGATCCCGAGGTGGGTGAGGCGGGGCAGGGTGGCGCCGTCGAGGATCGGCTCCAGATCCTTGAGCTTGACCTCGCCACCGTCGGGCTCCGGGCCGATCTGCAGGGACAGGATCTCGAGGCTCGGCCACTGCGCGCTCGCGATCGCACGCGCGGCCCTGGCATCCATGCCACCGGTGATCACCGTCAGCTCGCGCAGCTTCGGCAGCACGATCGAGCCGAGCTTCATCGACCCCGACCGCAACTTGAGCGACTCGAGGTTCGGTAGCGCGGGCCACATCGGCTCGAGGTTGCCGAGGTGACTCCAGTTGAGCTCGGTGTCCTCGTAGGTGAAGTCGCCGAGGAACAGCGTGCGCAGCGACGGGAGGTAGCGGCTGCCGATCCTCTTCGCGACGTTGGCATAGCTGTTCTCGTCGTCGCGGATCACGATCCCGACGGTCAGCTCGCGCAGGAAGCGTGCGCTCGGTGAATCGAGCAACCAGCCGAGCACCTTCTCGACCGAGGGCTGTTCCTTCGCTTCGCCGTCTTCCCCGTCGTCGTTGTCGTCGTCGGAGGGCTTCGCGATCCGCGCTTTTGTGATGAAGCCGGCGTGCCACTCGAGCTCGAGCGTCGACGACGCCTCGGCGAGCTTGCCGAGCAGCGCGCCCGCATGCGTGGAGAGCAGCTTCTTCTCGAGCTTCTTGAGCTCCTTGTTCTCCTTGTTCTTCGGATCCTTGACGAGCCGCAACTGGACCTGCGCCAGCTCGCCACGAGGATCGCCTTGATCCGACAGCCAGTCCGCGTAGACCTGGTCGGCGCCGTCGGTGCCGTCGTCGACGGTCCGCGCGAGCTTCGGATTCGGATCCGTGGGTCGCTTCAGCGACGCCGAGAGCTTGTCGTGCTGCGCGACGGCAGCCGCGTGCAGCTTCTTGAACACGCCATCGCGGCCCGAGCTGGCCTTGATCGGCTCGAACGTCTTGTCGACCTCGGGCGGCGGCGGCTCGAACAGATCCTGGGTTCCCTTCCAGTACGTATCGTTCGGTGCCGCGAGCGAGAACACGCCGCCGTCGCCGGCGAGGAAGGCGCCCTCGCCCCAGCTCGCGATCGCCCACAGCTTCTGGGTCTTGGTCGGTACGTTCTTGAACGTCTTGCCCTCGTCGAGGGAGCGCAGCAGCGTGCCGTTCGCACCGACGACGAACAGCGCGCCGGCGACCCACGCGCAGTCCTCGAGATCGACCTTCGCGCCCGACTTCACCGCCGTGAACGTCTTCCCGCGGTCGACGGATCGATACGCGATGCCGCCGTCACCGATCGCGATCAGCACGCCGCTCGGTGCCTCGGTCACGCGGGTCACGATGTCCGTCTTCTTGAAGCCTTTGATCGCCCGATAGCTCTTGCCATCCCACGTGCCGGCGCCGCCCGCGCCGACGAACAGCAACTTGCCGTCGACCTCGAGGATCGCCATCACCTTGCCCGCCGTCGTGAACGAGGCCGGCTTCCAGTTCTTGTCGGGCCGATCCGACGTCAACACCACGCCGTTGTTGCAGCCGAGCCACCATCTGCCACTGCTGTCCTTCAGGAGCGTGAAGATGTAGTCGTCGTACGCCGTCTTGATCGGCTTCCAGGTCGCGCCGTGGTCGGAGGTGACCATGAAAGGCCCGCCCATCGAGTAGATCTTGCCGTCGATCTCGAACAGGCCGTACGAGGTCCCCGGGCTGTCGCGGCGGTGGAACTTCTTGCCGTTGCTGGTCGCGAAGCAGTGGGTCCCGGTCGCCACCGCGACGCGATCGCGCACCACGATCCGGTGCATCGAGGCCTGGTGGAGCGGCTTGATCACGAGCGAGGTCGGCTTGATGCCCGACGACGATTTCGCCGCCGGCGCGGGCGATGCGGCAGGCTTGCCCGCCTTCGCCTTCGGCTTCGCCGAGGCGGCTTTGCCGTTGCCGGCCTCGACGTAGCCCTTCTTGGTCTTCTCGGCGACGAGCTTGGCGTGCGCGGCGATCGCCTCGGCATCGGAGCCGAAGGCCTTGAGCTGCGTCTGCCCGTTCGCGCCGATCTTGCCGAACTTGATCGTCAGCGTCGAGCCGGCGCGCTCGATGTCCCAGAACTTGTTCGATCCACCCTCGGAATACTCGAATCGCATCGCGACCGAGCCTACCCGGTTTACTTCGCGGGCTTGACGAAGCGCAGCGTGAACCGATCACTGGTGCCGCGCTTCTCACCAGCGGTCCGCGGCGACGTGCTCCAGTCGCGCGTGTCTTCCGCGTGCTTGAGCACCGGCGACTCGGCGTCGAGCTTGAAACCGGCCTTGGTGACCTCGTCGACGACGACCTTCTGCTCGATCCGGTGCAGCGTCTCGGCATCCTTGACGCCAGAGCCATCCTTCGCGCTGTGATCGACGATCGCGTAGACGCCACCGGGCTTGAGCGCGTCGAACACGGCCTTGTTCATCTTCGCGGTGTCGGCCTTCTGCCAGACCGCGTCGTGGTAGTTGAGGATCGTCACCACGGCATCGAGGTCCTTGATGTCGGGTCCGAACGGGTCGTCGATCGGCCGCTCGACCCCGACGACGATGTCCTTGTTGATCGGCCGCGCCGCGCGCTCGGTCCACGGCTTGCGCGCGAACTTGTCGAGGATCTCCTTGCTGTTCTGCGCGTAGATCTTTCCCTTCGGGCCGACGATGCGAGCCATCAGCTCCGTCGAGTAGCCACCGCCGGCGAACAGCTCGCCGATCTTCTGGCCCTCGGCGATCTTGAAGAAGCCAAACACCTCGCCCGGCTTGCGACCTGCGTCGAGCGCGCGATCCGCATCGGTGCGATCGGCGGCGGCGATCGCCTGCTTGATCGGCTCGGGCACGTCCGCGGCTGGCGTGTAGGGCGGGATCGCGATCGCCGATCCGGAACCGGCGGATCCGGATCCCGTCGCCGAGCCGGAGCCCTTGTCGACCACGACCGGTTTCTCCGACGACGAGCCCGAGCCCGAGGCAGGAGGTTCTTTCTTACCGCCGCAGGCAACCAGCGCGACGAACAACAAGGAGGAGAGCAACTTCATGAGGGCGGTCGAACCCTACCGCGCAGCGCGAAACTTGTTAGCCCATTCGTTCCTATCGCTTGACGGCACGCTTCGCCGCGTTCGACTCGGCCGTGTGGAGCTGGATCCTCACGCGCACGGGCTGATTCGCGGCATCGAGATCGAGATAGATCGGAAACACGCCATCGCCCCAGCTGGTGAACACCAGGAGCAGCTTGCTCCCCGCGAGCTCGAGCGCGCCGGCGCCGAGCTTGCTCGCGCGTGCGGCCGCGAGCGCGTGGAAGTGATGGCCGTGCGGGCGGAGGTCGAACGCGAGCTTCCAGCTGTTCTCGGCCTTCTTGCGGTCGGCGAGGTCGGCCTTCGCTTCGGCGTCGGCGACGCTGAGACCGGTCCAGCCGTAGCCCTCCTTGAGCTTCGGTGCGCCCATCACGCGCGCGAGGATGATCTCGTCCTTGCCCCAGAACACGAAGTCGGCCTTGCCGTCGAGGCTGTCCTCGTGCTGCCAGTGATCCAGCGCGCCGTGATCCATCAGGATCAGCCTCGCGAAGTCGACGCCCGCTTCACCGAGCTTCTTCGCGTGCGTGGTCTCGCCGTCGCCGACGATCACGGCGACGTGGTCCCAGCAGTCGCTGAACCGCCCGCTGCCGACGCGCGTGCCGACGACGCGCAAGGCGCGGTCACTCGGCACGGTCGCCTTGACGATCGCCGGCTCCAGCGCCTCGCGCGGCAGGTAGCCGAGGAGGCCGACGTCGAACATCGCGAGCGTCCCCGAGGGCGTCGTGATCGTGCCCAGCTCGACCACGCCGGACCCCTCGTTGGTTGGCGCGGCCTCGGGCGCAGGCTCCTGCTTGGGCGCGACCTGCTGCTTCGGCACGACCTGCTGCTTCGCGACCTGCCGGTTCGGCGCGACCTGCCGGTTCGGCGCGACCTGCTGCTTCGGCGCTAAAGCTTCCGCCGGCGCGATCCTTTTCGCTGGTGCGACCTTCTTCGTCGTTGCGTTCTTGTTCTTCGGCGCCGCCTTGTGGGTCGCCTTGTTGGTCGCCGCCGTGTTGGTCGCCGTCTTGTTGGTCGCCGTCTTGTGGGTCGCCGCCTTGTGGGTCGCCGCCTTGTGGGTCGCTGCCTTGTGGGTCGCCGCCTTGTGGGTCGCCGCCATGTGGGTCGCCGAAACGGACGAACGCGGCGATCATGC
>JANNBP010000025.1:0-6286 GCA_031385555.1 Deltaproteobacteria bacterium | reverse complement strand
CCCGATGACGACGCGCCGGACGCGGTGTCGCCTGTCAGTAGTGATGGTGGTGAGCCGCCCGTCGGTCCTCCGTCGGTCTCCCTCGAGAAGAAGTGGTACATCGTCCACACCTACTCGGGTCACGAGAACAAGGCGAAGCTGACGCTGCTCGAGCGCGTCCGCAACAACAACCTCACGGATTACTTCGGTGACGTCCTCGTCCCGACGGAGTCGGTGATGGAAGTGGTCAAGGGCCAGCGCCGCACCACCACCCGCAAGTTCTTCCCGGGCTACATGTTCGTGCAGATGGTGCTGAACGATCAGACGTTCCACCTCGTCAAGAACACCCCGAAGATCACGGGCTTCCTCGGCGGCATGAAGCCGACGCCGGTGCCGGAGCGCGAGATCACCGGTGTCCAAACCAACATCACCGAGGGCAAGGCGAAGCCGAAGGCTCGCGTCGTGTTCGAGGCTGGCGACTCGGTCCGCGTCATCGAAGGTCCGTTCGCAAACTTCCAGGCCAAGGTCGAGGAAGTGAAAGCCGACAAGCAGAAGCTGAAGGTCAGCTTGTCGTTCCTGGGTCGCCCGACGACCGTCGAGCTTGACTTCTCCCAGGTAGAGAAAGCATAAACGCCGCCTTCGTCGTGCAAGCGCGCGAAGTCGTCGACGGAATTAGAAGAGAGTACGTATGAAGAAGGTCACCGCGATCATCAAGCTGCAGTGCCCCGCCGGTAAGGCGAACCCGGCACCGCCCGTCGGTCCCGCGCTCGGTCAGCACGGTTTGAACATCATGCAGTTCTGCAAGGAGTTCAACGCTCGCACCGCGAAGGATGGCGACCTGATCATCCCGGTGTTGATCACCGCGTACGCAGACCGCTCGTTCACGTTCATCACCAAGACGCCGCCCGCGTCGATCCTGCTCAAGAAGGCAGCGAAGATCGACAAGGGCTCCGGCGAGCCGAACAAGAACAAGGTCGGCAAGGTGAGCATGAAGCAGGTCCGCGAGATCGCCGAGCTCAAGCTCCCCGATCTCAACACCACGAGCATCGAGTCGGCATGCCGCTCGGTCGCCGGTACGGCGCGCTCGATGGGCCTCGAAGTTATCGACTGATTCGCCTCTGCGAATCAGGGACATCCAGGGCCAGAGCCCCGGATGGGGATCGAGACCACCGCACCCTGGGAGTCGGGTTTTTCTCCGACGTTCGAACCAGGCAGGAGTCAGTCATGGCCGGTAAGAAATACAAGAAGGCACTCACGACCTACGATCGGACCCAGAAGTTCAGCGTCAACGACGCCTGCGCTCTGATCGAAAAGCTCAAGATCTCGACGAAGTGGGACGAGACCGTCGATGTCTCGGTTCGCCTCGGCGTCAACCCGAAGTACGCCGACCAGATGGTCCGCGGCTCGGTCGTCATGCCGGCTGGCACCGGTAAGACGAAGCGCGTGCTCGTGATCGCGAAGCCCGACAAGGCGAGGGAGGCCCTCGAGGCCGGCGCCGACTATGCGGGCAGCGACGAGTACATCAAGAAGATCTCCGAAGAGAACTGGTTCGACTTCGACACGCTGGTCGCCACCCCGGACATGATGGTCCAGGTCGGTAAGATTGGTCGCGTCCTCGGTCCTCGCGGCCTGATGCCGAACCCGAAGGTCGGAACGGTCACGGCGGACGTCTCCAAGGCGGTCCGCGAGCTCAAGGCCGGTCGTGTCGAGTTCCGCGTCGAGAAGGCGGGCATCATCCAGACCCCGATCGGCAAGACCTCGTTCAAGGCCGAGTCGCTCGCGCAGAACCTCACGGCGCTGCTCGAGATCCTGATCAAGCTCAAGCCCGCGACGGCCAAGGGCACGTACATGCGGTCGGTCACGATCTCGTCGACCCACGGTCCCGGCATCAAGATCGACACCGCACCGTTCACCGCCCAGACCACAGACTAGGCGGCTTCGCGCTTGCCATCGGCAGGTGCGTCCTCTATAAAAGCGCCGAACTCGGAGCCGCAAAGACTTACTCGATTTTCATCCCGACCCTTGTCAAAGAAGCAGGCCTTTAAGTCCTGCGGAGACGAGCGGACGCCTTCCCGACGAGCCCTCGTCGATGAAAGCCAACCCCTCTTCTCCTCGAGAAGCAGGGGTTTCGAGTTTGAGGGTTCGGGTGGGTTCGGGACCCTAGTGCCGAGTAAATGGAGACATCATGGACAGAGAACAAAAAGCGCTGGTACTCGGTGAAGTGAAGGAGGCGTTCGCGAACGTCTCCGCCGTGATCATCGCCGACTACCGCGGCATCACCGTTCCCGTGGTCACCGCGATGCGCGATGACTTCCGCAAGAACGGCTGCCACTACCGAGTGATCAAGAACTCGCTCGTCAAGATCGCGGTCAAGGGCTCCAAGATGGAGCCGCTGTCGCAGCTGATGGTCGGCACCACCGCCGTCATCTGGTCGAACGAGATCCCGCAGACGCCGGCCAAGCTCGCGCTCCAGTGGGCGAAGACCGAGCCGAAGTTCGTCATCAAGGGCGGCTACTACGAGGGCCAGGTCCTCGATGCCGCTGGCGTCGACGCGCTGTCGAAGATGCCGGGCAAGGACGAGATCCGCGCCTCGATGCTGATGACGTTCCTCGCAGGTCCGCAGAGCTTCGCCGCGCAGCTCATCGCAGGTCCCCAGAACTTCGCGTACCTCCTCGACGCGCGTAAGCGCCAGCTCGAGCAGGGCTAACTAACCTTTTGGGGGCTCACCCCCATCCACCCAGTCCTTCACGGGACCTCACCTAGTTCTTCAAACCACACGGTTACGGCAAAGGAAACGCACATGTCCATCACGAACGACGAAGTCATCAACTACCTCTCCAACCTCACGGTCATCGACCTCGTGAACCTCACCAAGTCCCTCGAGGACAAGTGGGGCGTCAAGGCGGCCCCGGTGGCCGTTGCGGCTGCTCCTGCTGCTGGCGCGGCTGCCCCCGTGGCCGAAGAGAAGACCGAGTTCACCGTTGTCCTCAAGGGCGGCGGCGCGAACAAGATCGGCGTCATCAAGGTCGTTCGCGAGATCACGGGCTTGGGCCTGAAGGACGCGAAGGACATGGTCGACGGCGCCCCCAAGGACGTGAAGGTTGGCGTCAACAAGGCCGAGGCGGACGACATCGCGAAGAAGCTCAAGGACGCTGGCGCCGAAGTCGAGCTCAAGTAACAGACGACTCGAACGACGCTCTGGGTCCAATGCCCGAGAGCACCAAGAGGCCTCCTTCGGGAGGCCTTTTTGTTTGGTCCTGGCCGGAGTGCCTGTGGCAAATCGCCCCCGGATCTGTGGACTGCGCTGTTGATGGATCCGGCCAACTCCCATGTTTGGCAGGGGATCTTGGCATGGCGACTTGCGTTGTACTTTTCGCTTCCATTGTTCGTGGCTGTGCTATACGCAGCCCCGGTTTGCGCAGTCCGTTTCATGCGTATCCGAGGAGCAGGCGCGGCTCTCTCGGTCTACGCAAAAAGCGAAGGTCGGCTCTTGGTCTCCTCCTCGGAGATCGATTGACCGGCCATTCGGCGTTTCTGTCGTTTTTCTCTCTGCAGCTCGATTAGCGGCTCGCTACCGCCTAACCAGCACGGATCCCTTGGCAGGGGATCAGAACGGGAATCTTTCCACCATGGCATCCCTGATCCAGAAGAACTTCCGAGCACGTAAGAGCTTCGCGAAGCTCGACCAGGTTATCGACATCCCGAACCTGATCGACATCCAGAAGCGCAGCTACGACAAGTTCCTCCAGATCGATATCCCGATCGAGAAGCGTGAGGACATCGGCCTTCAGGGCGTGTTCAAGAGCGTTTTCCCGATCAAGGATTTCAGCGAGACCTCGTCGCTCGAGTTTGTTTCGTACAACCTCGAGAAGCCGAAGTACGACGTCGACGAGTGTCGCGCCCGCGGCATGACATTCGCGGCGCCGATCAAGGTCGTCATCCGCCTCGTGGTGTGGGACGTCAACGAGGAGACTGGCGTCCAGTCGATCCGCGACGTCAAGGAGCAGGAGGTCTACTTCGGCGAGATCCCGCTGATGACCGACTCCGGCACGTTCATCATCAACGGCACCGAGCGCGTCATCGTCTCGCAGCTCCACCGCTCGCCCGGTGTGTTCTTCGATCACGACAAGGGCAAGACCCACTCCTCGGGCAAGCTGCTCTACAGCGCCCGCGTGATCCCGTACCGCGGCTCGTGGCTCGACTTCGAGTTCGACCACAAGGACATCCTGTTCGTCCGCATCGACCGCCGCCGCAAGCTGCACGCGACCGTGCTGTTGCGCGCCCTCGGCTACTCGACCGAAGAGCTGCTGAACTACTTCTACGACACGGAGACGATCCACTTCGAGGCGAGCAAGAAGTACAGCCGCCAGGTCAACTACGAGCTGCTCGTCGGCCAGCGCGCGACGCGCGACATCAAGCACCCGAAGACGAAGGAAGTCCTCGTCAAGAAGAACCGCAAGTTCACGAAGGGTGCGATCCGCAAGCTCCAGGAGTCCGGCGTCGACCTGCTGCCGATCGACATGGACGAGCTGACCGGCAAGGTCTCGGCTCGCGACGTGATCGACGACTCGACCGGTGAAGTCCTCCTCCAGTGCAACGAGGAGCTCAACGAGGGCAAGCTCGACGAGCTGCGCGAGCGCGGCGTCGAGCGCGTCGAGGTGCTGTTCATCGACAACCTCAACGTCGGCCCGTACCTCCGCAACACGCTGCTGATCGACAAGCTCCAGGGCCCCGACGAGGCGGTCATGGAGATCTATCGCCGCCTCCGCCCGGGCGATCAGCCGGCGCTCGACTCGGCGCAGACGCTGTTCCAGAACCTCTTCTTCAACCCCGAGCGCTATGACCTCTCGGCCGTCGGCCGCATCAAGCTGAACTACAAGTTCCGCATCGACGAGGCGACCGACGTCAAGATCCTCACCAAGCGCGACATCCTCGAGACGGTTCGCTACCTGATCGAGCTCCGCAACGGTCGCGGTGTGGTCGACGATATCGATCACCTCGGTAACCGTCGCGTCCGCGCCGTCGGCGAGCTGATGGAGAACCAGTACCGCATCGGTCTCGTCCGCATGGAGCGCGCGATCAAAGAGCGCATGTCGATGTCGCAAGAGATCGAGACGCTCATGCCGCACGACCTGATCAACGCGAAGCCGGTCTCGGCCGTCGTGAAGGAGTACTTCGGCTCCTCGCAGCTCTCGCAGTTCATGGATCAGACAAATCCATTGTCGGAGGTCACCCACAAGCGCCGCCTGTCGGCTCTTGGACCCGGTGGTCTGACGCGCGAGCGCGCGGGCTTCGAAGTTCGCGACGTGCACCCGACGCACTACGGCCGCATCTGCCCGATCGAGACGCCGGAAGGTCCGAACATCGGTCTGATCGCATCGCTGTCGACGTTCGCCCAGATCAACGAGTACGGCTTCATCGAGACGCCCTACCGCGCGGTCGAAGGCGGCAAGATCAGCGAAGAGGTGAAGTTCTTCTCGGCGCTCCAGGAGGAGGGCCAGATCATCACGCACGCCAACTGCGTCCAAAAGGGCGGCAAGTTGATGGACGAGTACGTCTCGAGCCGCAAGGGCTCCGACGTGATCATGAGCAAGCCCGAAGACGTGACGCTGATGGAGGTGTCGCCGAACCAGCTGGTCTCGGTGGCCGCCTCGCTGATCCCGTTCCTCGAGCACGACGACGCGAACCGCGCGCTCATGGGATCGAACATGCAGCGCCAGGCCGTGCCGCTGATCCGCACCACGTCGCCGCTGATCGGCACGGGGATGGAGCACATCGTCGCGCGTGACTCCGGTGTCACCGTCGTCGCCAAGCGCGACGGCACGGTCGACTGGGTCGACGCGAACCGCGTCGTCGTTCGCCCGAGCAAGGTCGATCCGAAGGATCCGAACTCGGTCCGCCCCGACATCTACACGCTGGTGAAGTTCCAGCGGTCCAACCAGAACACGTGCATGAACCAGAAGCCGATCGTCCAGCCGGGCGACAAGGTCAAGGCTGGTGACGTGATCGCGGACGGTCCGGCGACGGAGACCGGCGAGCTCGCGCTCGGCCAGAACGTGGTCGTCGCGTTCATGCCGTGGGGTGGCTACAACTTCGAGGACTCGATCCTCATCAACGAGAAGCTCGTCAAGAACGACGTCTTCACCTCGATTCACATCGAGGAGTTCGAGTGCGTCGCTCGCGACACGAAGCTCGGCAAGGAAGAGATCACCCGCGACATCCCGAACGTCGGTGAGGAGGCCCTCAAGGACCTCGACGACTCGGGCATCGTGCGGATCGGCGCCGAGGTCAAGGCCGGCGACATCCT
>JANNBP010000024.1:0-4142 GCA_031385555.1 Deltaproteobacteria bacterium | reverse complement strand
GGATCAACAGCACGAGCAGGAAGAAGCCGCCACCGTAGAGCAGCGCCCCCTGGAAGCCGCGCCGGATCATCTGCGACGCCACGTACCAGCCGCCGATCACCAGGGCCGCGTGCCCCACCATCAGCGGCAGCACGGCGATGCCCGAGACCTTCTCGGGGTTGAACCAGTACATCCACGCCCACGCCGGATGCACCGCGTAGAAGTAGAGCGCGATCGGGGCGACCACCCCTCCCGCGTGGAGCAGCACGAGGTGAAAGGCGGGGGCCGAGAACGGACCGTCCGCACGGAGCCGGTCACGCGCGATCAGCGCGAACCCGATGCCGAACAGCAGATTGACCAGTGCAACGACCGGAATAGCAGCGGCCTCCGCGGGCGAACCTAACACGGCGTTGCGCCTGGCCTCTCCGCCTGCATGCAGTTCCGTCATGGCCGACCAGGGCCACCTCGATCGGATCACGGCAACGTCGGCGCAAGGACCTTGCTAGCGCCGCTCGATCGGCGGCGTGCGCGAGCCAGTATCGGGCTCGGGATCGGACGTGCCGAGCAGCCCACTCGCCGCCGTGAACTCGACCGCGGGGGTGTCCTGGCTCTCCCCACGCTTGAGGAGCGTTGGCGGTGGGGTCGGGATGTCGATCTCGCCGGCAACGAACGAGCCGTCGATCGCCGACAGCGCTGGTGCCGCGGCGATCACACCCTCGATCGGCGTGCCGTCGTGCGCTTCATTGGCATCCTCCTCGAGTGCCCGCACCGCGGCCGACAGCCCGGTGACCACCCAGTCCTCGCCCACGGGTGCGGCCGCGAGCCCGGAGGAGGTGAAGTCGCGATCCGAAGCCCCCGCGCGAGGCGCGACCGAGATGCGCTCCATCGTCTCGTCGGGAGCCGGCGGCGGGATCACGGCTTCGGAGCTGATCGCCCCCGACAGGCCGTCGTCGATCTCGTCGAGCTTGTGCACGGCCGTGTCGACGGCCGGTGACCGCGGCGCCTCCTCGAACACCGTCGCCTCGAAGTCGTCGTCGGCGAGGATCTCCAGCGGCTTGGGGTTGTCGTCCTCGGATGCGTCGGTCTCGATCTCGAACCGATCCGCGAGCACGCTGTACGCGATGCGCAACGCACGGCGGGCGGCGGAGGCGGTGAAGTCGCGGCGAACGCGCTCGTAGCCGAGCTGCGCGATCCGCTCGCGGAGCTGGGGTTCGCCGATCAAGCGGAGGACCTTGCGTGCGAGATCGATCGGATCGCCGGGCTCGAACAGCAGCGCCTCGCGGTTGTTCTCGACGACCTGCGCGAGGGTGTCGCGACGCGGCGCGACCACGGCGCGCTTGCACGCCATGTACTCGAGGATCTTCGTCGGGTAGAGCACCGTCGGGTTGGGGATCAGATCGCTCGCCGCCGGCACCACGCAGACGGTCGCCGTGGCGATCAGCGCGGGGAGCTGATCGTGATCGACGGCGCCGAGTACCTCGACCTTGCCCTCGAGCCCGAGCTCGCGAATCCCCTGCTCCAGGTTCTGCTCGAACTTGGGTGCGAACGAGCCGGCGAGCACCAGCCGCGCATCGACCTCGCGCGCGATCGCGACCATCGCGCGCAGCAACACGCGGATCCCGCGGCCCCCGTCGATCGTGCCGACGTAGACGATCCGCGGCGGCCCCCCCTTCGGCTGCTCGTCCCAATCGAACCGATCGACATCGACGCCCGGCGGCGACAGCACCACGCGCTCGGGCTTGCCGCGCCCCTGGAGCGCCTTGACCGCGGCCGGGGTGGGCGCGAGCACCATGTCGGCGGCGAGCAGGCAGGCCTCCTCGTCGCGGCCGTACTGCGCATCGAGCTCGGCATCGTGGAAGCTGTCGCCGAGCGGCGAGCGCGACAGATCGTAGACCACCGCATAGCCGAGCCGCGACCGCGCCTCGAGCACCGGCATGCAGCTCCAGCTATCGCGGCAGTGGACGATGTCGTAGTCCGCGCCGTCGAGCTGGCGCTTGAGTGCGCGCTGGAACGACTGGATCTGCGATCGCAGATCGGATTCGTGGGTGGGCACGCGCAGCACGCGCACCGAGCCCTGGCGTTCGACATACGCCTGCTCGCCCTCGCGCACGACCAGCAGATCGACGTTGTGCATCGGCGTCAAGGAGCGGATGACGTGGCGCAGCTGCACACCGGCGCGGCGCGGTCCTGGCACCGCGCAAAAGCCGGTCAACAGCACGCGGGGCATCGATCAATCGTCTTTCACGACGGGACCACATACAAGCAGTTTCCCGACGGGAACTGCTGGCCGGTGTCTTGATCTGGATCCGCTGGTGCTGTATTCCCGGCGCGTGATTCGCTTGATCGAATACCTGCGACAACATCTGATGATCGACTTCCAGGGTGATCTGAGTGTTGGGAAGGTGAGGGAGCTCCTGGCGGGCGATGATTCGCGCGATGCGAAGCAACTGCTGGCGAAGCTAGTCGCCGAGCGCAGCGTCGAGGACATGATGCTCGTCCTCGCGGACTGCCTCCTCGAGCCGGTGCAGAACGCGCTCACCGACGACGTGATGAAGGAAAACATCCGGATGTACTCCGAGAGCTGATCTTCCGCTCGTGCGCTCCCGGTGATGCTAGGTTCTTCGAATGGGAGAACCGGTCACCGATACCAAGATGCCGGCGCTGATCGCGTTCGGTCTCGTCGCACTCGGTATCGTGGTCGCCGCGATCGGCGACCACGGCGTCTTGAACGGCTCGATCTGGGGCGGGTTGATCTCCGTCACCGGGACGATCCCGGCATGTCTCGGGATGTGGAAAGGCATCCAGCAGGAGACGCAGGGCACGCTCGCACTGTCGGTGTGTGCCGTGCTGGCGGGGCTCGGGGTCGGCGCGATCCTGATCATCCTCCGCGTCGTGCACTGGGTGTCGTGAGGCTCGCGGCGCTCGCGCTGGCGGTGCTCGCATGTGGCGAGGCGCCGATGATCGAGACCGCGGCCGCGCAGCCGGCGCCGAAACGTGCGAACCCCGATCGCAAGTTCGAGCACCACGGCCAGGCGATGGGCACCACCATCAGCTTGTTCTTCTGGGGGGACGACGAAGCCGGCGCGGCCAGGGCTGCCGAGGCGGTGTTCAAGGAGATGAAGCGGATCGATCAGGTGATGACCACCTGGACGCCCGACTCCGAGGTCTCGCAGATCAACAGCAACGCCGGCCTCAAGCCGGTGGTCGTCTCCGAGGAGACCTTCGCTGTGATCGAGCGCTCGCAGGATGTCGCGAAGCGCACGCGCGGCATCTTCGACATCACCGTCGGTGGGTTCAAGGGGCTGTGGAAGTTCGATCAGGACATGGACGGCACGCTGCCGACTCCGGCCGACGTCAAGAAGCGGCTCGCGCTGATCGGGTATCGCGATGTCGTGCTCGACAAGGCGAAGAAGTCGGTCTTCCTGCGGCGCAAGGGCATGTCGATCACCCTCGGCGGGATCGCGAAGGGCTACGCCGTCGACAAGTGTGTCGCGCTGCTGCACTCGCTGAACTTCACCGACTTCATGGTGCAGGCCGGCGGCGACATGTACATCGCCGGCAAGAAGGGCGCGGCGCCGTGGGTCGTCGGCATCCGCGACCCGCGCGGCAACCAGAACCCAGGCAAGGAGATGGCGCCGTTCGCGTCGATGGCGATAGAGGACCACTCGTTCTCGACCTCGGGTGACTACGAGCGCGGCTTCGTCAAGGACGGCGTTCGCTATCACCACATCCTCGATCCGCGCACCGGCCAGCCGGCGCGTGCGTCGCGCAGCGTCACGGTGAAGGCGAAGGATGCGTTCACCGCCGACGCGTGGTCGAAGGTGATGTTCATCCTCGGCTACAAGGAAGCCCAGGAGCTGATCAAGCGCGAGAAGCTGACGGACTTCGAGGTGGTCTGGGTCGACGACAAGAACGAGATCCACCAGACCAAGGGCATCGAGAGCCAGCTGACGATCATCCGGCCGCCGACCGTCGGCATCTAGGGCACGGGTACGACGCCCACGATCGCCCGCACCATGTCCGCGGGATCGGCGTCGGGATCGCGGAGCACGATCCGCGCGGGCAAGATCTCGCGAGCGGCACGTGAGACCTCGGTGGGGATCACGTACGGACGCTTCGCATCGCGGGCGAGCTGCGCGGCGCGCTCGATCACCTGCTCGACA
>JANNBP010000579.1:0-19991 GCA_031385555.1 Deltaproteobacteria bacterium | reverse complement strand
TGGGCAAGGCGTTCATCGCCGGTGCGAAGGGCGCGCGATCGGTGGACCTCGATCCATGCAAGGCGCAGCCGATCACGCTGATCTCGTCGACGGCGATCGAGGTCGGGCGGGGTGCGGCGATCTCGACCAAGCGCCCCGTGTGGGAGCGCGAGTACGAGCACGGCATGGCACTCACCGGGACGGTGACCGAGCGGCTCGAAGAAGCGCGCGCGGTGCTCGACGCGGCGCTCGCGGCAGCCCCGGATCCGAAGGCGAAGGCGATGGTCGAGGCGCAACTCGGCTGGGTCGCGAGCAAGCAGGGGCGCGTCGAGGATGCGCTCGCGCTGGTCGCCGACGCGCGGTCGTTGCTCGCCGCGAGTGTGCCCGCCGGCAAGCCCGCCCCGAACCCGCCGGTGCTCGATGCGATCGCGGCCGATGCCCTGGCGCGCGTGTGGCGGTGGGACGAAGCGGTCGCCCCGGCCAAGGCGTGCACCGAGCGCGCGCCGCAGAACGCGGGTGCCTGGGTGGTCTATGCCCGCGTGCTCGGCTCCGTCGGTGACAACGCGGGTGCGCTCGCGGCGGCGACCCAAGGGCTCGAGTTCGCGCCGCGCGATCAGGATCTGCTGCGCAGCCAGGCCACGGCGCTCGCGGCGCTCGGGCGCCCCGAGGCGAAGGAGGCGCTCGCCGCGTTCGATCGCTTCCGGTCTCCGGATCAGTCGGCGGACCTGCGGATCTCGTGTGCGGCCGGATCGATCCGCTGCGCGCGCGATCGCGAGCTCGGCCACACGATCGTGCTGAGGCCCGTCACGAAGTCGCTCGCGCGTCGCTGAATCGCGCCGAAACGGCCAAAGCGATCGCGCGGTCGACCGAGCGCGGGGTTACGTGGTGGCCCGGCGCGTGAACTTGTCGGCGCCATGCTGACGATGACGAGTGATCGTCAGTACCTGTTCCTGTGCGTCGACGACCGCGTGTTGGTGATCTCCGCCGGGCGCGACGGCGGACGCCATCGAGCAAGCCCGGCTCGTCACCGCCGATCGCGACCTGCTCGAACGCAAGCTCGCATGTTCGGCACGTTCGACGATCGCGGATCCTGAACGCTGTGGTGCGCGTGGCCGAACGCGTTACGGACAGAAGCCGTAGTTCTTGCCGCCGACGATGTTCGCCGTGGTGAAGCCCGTGCAGTTCGCGCAGATGTTGGTCTCGCCGACGACGCACGTCTTGCGGCACGTGTTGTTCGGGCCCTGGATCACGCACTGATGGTCCTTCGCGCACAGCCGATCGTCGGGCTGGCCGGCGTTCGTGCAGCTCTGACCTGCGACGGCGAGCCCGGCCGTCGTGCAATCGACGATGTTGGTGGGGACGCCGCCCACGTCGAGCGTGAAGAAGCCGCACTTCTCGCCGCCGGGGCAGTTGCCCGCAGCCGCGTTGACCGGATCGCAGTTCGACGTGCACGTCTTCGGGATCCCCAGGATCGGCTGACCACCGGAGGTGATCGTGACGGCGCAGATGCCGCGCGGCGAGCCGCAGTCCGTGGCGTCATCGCAGTAGGTGCGGCAGTGACCGGGCGAGCCGATGCAGACCAGGCCCGACTTGCACCCCGACGCGAGGCTGCAACCACCGTCTTCGTCCTCCGCGGTGCCGGCGACCGGACGACAGGCCGTGCCCATCACGTCGCTACCGTCGATATCGCACGCTTGATCGGTCGGGCAGCCGCACTCCGTGAGGATGTCGCACGGCTGCGTGATGCAGCTGTTCGCGTCGGCCGGCAACACCATGTCCGGCGAAGGACCGTCGGACGTGGGGCCGTCGTTCGTGCCCGGGTTATCGCGACCCGCGGTGGCGCAGGCCACGAGCAGGCACCAAGAGGCGAGGAACCGGACCTTCACGTTCTTGGAGAGTACACCGACCGGGAGCCGGGCGAAGCCCTGGAAACTGACCGGCGATGGCGCGATCGCGTCTCACACGTCGCGGCTGAGGGTCCGGGTCCGGATCATGGACCGTCGCGTGGTTGGCGGGCGAGCCAACCCGGCGCCGTCCGGATCATGGACCGTCGCGTGGTTGGCGGGCGAGCCAACCCCGCGACGGTGACCGTAATCACTGGGCAGCGACGTGCTTGCCGTAGGCGTCGGCGTGCATCAGCTCGTCGATCTCGGCCTTCTCGGTCGGCTCGAGCTCGATCATCCAGCCTTTGCCGTAGGGCTCGCCGTTGACGTCCTCGGGACTGTCCTTGAGCCCGGCGTTGACCAGGGTCACCCGACCGGACACCGGCGCGTACAGATCGGAGACGCTCTTCACGCTCTCGACCGTGCCGAAGCGCTGTCCCTTGGTCACCAGATCTCCTTCCTTGGGAAGGTCGACGAGGGTGATGTCGCCGAGCTGGTCGACGGCGAACTGCGTGATGCCGACGCGCCACGCGGAGCCCTTTGCCTGGAGCCACTCGTGGTCGTGCGTGTATCGAAGGTCAGGAGGGAACGTACTCATTTGGTCCTCTTGTAGAACTTGCCGGCGACGACCGTAGCCGCGACATCCTTACCGCGACAATCGATCGTGAGCTGGGTGCCCGCAGTTGCGAGTGCGGTGGGAACGTAGGCGAGCCCGATCGAGCCACCGACCACGATGCCGGGGCCGCCGCTGGTCACGGTGCCGATGATCTTCTTGTCGGCATCGACGCCGCCGACGGGGAGACCGCCGTCGACAACCGCGTAGCCGTGGCGGGCGATCGCGCGCGCGGCCTCGGGGATCGTGAACCCGACGAGCTGGCGCTTGACGCCGTTCGCCTTCTGCTCGCGGAGCACGGGGGCGCCGAGGAAGTCGCGGTTGTCGAGCTTGACCGCCCAGCCGAGCCCGGCTTCGAGCGGCGTGTGATCGTCGTCGAGATCGTTGCCGTAGAGCGGGAGCTTGGACTCGAGCCGCAGCGAATCACGCGCGCCGAGCCCGATCGGCAGACCGCCCAGCGGCGTGGCCTTGTCGAGCAGTGCGGCCCACAACCTCGCTGCGTCCCGGTTGGGACACGCGAGCTCGAAGCCGTCCTCGCCGGTGTACCCGGTGCGCGCGGCGGTGCACATCACCCCGGCGACGAGGGCGTCGCGCCAGGTGAAGCTGGTCATCCCGGCGAGCTCACCCTTGGCGAGCTCCTCGACCAGCGCGACCGCCTTCGGGCCCTGGACCGCGATCAGCGCCGTCTCGTCCGAAACGTCGACCACGTCGCACAGCGAGTGCGTCTGTTCGCGGAAGTGCTCGAGGTCCTTCGCCGTGTTCGAGGCGTTGACGATGACGAAGAACTCGTCGTCGCTGCGCTTGTAGAAGATGCAGTCGTCGACCACGCCGCCGCTCTTGGTGCAGAGCAACGTGTAGACGGCCTTGCCGATCGGTGCCGTGGCGACCGCGTTGGTGGTCAGCTTCTCGACGGCTTCGCGGACCCGAGGACCGCGGAGGAACACCTCGCCCATGTGCGAGACGTCGAACAAGCCGACGCTCTCGCGCACGGCCCTGTGCTCCTTGATCGTGCCGGCGGTGTAGGAGACCGGCATGTCCCAGCCTCCGAAATCGATCAAGCGGGCGCCGAGCGATTTGTGCGCGTCCCAGAGCGGCGTGCGTCTGCGTTCCACGCCGGCGTCTATATCACGGAGCCGTGGAGCGTGTCGGCAGCGCGGCCTGGCGCGGTTTGCCGAGCACGCGCCGCGCCATCCATGACGACAACCGGCGCGGCACGAACCGCACGCCCCAGCACGACAGCTTGTTGATCACGCCGGGGATCATTGTGCGCTTGCCTTTACGCATCGCGCGGATGGTGACCCGTGCGACCTGCTCGGCGCTCTTCATCGAGTGGTTCGCGACCCAGCCGTAGTTGCCGGCGCCGGCCTGCGCGTGGAACTCGGTGGTGGTCCCGCCGGGGCAGATGCACGTCGCCGACACCGGGGACGACACCTCGCGGAGCTCGTCGTGGAGCGCCTCGGTGAAGTTGCGCACGAACGCCTTGCTCGCCGCGTAGACCGCCATGTTCGGCACGCTCTGGTAGGCGCCGATCGAGGCGATGTTGACGAGGTACGCGCGCGACGGGTGGGTGGCGTCGACGAACCTCCGCGACAGCTCGATCAACGAGGTGATGTTGAGCTGGATCAGCTCGGCATCGCGCGCCCAGTCGACGTCGCTGAACGGCCGAAAATACCCGAACCCGGCGTTGTTGATCAGGATGTCGAGGCGGGTGGTCGTCGCGGCTGCCCAGACGCCGGCCGCACCGCCGGCCGTGCCGAGGTCTGCCACGATCACCTCGACCGTGACCTGCTTCGCACGGCACGCGGCCGCGACCTCGTCGAGCTGGGGTCTTCGCCGGGCCGTGAGGACGAGATCGACGCCGAGGTCGGCGAGCTGGTGCGCGATCGCCGCTCCGATCCCGCTCGAGGCACCGGTGATCAACGCTCGCTTGCCACGGAGATCCGACACCGGCGGAAAGCTAACACGTGCTGTGCTAGCGTCCGGCCCATGCAGCTCTTGGCGTTGGCGTTGGTGGTGGTGCTGTCCGCGTGCGGAGCGTCGAGCGCACAGCTCAAGGCGGCGAAGCTGGCGCACTACGACGCGCCGGCGCTGACGATCCTCGACGTCGCGAAGACCGTGACCGCGGAGACCTACGTGGTCGAGCCGGGCGCGCCCTCGCCGAACGCGTTCGTCACCAAGTGGCAGTGGTACGCGAAGGAGGGTGGGCGGCAGTCGGCGGGAGCCGGCAACGTCTCGCAGATCTCGGAGGGCAGCGTCAGCCTGCGGTTGGCCGTCGAGATCGTCGAGGTCGAGGGCGGGGTCGCGGTGACGGTGACGCCGAACGTGCTCCAGTACGTCACGGGGAGCCCGAAGCCGCGCGAGCTCGAGCTCGAGGATCCGGAGATGCCGCCGTGGGTGCACGGGCGGGTCGACGAGCTGTCGGTCGCGATCTACGAGCGCGCGAAATCGTACGTCGCGAAGCCGTGAAGGTCGTGCTGGCCTGAGGCCGGCGCTCGGTGTACGAACGGCCCATGCGGAACCTGATCCTTACTTGCGCGGTGCTCGCCGCGTGCGGCGGTGGCGGCGGCTCGCGCGAGGCAGCGCTCGCGAAGACAGCGCGTTACCAGGGCGACAAGATCGCGATCTTCGGCGTGGTCAAGACCACGACCGAGGGCAAGTTCAAGATCGCGCAGAGCGACGAGACCACGTTGACGGTCGAGACCGTCGGTCGCTGGTATTCGCCGGAGGGCCTGGCCACCACGTCGGGCGAGCAGGACATCCGCAACGTCCCGGACAAGAGCATCAACGTCAAGCTGACGATCAAGGTGCTCCCCGACGGCGACAAGTGGATCGTCGACGTCCAGCCGAAGTTCCTCCGCATCGACAAGGGCACGCCGATGCCGCAGCAGCTCGGCCCCAACGACGCGAGCCTGCCGGGCTGGGCGCCGGGCAAGGTCGATCAGCTCGCGCTCGAGATCCACCAGGCGCTCGCGCCGTACGAGGTCAAGGCGCCGGGTGGCAACATCCCGCCTCCAGCCGCCGCGGATCCAGCTCCCTCCACTCCACCCGCTGATCCGGCCGCGGGGTCCGCGGTCCCTCCGCCGGCATCATGATTCGCGCGTGCTCGATCTTCGTCGCCTTCGCGATCGCCTGCGGGCCTTCGCAGCGAGAGGTCGCACTCGCAAAGATGGCTCGCTACGACGCCGACAAGCTCGTGCTGTTCGAGCTGACGCGCGATGCGGTCGCACGCAAGCACAAGATCTCGCACTCCGACGAGACGGTGCTGGTGATCGTCACGCGCGGTCGCTGGTACACGCCCGAGGGGCTCGCCTCGCAGTGGTCCAACCCGAACGACGTGATCGATTCGCCGGATGCGCAGACGGGCTCTCGCAGCGATCCGTTCGACACCGGGGCGCGCCCGGCGCTCCCCGATAAGAGTCTGTTCATCCAGCTCACGGTCCGGCTGCTCCCCGAGGAGAAGAACTGGGTCGTCTACGTCGAGACCAAGGTCGCGCGCTTCAACGCCGGCATGCCGATCCTCGAACCGGTCAACACCACGCGGCTCGACACGCCGCCGTGGGTGATCGGCAAGGTCGATCAGCTCGCATACGAGATCCACAAGTCGCTGCGCCGCTACCAGGTGCGTGGCCTGTCCGGCAGCACGCCGCCGGTGCCGTTCGATCCGACGTCGATCACCAACGAGCCTCCGGCCGAGCCGCATCCCGTCGATCTGCCGCCGGACCCCGGCTCCGCGGATCCCGGCGCGGGTTCGGCCACGCCATGAAGATCGCCGAGCTCGTCGTGCTGTCCGACGAGCGGTTCGGATCGGGCGGCTTCCTGGAGGTTCGCCGGATCAAGCTGCGCAACCGGCGGAGCGACGGCTCGCTGTCGGCCGAGTACATCTCCGACTCGATCGCGCGGCGTGCCCAGGACGCCGTCGTCGTCGCGATCTACGCACGGACGCCGGACGGGATCGAGGTACTGGTGCGCGATGGCTTGCGACCCGCGCTGGTGTTCGGACGCGAGGCGTCGCGGGCGCCGCTCCCCGAGCCGCCGCCGGCGCTGTTCCTCACCGAGCTCGTGGCCGGCGTGCTCGAGCCCTCCGATCGCGGTGAAGTCGGGCTGCGATCACGCGCGGCCGCGGAGGTGCTCGAAGAGGCCGGGTTCACGGTGTCGCCCGACGAGATCGAGCTGCTCGGCGAGCACGGGCTGTATCCGTCGCCGGGTGCGATGGTCGAGAAGTTCTATTTTGTCTGCGTTCAGGTCGACCCGTCGACCCAGCAGGCGCTCGAGGGTGATGGCTCACCGATGGAGGAGGGCGCGACCACGCGGTGGCTCCCACTCGACGAGGCGATCGAGGCCTGCATGCGGGGTGAGATCGTCGACCTCAAGACCGAGCTCGGGCTGCGGCGGCTGCGCGACTACCTCGCGTAGGCGTTTCTCGTCGACAGATCTCGCGCACTGAACGGATTGTCAGACTGCCATGCGAGGGTCAGTGCATGGACGGTCCAACGTTCCATCTATCTCGTAGCGACGCAGTCGCCTGGTTACGGTCGCTTCCATCCGAATCGATCGATTGCGTGATCACCGATCCGCCGTACGAATCGCTCGAGAAGCATCGAGCGATCGGTACGACCACCCGGCTCAAGCACAGCAAGGCCTCGAGCAACGATTGGTTTTCGATCTTCCCGAACTCGCGGTTCCCCGAGCTGTTCGAGCAGGTCTATCGCGTGCTCAAGAAGAACTCCCACTTCTATCTGTATTGCGATCCCGAGACGATGTTCGTCGCGAAGCCGATGGGCGAGGCGGCGGGCTTCAAGTTCTGGAAGCCGATCATCTGGGATAAATGCCTGGGCCCGGAGACGCTGGTGTGGACCGAGCGTGGTGTTGTCAGGATCGACGAGATCGTCGAGGGCGACCGCGTGGCGATCCCTGAAGGTGGCACGTCGGTTGTGCGTGCGACTCGCAAGGTTCGTGCGCCGTCGGTGCAGCTCACGTTGTCGGATGGGACATCGCTGATCGCCTCGCGCGAGCATCGCTTCCTGCGTGGGGATGGAACGCTTGTCGAAGCAGCGTCGTTCGCGAGCGGCGATGCGATCAGCACGCGCGCCGTGCGTGAGCAGCCGGCAACACCGCTGACCGTGATGAGCATCGAGGATGTCGGGGAGCGCGATCTCGTCGATATCTCGATCACCGATCGCGATGAGCTGTTCCTGCTCGCGAACGGCGCCGTCACGCACAACTGCACGATCGGCATGGGCTACCACTACCGTGCGCGATACGAGTGCATCCTGTTCTTCGAGAAGGGGAAGCGGAAGCTCAACGACCTCGGTATCCCTGACATCCTGCAGGCCAAGCGGATCAATGGTGGCTATCCGGCGGAGAAGCCACCCAGCGTCAGCGAGACGCTGATCCGCCAGAGCACCGAGCTCGGCGATCTGGTGATCGATCCGTTCATGGGATCCGGATCGGTGGGCGTGGCGGCGGTGACCAACCAGCGCTCGTTCCGCGGCAACGACCTGTGTGAAGAGGCCATCGACATCACGCGCTCGCGGCTGCGCGACGCCGGCGCACGCGAGGCCGGCGACGCGCCGATGGTGAGCTCGTCACCGCAGCTCGGGCTGCTGTGAGGCGCGGTAGCAAGGCGGTCAACCCGCGCTCGACGAGCACCGGTCACGGCTATCGCGATCTGATCGCGGCGTACATCCATCACCAGTACAGCGATCTCGGGCTGGTCGTGTATCGCGAGGTCAACCTCGGCAAGACCATCATCGCGAAGGATCGCCAGATCGACGTGTTCGTGGTGCGCCCGGCGGATCAGAAGGCGATCGCGATCGAGTGCAAGTACCAGGACGTGCAGGGCACGGCCGACGAGAAGATTCCGTACGCCCTCGATGATCTCGCGGCGCTTTGGGTGCCGGGCTGCCTGGTGTATGCGGGGCGTGGCTGGTCGCGCGGCGTGCTGCACTTGCTCGAGGCGTCGCGGCTCGCGGCGTCGTGCCTGCCGGAGCGGCCCACGCTCCAGCGCACCAAGGGCACGCGCGAGCTCGATTACATCCTCGCGGCGACGTTCGGCTTCTGGGAGCAGATCCTCCCGGCGAGCAAGCGCTACAAGCGCTGAGCACGCGCTTCGACGTACGTGGCGTTCCTGCGCACGCGAGATCGGCTTCGGCTTCCGCGCGGAGCGCTGCGCGCGCGAGGCCGCCAGCACGACGCCCGCTGACAACGTCCGAGCTGGTCGACGAGGCACGCCGAACACTCTCGGAGCGATGCCGCGGGCCGCGAGGAGGTCCTGATAGTCCTCGCTCGCGTCGCCTCCGGACAGACGAATCGCAGCGTCGAGGGCACGCATCGTGAGGTGCTGCTCGGCGTGGGCCGGCGAGCCAGGTGCGGGTTGGTGGGCTGCGCTCGCGGCATGTCGTCGGCGCTCACCGAGGCCTGCGTGAGATCGAGGCGTGCGCTCGTTTCGTAGAGGGATCCGCGCGGCTACACGCAAGGCATGGTCCTCGATCCACGTTGTCTGTTCGCCGCCGCGCTGGCCGTCCTCGCGAGCGCGGGTCTCGCTGCCGCCGATCCGAAGGTGGTCGTCACGCCGAAGGCGGCGAAGCCGGGTGATCCGGTGCTGGTGAGCGTGACCGGCGTGACCGACGCGCCGAAGGGCAAGGCCTCTGGAACCACCCTCGAGTTCTTCGCGTCGAAGACCGGCTACCAGGCGGTGTTCGCGATCCCGCTCGCCGCAAAACCGAACACACCGCCCGCAACGATCTCGATCGACGTCGCCGGCGCGAAGCCGACCGTGCTCGAGGTCAAGGACGTCACCTTCAAGGAGACCGACGTCAACGTCGCCGACGAGTTCGCATCGCCGGGTGCACGCGATCGCGCGAAGATCACCGCCGACAACCAGGCGATCATCGCCGCCGCGCTCAAGAGCAAGGGCGCGCCGAAGTTCAGCCGCGGCTTCAAGCGGCCGGTCGGCGCGGTGACCTCGAGCTTCGGAGAGTGGCGGCGGTGGAACGAGGACGACTCGGGGTTCAAGACCCAGCACCTCGGCCTCGACGTCGGTCAGATCAAGGGCTCGCGGGCGCGCGCGACCAATGCCGGCACCGTGGTGCTGACGCGCGAAGGATTCCTCACCGGCAACGTCGTGGTGATCGATCACGGCGCCGGGATCTCGACCGCCTACTACCACCTCTCGAAGATCTTGGTCGCGGAAGGCGATCAGGTCGACCTCGGTGGTGCCATCGGCCTGGTCGGCGAGACCGGGCGCACGACCGGCCCGCATCTTCACGTCAGCGTTCGCGTGCCCGGTGGCTTCGTCGACCCGGCGGCGTTCTTCGCGTTGCCGCTCGCGCCACGCGCAACGCCCTGAGCAAGGGCGGTCGTGGATGCGGCGGTGTTCTACGCGTTGCCGATCGCACCACGATCAACGCCTCGAAGTCACCGACACCTTCGGTGATCGAGTTGGCGCGTAGCGAGTGACCGAGCTCGCGCCCGAGCACCGGCGGCCGGCGATGCGCGTCTTCGCGTTGCCGCTGGCAGACGCGCAACGCAGTGATCGTGGATCGGCGGCCGTCGATCCGCCGGCGTTTCGCGTTGCCGCTCGCGCCACGCGCGACGCCCTGAGCGTGGACCGGCGGCCGTCGAACCGGCGGCGTTTCGCGCGACTGCGCTCGCCGAGCGCTTCGAAGCTGCGATCGGTCAGGTGCTCGAGGCCAACGGTCGCACTCCCACCGCGCGACGACTCGAGTGGCTAGCGACGCATCGCGGGACACCGCGACGACTCGCAGCTCGCTCCCTGCTCACGGCTCGCAGACGGTGCAGGGCAGGCAGCCGGCGGGCTCGCCGATCACCGTGCACAGCTGGTCGGCGCTCATCCCGCGATCGTAGATCTGCACGCTGTCGATCGCGCCGTCGAACCGGCTGTGCGGCTCGCCCAGCTCGCTGAGGTGTCCGATCGCGAGACCCTGCGAGCCGGTCGCGCTCGGCGGTAGCACGGGCTTGTGGCAGAACCGTTCGGTGTCGCGGCCGGCGCTCCACCGCGACGCGCAGAAGTCGGTGCCATCCCACGTGCACGCGAGGAACGACCACGCGTCCTCCGGCAGTTGCTCGGTGAACTCGAACCGCGAGACCCCGGTGTGAACGCAGCGGTTCTGGAGCGAGTCGTCGACGCTCGAGCGCCCGATCAGCATCGCGAACTGCTGCTCGTGATCGATCAAGCCGTAGATCGTGCCCGTGGCCGGCAAGGTGTTCGGACGGATCCACATCGCGATCGTGTATGCGGCGTCGCGATCGAAGTCAGCGCTCTCCGGGATCCGGATCACCGCTGTCGGCCCGATCTCAGCCGCGGGTGACATCGCCGGGATCGTACGCATCGCGGCGGACAGGTTCTGTGCCGCTGCGTCGTGCTGGCGTGGCGAGCTGTCGAGCAGGGTGCCGTCGGCGACGTCGTCCTCCATCTCGAGACACAGCACGAGCCCCGTCGGATCGGGTGCACTGCACGGCGCGACGGTGGCGGGCGCTCCATCCGGTGACGGCTGCGTCGCATCGTCCCCGGTCGACATCGCATCGTCGCCCTCGGGCTGCCCAGCCGACGGCGTGTAGCTACACGCGGCGAGCATCGAGACGAGCGCGAGTGACTTCACCTGCCCACCATCGCGCTAGATCGACCGCGACTCAACAGCGACAAGGCGACCGACGTCGATTGCGCAAGTCGTGCAGCGCCCGACGCGAACTGTTGTCCGCAGTCCCGGATGACCTGTGACCTGGGCATGCATACGCGGCCCGTGACCGAGCGTGCGCGGGAGCGGGAGGACTCGCTGGACGCGCGATCTCGGGTAGCCGGCGACGGCGCGCGCTGTCGCCCGAGGACTCGAGCGACGAGCGGGTCGAGCTACTTCGCGCGCATCCGGTTGTTGCGCGCTTCGTGCTCGACCTCGGCGAGACCGAGCGCCTCGAGCACGGGCGGCACGTAGACGCCGAATCGACCGCGAAAGCCCTTCTTGAGCCCGTACCAGCCACCGACTGGATTGGTGGTGGCGCGTCCCCACGCCTCGACGGTGCCGTCGGCCGCAGGCTTTTGCTCGTCTGCTCCGCCGAGCGGCATCCAGTCGCCGTGCTGGCTCAGCATCGCGTGGAGATCCTCGATGCAACGCAGCTGATACGACAGCGTCGTCGTCCCCACCTTGCAGACCAGCGCCGGCGGCGTCGCCGACTCGTCGCGGTACGCGATGAACTCCGACGAGCCGGGTGGGGTGGTCAGCTTCCAGGGCTTCGCGACCGTCCCGTCGCCGCTGACCTTCGCAACCGGCTTCGCGGTGGTTGCCTTCGTAGCCGGCTTCGCGGCGGTCGCCTTCGCGGGCGACGACTTCGCGTGGTCGCCTTCGCGGGCGGTGTTGTCGCCGACTTCGCGGTCGCTCGTTTCGCCGGGTTCGCCGGTGTCGGCTTCGCCGCGGGTTGGGTCGTCTTGCTCGATGCCTTCTTCACCTTCGCCATGGCGCGCGAGCGTAGCTGGAGTTGTCGGGAGATCGGGCACGTCGACTGCTGGAGTTGCGGCCGCAGCCCGAGCGCGCGAGACCGACGTGTTCGTGCTCGACGTGCCGGCACCGGGCGGCTGCCCTCGGATGCTTACTTTCCGTCGGCGTCGTCGACGACGGGGGCGGTCGTCGGCCGGCCCGGCACCTGGGTGCCGTCGGCCTTCGCGTACTCGTCGAGCTTGCGATACAGCGTCTTGCGATCCAACCCGAGGCGTTGCGCGGCACGGGTCTTGTTGCCGGCTTCGTCTTCCAGCACGGCCTCGATGAACTCGCGCTCGAGCTCGGCCAGGGTCATCCGGCGTGCGACGGCGGCGCCGAGCGAATCCGCGGGGCGCTTCTCGCGGACCTGCGACGGAAGATCCTCGTCGGAGATCAGCTCGCCTTGGCACAGCGCGACGCCACGCTCGAGCACGTTCATCAGCTCGCGGACGTTGCCCGGCCAGTGGTACGCGAGCAACAGGTGCTGCGCCTCGGGTGCGAGCCGCATCCGGCGCGGCGGCGTTTGCTTCGCACCGAGCGTCGCCAGGACGTGCTCGGCGAGCGGCACGATATCCTCGGGGCGTGAGCGCAGCGGCGGCAGATCCAGGTGGATCACGTTGAGCCGGTAGTAGAGGTCCTCGCGGAAGCTGCCGTCGGTCAGCATCACCTCCAGGTTCTTGTTGGTCGCGGCCACGACGCGCACATCGACGCGCTGATTCTTCGTCGCACCGAGCGGGCGGACCTCCATCTCCTGGAGCACGCGCAGGAGCTTCGCCTGCAGCGGCAGCGCGAGCTCGCCGATCTCGTCGAGGAAGATCGTGCCGCCATCGGCCTCGACGAACAGGCCGTGCCTGTCGTTGCGGGCATCGGTGAACGCGCCCTTCTTGTGCCCGAACAGCTCGCTCTCGATCAACCCCTCGGGCACGGCCGCGAGGTTGACGCCGACGAACGGGCCGCTCGCGCGCGTGGAGTTGTAGTGGATCGCGCGTGCGATCAGCTCCTTGCCGGTGCCGCTCTCGCCGGTGACGAGGACCGAGGCGGTGGACGGTGCGATCCGGCGGACCAGCGCCGTGACATCGCGCATCGACTCGCTCTTCGCGATGATGTTGCCGAGGCCGTAGCGATCCTCGACCTCGCGCTGCAGGCGGTTGACCTTCTGGTGGAGCTCGCGCTCGCGCAGCGCCTTGCCGGCGACCAGCAACAGCTCCTCGATCTCGAACGGCTTGGTGATGTAGTCGTACGCACCTAGCTTGACCGCGCGGATCGCGGTCTCGATCGAACCGAACGCGGTGATCATCACGACGTGCGGGTGATCGGGCATCGCCATCACGCCGCGGATCAGGTCGAAGCCATCCATCTCGCCGAGCCGGAGGTCGGTGATGATCAGATCGAAGTGCTCGATCCGGGCGAGCTCGAGCCCGCCCGAGGCACCACCCGCGGACTCGACCTGGTAGCCCGCGTCCGCGAGCTCCTCGACCAGCAGGTCGCGCATCGCGGCGTCGTCCTCGACGACCAAGATCGACGCGGCTTGCTCGGTCATCTCGGGCGTTTTAACACAGGGTTTCCGCAGGACCGACATCTGGAAACGACACCTGAACGATCGTGCTGTTGCGCCCACCTCTCGGGCCGGCCGAAGGTCCGCGCTCAGCCCATGCCCTGCTTGCGGCGCGAGCGGCGATGCTCGTGCTCCTCGTCGACCAGCCGCACGTAGTCGAGCTGCTCGAAGTCGTCCCATGACGGAGGCGGCGTGTCGCCGAGCTCGCGGACGCGTGCACGAAACGCATTCGCGATCTGCTCGAACGGCGGCAGGTCATCGCGCCCCGACAGCGCACCCGACTTCGCCGCTTCCCCCGCTTCCTCGGTCAGTGCGAGCGCGGTCTCGCGGCTGACGCGACCGCGGCGGATCACGTCCTGGACACTCGTCGCGAGGGACGACAGCTCGTACTGCTTGCTATCGATCATCTCGAGCGCGACGAAGATCACCTGGCGCGCGGTCAGCACCTTGTCCTGGTAGAGGACCATCGCGGCCTGGAAGTAATTGAACACCGGCACCAGGCGCGGGCCGAACCGCCGGAAGCCATTCGGCGGCGACCGGCGATCCAGGTGGATGAACATCCGCTTCACCACGTCGCCCTGGGCCTTGGGGACGTTGCGCGCGAGCTCGAGGATGCGCGAGGCATCGTCGTCGTAGGCGCGCGAGGCAGTCAGCACGCGCTCGAGATCCGCGAGGCTGACGCGACCTGCGAGCAGATCGCCGTACAGGCAATAGATGATCGCGTCGGCCTCGGCGTCGTCGCCGAACAGCGTCTCGCTCTCGGCCGGTGCGCCGATGCGCGACTGCATCATCGCGGGCAGCTTGTAGGGGATCTGCGCGCGCAACGACCGGAAGCGACCGCGCAGGATGTTCTTGAGGTTGTTCTTGAGGACGAACTCGTCGTACTCGACGCCGTCGAGCGCCAGCTTCGCGGCGAGCACCTGACGCATCTGCGTCGGCGATCCGGAGACGATGCAGATCCGGTGGCCGTCCTGGTTGAGCGCACGCAGCAGCGCGCTCGCGCCGGGATACGCCTGCTTGTCGGCGGCGTCCTGCATCGCGTTCTTGTAGAGGTCCGTGAGGCTGTCGAACTCGGTGCGCAGGTACGTCTTGTCGAGGTCCCAGCGAAACGTGTGGCGCGGCGGTTTCTCGCCGGGGGCGAGCCCGTCGGGGACGTGATCGAGGAGCCCGATCCGCTCGCCGAGCTTGACGGGGAGGCTGGTCAGGCGCGTGAACAGGGAGCGCCGCGCCATCAGTCCGTCACCCGCGGCATCGCGCCACTACTCGATCCCTCGGATGTCTTCGCGCGGTTGCCGCGCTGCGCGCGATCGTCGAGCTCGGCCATCGTGCGCGCGATGTTGCCGCACAGGTTCCCCGAGAGCGCCTTGTGCGCGACCTTGATCGCGTTGGTCACCGCGCGCGCGTTGCTGCGGCCGTGCGCCTTGATGAACGGATGCGTGAAGCCGAGCAGCGGTGCGCCGCCGTACTGCTGCCAGTCCGTGATCGACTTGAGCTGATCGATCGCGGAGGACAGCGCCAGGAGCCCGAGCCGCCACGCGAGGCGCTCCTTGTGGGCGTAGCGGGCGAGCCGCACCACCGTCTCGGAGACACCCTCGAGCATCTTGAGCACGACGTTGCCGACGAACCCCGAGGTGACGACGACGTCGGCGACGCCGCGCGGGATGTCCAGCCCCTCGATGTTGCCGATGAAGTTGAGCTCGGTGGTCTCGACCAGCGCGGCGTGCGCGGCGACGACATTGGCGGGGCCCTTGTTCGCCTCGGTGCCGTTCGACAACAGCGCGACGCGCGGCCGCCGGTTGTTCGACACCAGCTTCGCGTACGCCGAGCCCATCACCGCGAAGCCGACGAGATCCTCGGCGGTGACATCGACGGTGGCGCCGACATCGAGGATCAGCGAGAACGGATCGTCCTTCTCGCCGCGGCGCAGCTCGGTGGGGAACACGGCGGCGAGCGCGGCCTTCGAGACTCCCTCGAGCAGCTGCCAGCGCCGCGCGCACGCGAGCACGCTCGCACCGGTGTTGCCGGCGGACACCAGCGCATCTCCTTCTCCGCGCGCGACCAGATCAGCGGCGACGATGATCGAGGCATCGGGCTTCGCGGCGAGCGCCTCCGCGGGCTTCTCGTCCATCTCGACGTGGGTGGGCGCGTGATGAACGCGGACGCGTGCGCCATCGTGGCGGAGTTGCGGGAGCTTGCGCCCGAGCACGGCCGCATCGCCGACCAGGATCAGCTCGACATTGGTGAGCTGGAGCGAAGCCTCCGCCGCGCCCTGGACGATCTCGTCCGGAGCGTTGTCGCCTCCCATGGCGTCGACGACGATGCGGTGCATGGCCGGCATAGTGCCACGAAACGTTTCCGGGTCGGACCACCTGTCACCCGATTGGCGTAGCTTCCAGGCGCCCTCATGAGCTTCCGTCGTCAGCTTCGCTACCGCTTCGACAACCTGATGGCGCGTGGCGTGTTCGCACAGATCCTGTTGCTCGCGATCATCACGCTCACCCTCGTGCTGATCACCGCGGCGGCGGTGTTCGCGTTCGACGTCAACGACGGCGACGAATCGTTCGGCGTGGTGACGTGGAAGTCGCTGATGCACTCGATGGACGCCGGCACGCTCGGCAACGACAGCACGAGCAGCTGGACGTTCCTCTCGATCATGTTGTTCGTCACGCTCGGCGGCATCTTCGTGCTGTCGGCCCTGATCGGTGTGCTCAACAACGGCTTCGGGCAGCTGCTCGAGAGTCTGCGTCGCGGTCGCAGCGTGGTGATCGAGAAGAACCACACGGTGATCCTCGGCTGGACGCCGAAGATCCATACGTTGCTCTCCGAGCTGGTGGAGGCCAACAAGAACGTGCGCAACGCGTGCGTGGTGATCCTCGCAAACCGCGACAAGGTCGAGATGGACTCCGAGGTCGACGAGACCACCGGCAAGGCCCGTCTCCGCGTGGTCACGCGCACCGGCAATCCGATGTCGACCGACGATCTCCAGCTCGTCAACCTCGCGGCCTCGCGTGCGGTGATCGTGCTCGCCCCCGAGGTCCACGCCGACGGCTCCCCGATGGCCGCGCATGAGAGCGACACCGTGGTGCTCAAGACGCTGCTCGCGCTGAACAAGTCCACGCCGAAGGCCAAGCTCCACGTGGTCGCCGAGATCTTCGACGCGCGGTCGGAGCGGGTGGCGCGGATGGTCGCCGGCGAGCACGCCGCGCTGATCCTCGCGACGCCGCTGATCAGTCGCCTGCTCGTGCAGACCGGCCGGCAATCCGGCCTGTCCTCGGTCTACACCGAGCTGCTCGACTTCGCGGGCAACGAGATCTACGTCCGGTCCGAGCCCAAGCTCGCGGGCTCGACGTTCCGCGACGCGATCCATCGCTACGGCAGCTCGTCGCTGATCGGTGTGCTGACGATCGAGGGCGTCACGCTCGTGCCACCTCCTTTCGATCGGATCTTCGAGCCGGGCGATCGCGTGATCGCGATCAGCGAGGACGACGACACGCTGGTGCTCGATGGCTCCGCGCCCAAGGTCGAGGAGACCGCGCTGGCCACGCGCCGTCCCACCCACGCCCCGGCGCCCGATCGCACGCTCGTCCTCGGCACCGGGCCGCGGCTCGTCAACGTGCTGCGCGAGCTCGACTCGTATTGTGCGCCGGGCAGCGAGGTCGTGGTGGTCGGCGAGATCGAGGCCGCGGTGCCCGCGCTGGTCAACCTCAAGGTGCAAGCGAGGCCCGGCGATCTCACCGATCGCGGCGTGCTCGACACGCTCGACGTCACGTCGTTCGATCACGTGCTCGCCCTCTCCGAGACGGTCGGGCGCACGCAGGAGATGGCGGATGCGCGGACGATGGTCACGCTGCTCCACCTTCGCGATCTCGTGCGGATCGCCGACAAGCGCGTGCCGATCACGTCGGAGATCCTCGACATCGGCAACCGCGATCTCGCGAGCGTCGCCGAGGCCGACGACTTCATCGTCAGCAACACGCTGGTGTCGCTGATGGTCTCGCAGGTCGCCGAGAATCCGCACCTCGTGCGCGTATTCGAGGAGTTGTTCTCGTCGCAGGGCTACGAGATCTATCTCAAGACCGCGAGCGACTACGTCCATCCGGGTCGCCACACGTTCGGCGTGCTCGCCGAGGCGGCGCTCCGTCGCAACGAGATCGCGATCGGCTACCGGCTCGCGCGGCTCGCGAGCGATCAGGCCGCGGCGTTCGGCGTCGTGATCAACCCGCCGAAGAAGGCGCAGCTCGAGCTCGATGCGTCTGACAAGATCATCGTGCTCGCGGAGAGCTGATCACTCCAGGCAGTGCACGATCAGGGGCTCTCCTGACGACGTCGGCGTCGACGCCTGAAGATAGAACTCACCGTTGAACCGGACGGGCGTGCCTCCCAATGACACCGTGTTGATGAGGTGCTCGGCGACGTGGGTCGTCCGGTCCACGCGCCACAGCCCACTGTCCTCGTCGACCATGTAGATGAACGCGGGGGCTGCGACGATGCCGGTAGGGCGGCCAAAGCCGGTCAATTGATGGAGCTTGACCGCGATGTCGCCGGCGCCAACCTCGAACAGGGTCGAGTGATTGGCTTCGCTGTTCGCGAAGTAGATCGTGCCGGCGTCCTCGATCAGAGTCGGGATGAAGAACCCTTCGATCGGGTTCGTGACCTGGGTCGACTGTGCGGCGCCCGTCTTGGGTACGTGCTGCAGGCGACGGCCTGCGCAGTAGAGCTCCGTCCCCACCAGCAGAAGCCGGAACGAATTCTCACAGGTCATCAGGTCCTCGATCGGTCCGCCGGCGAGCAGCCTGCGCCGTACGAAATCCGCCGGTCCCGCCGGATTCTCCTCCGTCCAGTACAGAAACTCCTCATCAGCGGTGGCGGCGCGCGGTCTGACGCGATTCGTGATCAGCACGCTCGGCGGATCGCCCGGATGAATTCGGCTGATCGTGCCGCCGAGGAACTCGACCACCAGCACATCGTCGCCGACCGCAAACACCGCCGCGGGCGTACTCGTGAGCAGCGGTGATGGAGCGATCGCGCCGGTCGCAGTATCGATGGCGAGGACGGCGGCATCCGTCGCGTTGACTCCGTCGAACGCGAACACGGACGTGTACAACGTGGATCCAGACCGCACGAAGTTGGCGATCCGTCGTGGCGAGACGTCGACGAGGGTTGCCGGCGCGGTGCACATGCTCGGAAGCGGAGCATCTGGCGTCACATCGGGGGGCAGGACCGCCGTGTCGATCGGGGTATCGATCGCGGTGTCGAGCGGCGAATCGGCCACGGAGTCGCCCGGAGCCTCCGCATCGGGTGAGGCCGTCTGGTTCTTGCCGCAACCCAGTAGTGCAATCGCCACCAACACAACGCCACGCATTGTGCAGTGATCGCCTCGACCAGCGCGGATGTCAAACGGCAACCGACGCGCTGCTCACGGACAGGCTTGGCGCGCGCTGAACCGCTGGCCGGGGCAGCTGCCCGAGGCCTGGAACGTCTTGCCGTCGCAACCGCAGTACTGGCGCAGGTCCCGCGTGCACGCGCGCTGCGCCGGGGCGCAGGTACCGGCGGTGTCGCCGCACCCCTCGCCTTCGCAGACGCCAGACTCGCACTCCGTCGCGGCGGAGCACTGTGCACCCGCGGGCTTCGCGTCGCGCTTGGGCGTGGGCGTGTGATCGCCGCCGGTATGGCCGGTGTGATCGACGGGTGCGGGACGGGGGCGAGCAGGGCCGGGGCCGGTGCTGCCGCCGCTGTTGGTCACGCAGGCGATCACGAAGGAGAGCGAGAAGCCGAGGAGTAAGAAGCGCATCGCGCGCATCCTACTCGAATCCCAGGAGTTGCGAGATCTCGCGAGAACGTCCGCAACTCGGAGCAGGTGAGGGCGAAGGAGGCCGCCACACCGCAGCCATGGCTGCAAAGGGAGACTCTGAATGCGGACCTTCTCGATCTGTGCTCTCGCTCTGATGGGCTGCTCGCTGACTTCGAAGTTGAACCTGCCGTCGCTCACCACGTCGTCGAGCACCGAATCCACGCCGCGTGCCGCGCGCACGTCGCCGACTCCAACCTACGCCTCCGCCGGCAACGGTCCGCTGGCCACGCCGGTGGTGCAGGCCGGCCCGGCCCCCGCGTCGTACTCTTGGTGCAGCAAGGTGAAGTCGGCTGGCGACAACCACCTCGACCGCGCGTTGACCGATGACGATCCGGATCGGGCGATCCCCGCGATCGCGCAGTTCCTCTGCCAACCCGAGGGCGATGCGAAGGCGAAGCGCAACGAGCTCGAAGCCCGGCGTCAGTACTGGATTCAGCGGATGGCGATGACCGAGGCTGATTGGGCGGCCGATGTGCCCGCGTGGGCGGCCGTGCCGTACAGCACTCGCAACACGGCGACGGTTTCCTCGGAGGAGGGGTTGACGCTCTCGAAGCTGTCGCCGGTACAGCAGTTCGCGTTGCTGGCGGACGAAGCCGACAGCTACGCCGCCGACGCGCTC
>JANNBP010000566.1:0-8713 GCA_031385555.1 Deltaproteobacteria bacterium | reverse complement strand
GCATCCTGCCAGCTCGCGACGCGCCGTGACTCACCCGAATCGCACGATCTTCTTCATGCCGTCTTGCCCACGGATCTGACACCCCACAGAAACGGGCTCCTGGCCTTCGTGTCCTTCTTCCGTAAACAACGATCTCCGTGCGCTACGATCGAACGTCATGGCGACCAGGTGAATGCGGCGTCCAGGCCATCCACCGTCTTGCGACCGCTGTGGGCAAGACCCATCAAAAAGTCCCGTCCGTGAGGCTGCGCTGCTCGCAGGTCCGAGCCCCGGTTCGGTCTCGAAAATTAGGCCGATCCGGTGGTTCGGACGTCAGCTGCCTGCGATGCGCTGCAGGATCGATATCTCGATGACCACGTTGGCGGCGTGCGCGGCTCCTGCGATGGTGACCTGGACGAGTCATGGAGCCGACCGTACGGACGGATCCCGATCTCGCGGAGTGATCGAGCGCTTGTGGCGTGCCCGGACATCGCGCTCTGCCGTCGTCTCGGCGTTGTCGCCGACTACGGCGCGTCGGAGTCGAGGAACAGATCGTCGTTGTCGGCCTCGAACGCGAGGGTCTGCGGCTGCACGCAGTGCGCGTCGTAGGTGACCTCCTTCGCGGACTCGACGGTCGACGCGGTCCACGGCACGTCGAACGCGGTCGCCGTGTTGGTCTCGTTGCCGTTCGCCTCGGTCCACACCTTCTCGGCCCACTCGTGCATCAGCTGCGGGTCGTAGATCGTGAACGGCAGCTTGTTGGTCATCTCACCGGTCAGGCCGGCGACCGGGAACGGCTTGTCCTCGGGACCGTTCCACGCGTCGAGCACCGGCGAGAAGATCCAGATCGGCGTGCCCGCGGGTGCCGGCACGTCGACGCCGTTCGGCCACACGTGGTGCTTGCCATCCGCGGTGCGCGCGACGAGGTTGCCGCCGTACTCGTACTTACCGTCGCCGAGGAAGTCGGCGATCCGCGCGCTGCCGATCATCTCGCTGCGCGCCCACTCCGGCGTGAACAGCGAGCGGCGCAGCAGGCCGCCGACATCGACGATCCCCGCGCCGAAGATCGCGCAACCAGCGCCCTCCATGCGGCGTGCGCGGAACGAGCCATTGTAGTGCTTGTAGGCTTCGCGCGCCGTGTACTCGTCGACGAACGACTTGATGCGTTTGCACATCGCCTGGTTCACCGTGAAGGAGATCCGCGACACCATGCCGGAGCGCTGGCGCATCGCGATGTCCGCGATCGTCTCCGCGTTGTCGCCGATGTCGGGCATGTGATCGAGCGCGCCCGCGGTGTCGCGCAGCAGCAGGCCGGCGCCATCGGTGACCGCGTCGAGGTCGTTGCCGTCGATGTTGGTCTGGCCGGTGAGCGGGATCGAGTCCTCGCCGCAGTCGAGCTCGAGGTTGACGTGGCCGATCGAGTGCGCCATCGCGACCACGTGCTGGTCGACGAGCTCGGCACCGAGCGTGCGCGAGTCTTGCACGGTGTCGAGGAGCGCGTTCGGGCTCGACCAGTCGAGCGAGACCGGCGGAGGCAGCGCGAAGATCGTCAACCGACCTGCCGGGGCCGGGCACTCGCCGGGCGGCAAGGGATCCTGCGCCGGCGGATCGTCGACGACAGTTTCGGCCATGGGCTCTGCGCAGGCGGCGACCGCGAACAGCGTCAGCATCAGCGTCTTCATGCAGCCGCGTTCATCACGGAACGTGCCACCTGGAACTCACCGGAATCACCGCCGCGATAGGTGGCGACTCGACGAGCCGTCTCGGTGATCGCGGCTAGGTCTGCGGTCATCCATAGGATCGGCCGTGGCCGGGACTATCGGGATCATGCGAACCTCGTCGCGCATGCAAGCGCGAGAAGCTCGCCGTCAGCGCGAAGTGCAACGACCGCAAAGGCGAAGCCGATCGACGTCCTCAACTGCTACCACCCCGACTTCACGTCGCCGATGTCGTTCTCGCCGGCGCCAGGGATCGAGTACGTCGTCGAGCCCGGCTGCACCGGCTTTCGACTACGTAGTTAGTCGAGCTCGATCAGATCCGACGGGTGTACCTCGGGCGCGGCCGCCGGTTCATCGAGCTGTTCCGGCCAGCTCGCGATCCGCGCGGACCACGGCGCGGCGAGCAGCTTCGCCGGTTCCTGCGCCAGCACCTCGGAGTCGCGGCGCACGGCGCTCCATCTCTTGCGCTGCGCCTCGGACAGCGTGGTGTCGCGCGCCTGGTGATCGGCCTGCGCGATGCTGGTGGTGGCGAGTGCTGCGATGTGTACGAGCACACCCGCGCGCAGCGCCTCGCGATCGGCGAGCGTCGCTCGCGCAGCGTCGATCACCGCGTTGGTGACGCCTTCGGGATCCGGCGCGCGACCGCGAGCCGCGAGGTCTCTCACGCGATCGCCGAGCGAACCGAGGTTGTCGGCGTAGCTCGCGATCGTCTGCGCGAAGACCTTCCTCGTCGGGGCGCCGAGCGAGACATCGTCGGCGAGCGCGCGATCGAGCCGCAGCTTCATGAACCGTGCGAGCGCATCGTCGATCTTGGTCAGCACCGTCGCGAGGTAGGCATCCCGCGCTTCGAGCTCGGCGAGCGTGACCGCCGGCGGGGTGCCCGCGATTATTTGTTCCGTGTAGGCAGAGGGCTCAAGCGCGTCGAGCGTGGCCAGCGAGTGGATCGAGTCGAGCACGGCTAATCCTGCCAGTAGAACAGCAGCGTGTGGACGTTCAGCGGATCGCGATGCCCGAAGTAATAGACCGGCATCCCGGTGACCTCGAGCGAGCCGAGCGCGCCGTCGATCCAGCGCACCCCCGCGGCCTCGAGCACGGTCCGGACCTCCGCGGGTGCATCGGGAACGCCGTACCCTCCCGTCGCGAACCTCCCGAGCGTGCTGACGAGCACCACGCCGTTCGGCGTCTCGATCACGTAGAACGTGCTGTCGCCCGTGCCGTTGGACTCGGCGCCGGTCTCGACCTTGGTCGGGGCCATCCGTGCGGCGGTGAGTGTCTCGACCACCCCTGCGATCAGCGCGGTCTCCTCGGGCGGCTCGAACGTCAGGCAGGCCCGCTCGACCAGCCACGCGGATCGCAGTAGGTCTCGGAGGGATACGTGTTGACGATCGCAGTGCGTACGTCCTCGGGGAGCGCGGGCAGCTCGACGCGCGGGCGATCGAGGGCGGCCCACAAGTCGCGCACGTCGCGGCCGCGGCGATGCAGCGCGTAGACGGCCCACAGCCGAGCATCGAGCGTCGGACCGGTCACCACGTGATCGAGCAGGTGCTCGTTGTCGGGTCGGCCGGTGCTGAGGATCAGCTCGACGGCGCGGCGGGCGACGCCGAGATCTGGGTGCGCGAGCGACGGGGTGAGGTCCGCGTGCTCGCGGGCGCGAATCCGATCGAGGAACGTGCGGCCGGCCGCCGTGTCGGAGCCGACCGCCTTCTCTACCGCGGCGGAACCGTGCTGCGCGAGCAGCAGATCGAGCCCGGCCTCGGCGAGCCGCGCGCGGTGGTTCCACGGGCTCGCGGCGAGCTCCGCGAGTTGGGGTGCGGCGCTCAGATCACCGAGTCGCCCTCGTGTGTGTAGCGCCTGCTCGTAGACGCCGTAGCGCTCGTCGGAGGTCACGGTCACGAGATACGGCAGCAGCGCGATGCGATCGCCGAGCAGCTCGAGCAGCGCGATGCGGACCTCCGACGTGTCCTCGGGATCGCGGATCCGATCGAGCAGCCCGGGGACGCGTTCCTCGGGCACGCGACCCTGCAGCGCCTCGACGCACGGTCGTCGCCGCCACCACGGATGGGTTTGATCGACGACGTACTGCGCGAGCGTGTCGGCATCGATCGCGGCGAGCTGCTTCGCGTCGGCTTTGCCGGCCTCAGGAATCGCGGAGTCGACCTTCGACATGGTCACTTCACGAGCGCGCGCGGCTCGCCGAGATCCGGGATCCACAAGCGGTCATCGGCGATGTCTTCGTCCGCCCACCACGCGCGCAGGCGCTGCACCGGTTCGCCGATCGCCTCGTCGGTGAGCCGGAACGTGCCCCAGTGCATCGCGAGGAAGTTCCTCGCGCCGAGCGTCCGGAAGCCGCGGGCCGCCTCGAGTGGATCGACGTGCTGCGTGTGCATGAACCAGCGCGGTGCGTAGCCGCCGATCGGGAGCATCGCCCAGTCGATCCTCGGGCAGCGCGCCGCGATCTCCGCGAAGTGCTCGCCCCACGCGGTGTCGCCCGAGTGATACGCGACGCCCTCGGGCCCCCGGATCACGAACCCGCCCCACAACGCGTCGTTGCGATTCCACGGCATCCGCATCGACCAGTGCCGCGCGGGCACGAACGTCACCTCGAGCTCGCCGACGCGATGGCTCTCCCACCAATCGAGCTCGACGACGGTGGTCTTGCCGAGCTTCGTGAGCCGCTCGCCGTTCCCCGTTCCGGTGACGTACAGCGCGTCGGCCGGCAGCTTCCCCAACGTCGACATGTCCATGTGATCGCGGTGGTCGTGGGTGACGAGCACGATGTCGATCCGCGGCATCGCCGCGAGCTCGATGCCCGGCGGGCTGAGCCGGCGCACCGCGCCGCCGATCGAGCGCGACCAGATCGGATCGGTCACCAGCAGCTTGCCGCCGAGCCGCAGCGCGTACGTCGCGTGACCGATCCACACCGCGCACGCGTCGGGCTTCGCGAGTGCCTCGGCACCGCCGGCGGCGACCACGGGCCGGACCGCGTCGAGCGCCTTGAAGTCCGCCGGCCGTGGATCTTTCTTGCCGAACTTCCACTTCAAGATGTCGCCCGGGCCGCGCGTGGGCTGGGTCGCGCGATCGTCGAACGTCCCCATCAGCGGACTCCCCGCAGCTGCGTCTTCTGGACCTTGCCCATCGCGTTGCGCGGCAGGGCGTCGATCACGTGGACGACGCGCGGGCGCTTGTGCGGCGACAGCAGCCCGGCGACGTGGTCCTCGATCGTCTTCGCTTCGACCGGGGTCCGCACGACGACGAACGCGACGATCCGCTCGCCGAGATCCGGATCGGGCTCGCCGATCACGGCGGCCTCCGCGATCGCGGGGTGCTCGAGGAGCGCGGCTTCCACCTCCCCCGCGCCGACCTTGAAGCCCCCGCACTTGATGATGTCCGTCGAGCGGCGGCCGACGATCCGGATCTGACCGTCGACCCGGGTCGCGAGATCGCCGGTGTAGAACCAGCCGTCCTCGAGCACGGCATGCGTGGCGGCATTGTCGGGACCGTGTCCCGAACCCTCGCGATCGAGGTAGCCCGCGAACACGTTCGGGCCGCGCACCGCGACCTCGCCGATCGCCTCCGGATCATCGGGGAGTGTCACGCGCGCGTCATCGACCAGCTTCAGCTCGAGGCCCGCGAGCGGCGGGCCGACGAAGCCGGCGCGGCGATCACCATCGTGGCGGGTCGAGCAGATGATCAAGGTCTCGGTCAGCCCGTAGCGTTCGATCGGCCGTTGCCCGGAGAGCTTCTCGAGCCGCTGGTGCTCGCGGGCGGGTAACGGTGCCGAGCCGCTGACGAGCAAGCGCGCCTCGCGCAGCGCCTCGGCGATCGCGGGCGTCGCGTCGGCCGCCTCGCACAGCCGGTGATACATGGTGGGCACCGCGAACAGCATCGCGCGGGTCTTCGCTTCCTGCGCGAGCGCCTTCGCCAGCGCTTCCGGCGTGAACTTCGCGACCCAGTGCAACGCACCACCGCGCCGGATCGCCCCGAACAAGCCGAGCACCAGACCGTGGACATGAAACAGCGGCAGCGCGTGCACGACGGTGTCCTCCGCCGTCCAGGCCCACGCGTCGGCGAGCATGTCGAGGTCGCTCGCGATGTTGCGATCCGTGATCACCGCGCCCTTCGGTGCGCCGGTCGTCCCCGACGTGTAGAGCACGAGTGCGGGCGAGCCATCGATCGGCCGCGCCACCAGGGGTGGGCCCATCGCGATCCCCGCGACCATCGTCTCGGTGCGCGTCGCGACGCCGACCGACGATGGCTCCGCGGCGACGCAGATCTTCGGCTTCGCGTCCCCCAGGACGTGTGCGAGCTCGCGATCGCCGAGCTTCGGGTCGATCGGCACCGAGACGTACCCGGCGGCGGCGTGCGCGATCAGCGCCACCATCGTCTCGAGCGCCGGTTGCGTCCACACCCCGACGCGCTCGCCGGGCGCGATGCCGCGCCGTGCGAGTGCCGCCACGTGCCCGGCGCAGGCCGCGGCGAGCTCGGCCTGCGTCAGCTCGCGACCGCGATCGGTCCGCAGCGCGAGCTTGTTCGTCGCCGCGTGGAGGCACGGGAACAGCGAGTCCATGTCGCGGATAGTACGGGTTTTGTGGCACAAGGCGGGGTGCCCTTCACGGCGTCGCATCCGATGGTGGTGCTCCCGCTCCTCGGGCGGCTGCGGCTCGACGCCACCTGCTTGGTGATCGGCTCGATGGCTCCCGACTTCGAGTACTTCGTGCGCGTGCGCCAGGCCAGCACCATCAGCCACACCTGGCTCGGGCTGGTCGCGTTCGATCTCCCGGCGACGTTGATCCTCGCGTTCGTGTTTCATCACGCGGTCAAGTGGCCGCTCGTGCTGGTCGCGCCTCGCGTCCTCGCACGCCGTGCCGCGGGGTTCGCCGCGCGGCCGTGGGGGACGTGGTCGCTCGGCTGCATCGCGAGCCTCGTGATCTCGTCGCTGGTCGGTGCGCTGACCCACCTCCTGTGGGATGGGGCCACGCACTCGGATGGGCAGATCGTGCCTCACGTCCCGTGGCTGCGAACCCCGATCGACGTGCCGATCCTCGATCGCGTGATGGTGCTGCATCGCGTCCTGCAACACGCGAGCACCGTGCTCGGTTTGCTGGTGTGTTCGGTCGTCGCGCTCCGCGCGCTCCGGCGAGCCAAACCGATCGAGCTGCCTCCACGACCACGCTGGTGGCCGCGGCTCGTCGCCTTCGCGTTGATCGCAGGCGGGGCAGCCGCCACGGCACCACGGGCCTTCTTGCGCAAGGATGCGGATGACATCGGCAACGTGATCGTCGTGCTGATCGCAGGTGCGCTCGCCGGGGTGCTGATCGCCAGCTTGGTCCTGCGAAGGACCGCGCTAGACTCGCGCCCATGATCGTTCGCCCGCTCGATCGCGAGGCCGACCGGCGCGGTGTCGAGGCGATCGACACGTCGTTCGAGACGCATTCGAGCTTCGACCTGGTCACCACCTCACGCGCGATCGAGCTGGTCGAACGGCCCCTTGCCGAGCCGCTGATCAAGCGGTACTCGATCGGCGAGGTGTTCGCGCACTGGGCGCGCTGGGATCACGGCTGGGTCGCCGATGACGACGGCATCCGCGGGTTCGCCACCGTCGAGCACGAGCCCTGGCATGGGCGGCTCACCCTGTGGTTCCTCTACATCGATCCAGGCTATCGCCGTCGCGGTGTCGGCCGCGCGCTGCTCGAGCGCGTCGAGGCCCACGGCCGGGAGGTCGGGGCGTCGCACGTCTGGCTCGAGACCAGCAACGTCAACGTGCCCGGCGTGGCCGCGTACGAGCGGCTGGGCTACTCGCTATGCGGTGCCGATCGCACGTACTACGGCGAGTACATGCCGGGCGAGACCGCGCTCTATCTCTCGAAGTCGATCTGACCGCGCGCGGGTCGCTCATTGATCTCCGTCGAGCACCAGCACCAGCGCGTTGCCCGAAGCCGCGACGCCCTTGCGCTTCGAGGTGATCGGCTTCGAGGCCACGGTCACCCATTTCTCGAGCACCGCGACCCCGGCCTCGACCTCGTCGCGGCTCAGGTACGCGTCCTCGTCGTCGTCGTCCGCCTCGGGATCGAAGGTCGAGTTCGGCAGCGTCGCGAGCTGCTTGCGCCACGGCGTGGCGAGCTCGGTCTTCCACAGCGCGAGGGCCGCGGGCTCGACGATCGTCAAGATCGGCCAGCCGAAGCCCGCCGGCTTGCGCAGGAACTTGAAGCTCGGCTTACCCCACTGCTTCGCGATCGTCTTCATCCCGAGCGCCTTGAACGCGGGATTCCACAATCCCTCCTCGTGCGCGGGCAGGAAGTTGGACTCCATCATCGCCGGCTTGAGCGGCTCGCCGTGTGCGTGAAGGATCAGCTGCGTCAGCCGCTCGACGTACGTCAACGTCGGCGGCTTGCCGGCGGCGAGCGCAGCGAGCCCCGCGGTGACCTCGGGCAAGCCTTCGTCTTCATCGCCGTCGCCGATCGTCATCACCAGGTCCTCGAAGATCTGCTTCCCGCCGATCAGCTTGTGGATCGCGGAGAATGAGACGTCAGGTGTGCCCAGGAGCACGGTGAGCTTCGCTGGTGCAACTGCAAACGCTTCGACGAACCGCTCCGACATGGAGTGAGTCTACGTGTAATAAAGCAGTCATGAAGATCGACATCGGCATCGATGACAACAAGCGCAAGGAGATCGCGGACGGCCTGTCTCGCTTCCTCGCGGACACGTACACGCTCTATCTCAAGACCCACAACTATCACTGGAACGTCACCGGCAAGATGTTCCAGACGCTGCACCTGATGTTCGAGCAGCACTACAACGAGCTGGCCCTGGCGGTCGACGCGCTGGCCGAGCGCATCAGGGCTCTCGGGCACATTGCGCCCGGCACGTACAAGCAGTTCACCGCGCTCTCTTCGATCAAGGAAGACGACGGCATCCCCAAGGCCGAAGACATGCTGCGGCGCCTGGTCGACGGGCACGAGACGGTGGCGCGCACGGCGCGGGCGACGTTCGCGGTGGCGAGCGAGGCGAACGATCAG
>JANNBP010000557.1:0-3403 GCA_031385555.1 Deltaproteobacteria bacterium | reverse complement strand
GTTGCCTTCGTTGGCTTTGGCCTCGATCATCAAGATCGCGGCGAGCCCGACCGCGGCGTCGAACGAATCGGGATCCTGCTCGACCGCCAGGCGGTAATGGCGCGCGGCCTTCTCCGTCCGATGGAGCATCTCGTACGCGCGACCGAGCTGCGCTTCGCGGCGCGACCGCTCGTTGCGATCGAGACCCTCGGCCTGACGGGCGAGCATCTCGAGCACCGGCAGGGCATCGTCCCAGCGCTTCGCGGTGACCAGCTGGTCGACCACGCGCTGACCGGCGTCGACGTGATCGGGATCGAGCTTGAGCACGCGCTCGTAGAGCTCGAGCGCACGCGCCGGATCGCCGACCTTGAGATCGATCAGCTGCGCGGCCTGCCAGAGCAGTGCGGTGCGCTCGTTGCGGCTACCGCTCACGCCCTCGGCGCGGAGCATGTACTCGACGGCCTTCTCCCAGTTGCCGCGTGCCTCGTGCACGTCGCCGAGGCCCTTGAGCGCCGCGAACAGCTCGGCATCGAGCGACAGCGACTTCTCGAAGTGGCGCTGTGCCGCCTCGAGATCCGACAGCGACTCCATCGCGATCTTGCCCGCCTGCGCGAGCAGCACCGCGCCGCGATCACCCTCGATCCCGGCGAACCGGACCAGGATGTCCGTCGCGCGATCGTGAGCGCCCGTGCGCGAGTAGAGCTCCGGCAGCGCCGCGAGTGCTTCGCGGTTGCTCTCGTCGATCGCGAGCACGTTGAGCAGCGCTTCGATGGCCTTGTGCGGATCGTCGAGCTTGCCCTGGTAGACCTTCGCGCTGGCGAGATAGAGCTCGACGCGCTGGGCCGGCGTCTTCGCCGCGGCGATGTGGCGGCGCTGCAGCGCGACCAGCTCGTACCAGTTCTCCTGGCCCTCGAGCACGCGCTCGAGCCCGCGGTACGCATCGTCCGCCTGCGGATCGGTGGCGAGCAGCTTCTCGTAGGCCGTGGCGGCACGTGCCGGATCGCGATCCTCGAGCTCGTTCGCCAGCTTGCGCAGCGTCGACAGCTTCTCGCCATCGGGCGCGACCTGACCGAGCCGCTCCATCGTGCGGAGGTAGTCCTCGGTACGGCCGGTCTTGTCGTAGAGATCGACGAGCGCCTTGAGCGCTTCGTAGTCGGCGCCGTTCTTCGCGACGGCGGCTTCGTAGCGCGCGATCGCGCCTTCCTGATCACCGAGCTTCTCGGCGCGCATCGTGCCGAGCTCGCGACGGATCGCGGCGGCGCGACCGGGATCACCGGCCTCCTCGCAGATCTCGGCGCGGCGGTCGAGCACCTTCGCGAGGTTCGCCCACCGCTCGTCGCGGCGGTAGAGACGCTCGAGGGCCGCGAGCGCATCATCACTCGTGTCGTCGAGATCGGCGGCGGCCTGATAGGCCTCGATGGCCTTCGCCGTCGCGGACAGCTGGCTCTCGCTCAGATCGCCGAGGCCGAGCAGCAGGTCGACCTTGATCGAGACTTCGGTCTCGACGGCCGCGTGCGCACGCAGCGTGTCGGCGAGATCCGCCCACTTGTTCTGCTTGCGCTGCGTCTCGGCGAGCGCCGTGTACGCGATCCGGTTCGTCGGGTCGAGCTCGAGCGCGCGACGGAGCGACGGCATGCCGTAGTCCGGGCGATCGAGACGCGTGGAGTACCAACCGCCGAGGCGCGCCCACCAGACGGACGCGATCTTCGGATCGGTGGCATCGGTGGCGATGCTCGACGCTTCGGACACGAGATCCGCCCATCCGCCGGTGGCGGCGGCGAGCCTCTCGGCGAGCTTCGCGGACTCGTCGTCCTCCGGCGCGACCTGGCACGCCGTGGTGACTGCTTCGAACGCGCGCTTCATGTCGCCGAGCCCGAGCTCGTAGACCTCGGCCATCTGGCGGAGCAGCTCGGCGCGCGGCTTGCCGTCGCCGGCGTTCTCGATGCGACCGAGCAACACCTCGATGACCGTCTCCCAATCCTTGGTGTCGCGTGCACGGCGCTCGATCAGGTCGAGGGCATCGTTCGCTTCGCCTTCCTCGCCGCTGTCGCCGAGGAGCGCGATCCAACCTTCGACGTCATCGCCATCGGGCCGTGCCTGCGACAGCGTGATGTTCGAGGTCTTGCACTCCTCGCGGAGCTGCTCGAGCCACTCGATGATCGAGCGCTCGGCGACTTCGTCGCCACCGCGGCCCTGCAGGTTCACCACCTCGATGTGGTGATCCGCCATCAGCTCGTCGACGGTGACCGGACCGACGCCGGCACCAAGAAAGTAATGGGTTCCGCGCGGCGGCTCGAACATGCCGAACACGCGATCGAGGAGCGCGGACAGATCGGGATCGCCGTAGCGGAACCCGACGAACACCAGCGCCCCCTCGACGTACAGCTTGCGGGCGTAGTCGCGAAGATCGACGGCGCGCGACAACGCGCGGCGCACCGAGCCCGGCGTCACCACGTAGGTATCGAAGTTGCCGAGCATCTTGACCAGCGTGCGGCGCCGCGGCGACAGCTCGCCGAGCTCCTGGTAGGTCACGACGCGGGCGGGCGGCCACTCCGCGGGAGACGCGGTCTCGAACGCGTGCTCGAGCACGTCGCCCGGGAACGTCGTCCAGACGTGGCGGAACGGCAGGGTGGCGAGCACCTTCGGCAGGACCGGGGTCTCGGCCGGGGCGGCCCAGAGCTCCTCGACGATCTTGTCGCAGGTGTCCTCGCCGAGCGCGCGGGCAAGGAACCCGACGGCGCGCACGAGGCTGCCCTTGTGGAGAAGCTTCTCTAGATCGCGGGTCGCGGCGTCATCGCCTTCGCGCCCACGCGTCTCGAGCGCCTTGGTCATGCGCTCTAATAGTTGCTTCCAAGAAGGAACGCCGATTCCCGCACCGACGACGAGCGCTGCTTTGCCCGTCCGGATCTGCTCGATGAGGGACTCGGGGATCGTGTGCTCAGGCATCCTAAAACCCCAGTGTCTGTGATCGGTTGATCGTTATGTAGAAGTGACTTGGTTCCCCTGAACCGCGGCGTGTCATAGGCCGGGCGAACGGGTGGCGTCAACAGCCGAATTGAGCCGCCCGTGCTGGTTCCGACGCGATCGCGCACCGCGGTGCACGATCGGTGAATTACTTGCCGGTCGAAATCAACGTCAGCGCGCGATCCAGCAGCTCGTCCTTGCGAGCGCGTAGCCCGGCCAGCGTCGGGCGGATCACGATGTGAGGCTTGATGCCGACGCGCTGGAGCTGCTTGCCATCGACGTGCTTGACCTCCTGACCGGTAAAGCTCATCCGCGCCCCGCCCGGCAACCGCATGATGGTGACGTCGCCGTTGGCCCCCGCCGTCGGACTGCCGATGAAGGTCGCGCCGGCCGTCTCCTGGAAGAACAAGCAGCTGTGCTCCGACTGACTGACCGCGTCGCTGTTGATCAAAACGATCAC
>JANNBP010000552.1:0-16351 GCA_031385555.1 Deltaproteobacteria bacterium | reverse complement strand
GCGCCCATGTTCTCGAACTTGTTCTCGAGCTCGATCTCCTTGGCGACGGTGACGCCGTCCTTGGTGACCGTGGGAGCGCCCCACGACTTCTCGATCACCACATTGCGACCGCGCGGGCCGAGGGTGACCTTGACGGCGTTGGCGAGCGTGTCGACGCCAGCGAGGACGCGGGTGCGAGCCTTCTCGTCGAAAATAATATCTTTGGCAGCCATGTTCTTTGCTCCTCTTACCTAGCTCGTTCGTTAGTTCTCGATGACGCCGAGGACTTCGTCCTCGCGAATGATGATGTGGTCCACGCCGTCGACCTTGATCTCGGTACCGGCGTACTTGCCGAACAGGATCCGATCGCCCGCCTTGACGTCGGGCGTCACGAGCGTGCCGTCTTCCAGCCGCTTGCCGCTACCGACCGCGATCACGTTGCCCTCGAGGGGGCGCTCCTTCGCGGAGTCCGGGATGATGATGCCGCCGCGGGTCTTCTCGACCTCTTCGACACGGCGAACCAGAATGCGATCCTGAAGCGGCTTGACGTTCATGGAATGACTTCTCCTCTAAGAGCCCGGCTGGGATGGGGGGACGTTTGTTAGCACTCGCCTCAGCCGACTGCTAACAGCCGCGTCTTTAAGATCGCCGTCACACCCGCGCAAGGGGCTTACCGGTCGAATTCGTTGATAACTACACTGGGAGCGGCCGTCGGCGATCTCCCGACACCACGACCGGGAGTGAGGCCCATTCCGGAGGTGTTGTAAGCGAGGAGAACCAGTGACGAACTTGAAACCAACCGGAACAAGCCGAAGATCAGATCATGGACCTCACACTGGCAGCTTCCGTGGATGAGTTCTTCCACGAGGTCGTGACCGATGCGCTGGAGGACAGCCGGGTCGACGCCTCCGAACCCGCCAGCTGGTACCTGGTCAGCCTCCTGGGCGACTTCAGCCGGACCGGGCTGACGGACGAGCCCCTCGGCATGAAGCTCGCCCAGGCGAGCAACGAGCCCGGTGAGCGCGTCCGGACCCTCAAGCAGGTAGGCGACACGTCGCTCTACATGGTCGGCTACTTCGCCGAATCGTTGACCCGTTCGCTGGTCGATGCCGACTACTACGTCGGGCTTGGTCAGAACGCGTATGGCCAGCTCGCGCGCTACCAGGGTGGCTCGATCAGCGACGTCTACGCCGAGCTCGCTGCGAAGTTCCCGGCGTTCGTCGACGTGCTCGCGAAGGTCCGCAAGCGGATCGCGATCGCCGAGAACAACCAGGTCACCGACGTCGGCAAGCTCTACGAGATCTGGCTGCGCACCCGCGAGGAGTGGGTCGAGCAGAAGCTCAAGCAGGCCGGCGTGCTCGTCGATCCCGGTACCAAGGTGATCCAGTAGTGCGAACGTTGTCGCGCCTCCAGCGCGGCCTGGAAGAGCTCTACCGGGTCGAGACCGGCGTCGATGTCGACGACTACGTGATCTCTTCGAACACGCGCGACGCGATCGTCAATCCCCCGGCGCGCAAGTCGCGCGAGCAGCTGCTGGTCGGCGAGTGCGAGGACGAAGCGTCGATCGCGCTGTTCATCGATCCGGCGGCGCTCGCGAACCTGACGACCAACGATCCATCGCGGTCGCTCGGCGATCACAACCTGCAGGACTTCCTGCTCGCGGTCGAAGGCGTCTCGCACTTCATCTATGCGATCTGCTGCGCGCGCGCCGACCGCCGCGTCACCCAGCTCGAGCTCGAGCTCCAGGCCGAGGTCGACAAGTACGTGACGTGCCTGCTGGTCACCGAGACCGAGACGCGGCAGCAATCGTCGACCCTGCGCCACCGCTTGTTCGAGGACTTCGAGTACGAGGTGGATCTCGACCACGACGAGCGCGCGCGCTACCGCGCCGCGAACGACAACGCGCAGCGCTACAGCGCCTACCTCGAGCAGCAGTTCGTCACGCCGCGCCGGATCCCCGAGATGCTCGGCGAGCTGCGCCGCTTCTATCGCCTCGGGCTCGCGGGCAAGCTGTCGTCGATCGCTCGCGCAGCGTGAGCAGGCTCGCGCTCGCGCAGTTCGAGTGCTCCGGGATCAAGTCATGACGTCCGGATCCATGAACGTGGCGACCACGGCTGCTTTCTCGAACGTCTTTTCGCCGCCGCCGAGCTTGAACGTGACGCGCACGCGGATCTTCTTCGACGGGTCGCGGCCGCCGGGGACGAGCCCCCAGTCCGGCGCGGTCAGGGCGTAGCTCGCGGCCATCACCTCGCCGGGTCCGACGACCTGATCCCACGCGGTGTAGGAGCCATCGCTGCTCCACCGCTGCGCCTGGCGCACGGTCAGCGTGCCGATCGCCACGCCGGCTGCGTCGAGCATCTCGATCTTGGTGACCACGACCGACGTCTTCATGCCGGCGGTCGACCGCAGCGAGACCTGGAGGAGGCTCTGCTCGCAGGCGCGCCGGACGCTACTGCAGTCACCCGCGCAGCTACCGGAGAGGTCGCGCTTCGCGAGCTCGGCTTGCGCGATCGAGCCGGGACAATCGTCCGCGAGCCGGACACTCGCGATCGCGACCTCGATCGGCGCGAGCTCGCCCTTCGGGGGATCGGTGGGCTGCGAGGAGGTCCAACAGCTCGCGAGAACGAAGAGGAGTACGGGCCGCATCGCCGCGATGGTAGCTCAGGTCACGACGCCCTCGGGCAACGGTAGCGCTGGTCCCTCGATCGTCGCGGCCTTGTCGAACGTGCGCTCCTCGTCGTCGATCGCGATCGTGACGCGTACCCGGTATGCCGCCGACGGATCGCGGCCGCCGGGCAGCTTGGCCCAGGTCGGTGCGCTCAGCGCGTAGCTCGCGGTCAGGTTCTGCCCGGCCTCGACGCGCTGGTCCCACGGCTGGTAGTTGCTGTCGACCCACTGCGACGGCGCGCGCGGTGTCAGCGTGCCGACCACCTTGCCCTTGGCATCGAGCAGCTCGACGCGCTTCACGCGGATCGCGCCCGCACTGCCGGCCTTGATGGACAGCTGCATCGTGGTCTGTTCGCAGGCCGCTTCGCCCCGCGAGTCGTCGGACTGCGAGCTGCTGCCCGGGACGCTCGCCGGGTTCGGTCGAGACGAGCTCGAGCGCTGTATCGGGCGAACCGGGTCGGCGGGCTGCGCATCGGTGCCGCAGTCCTCGGCAAGCGACACGCTGGCGATGTCGACGACGATGGCGCCGGGGGCCGGCGGCTTGATCGGCGAGGGCGTTCCCGACGACCAGCAACCTGCGACCACGAGGAGAAGCGCGAGCTTGAACATGAGGCGTTCAACGTAGCGGATCGCGCGCCGGCCTACGCGCGAAAACATGTGCCGAGCGCCGCTGCCTTGTCGCTACGGGGCTGCCAGCACGATGGTCGCAGTGAGGCCCCGCGCGACCGTCAGCGCGACCTTGGTCCCCGGCGGTGCCGCGATCAAGGCAGCAGCGCGCGTGGCGTGCTCGTTGCGAACGTCGATGCCGTCGATCGCGGTGACGACATCGCCGACCTCGAGCTTGCTCTGCGCCGCCGGGCCTCTGGGATCGATGTACGAGATCTTGCGCTCGCGCTTGTCGGGTGGCGTGTCGAACGTTTGCTCGGCGAACTTGAGCCCGAGCTCGCCGGCGATCTCGCCGGGCTTGAGGCGACGGCGGATCGCCTCGATGTCGCCGAGGTCGACGGTGCCGCTGCCGCGCAGCATGCGAAACACCTGGACGTCGAACGGCTGGCCCTCCGCACCCCAGCCGCTGACGACCACCTGTCCCTGCGGGGCGTTGCGCACGGTGAACCGGCCGGCGCCATCGGTGACGTGGTCCTGATCCTCGCTCGCGGCGACGATGCCGCCGCCGCGAACGCGCCGGATCATCATCGTGATGCCGGGGATCGGCGTGCCGGTGCCGTACTCGACGAGGCGGCCGGTCGCGGTGACGTAGCCGTCGAGCACGAGCTCGATCCCGCTCCGGGTCTCGCCATCGCGGAGCTCGAGCTCGACCTGCGCGATGCCGGCGCTCGCCTCCGCGACCACGATGTACTTGCCGCGGGGCAGGTCGCGCAGCGTGTACGCGCCACCGGTGCGGTACAGCTCCTCGCGGCGACGAAACCCGCTCGTGAGCTCGCGGATCGTGATCGCGAAGTCATCGGGCCCGGTCCCGCTCGCCGCGCGCACGCGTCCAGAGATCGTCGCCGTGGTCTTGATCGTCAGCTCGGTGCGAGCGCCGAGCGAGACCTTCTCCGCGATCGCCTCGCCGCCACCCCGGCGATACGCGCGGATCGTGTACGTGCCCGGTGCCAGCCGCGTCAGCGTGAACGTCCCGTCGACCGCGGTCAGCACCGGCCGCTCGTTCCAGTTCCACCGCGTCTGATAGCCGCCGGTGTTCGCGGCACCCGCCGCATCGGACTCGCGCGCGGCGGAGACGAACGCATCGCCCACCGGTGCGCCTGCGGAATCGACGACCCTCCCCCAGATCAGACCGGTCTGGGCCTCGACGACGAGCCGCACCGTCGACGGCTGGCCAGACATCACGCTGATGCGCTCGCCCTGGTTGGAGTCGTCCGTCGTGCCGGCCTTGCGGAGCAGAGAGTCGCGCGCGTAGACCGCGAGCTTGTAGTCGCCGGGCCGCAGCGGACCGATCGTGAACGCGCCGCTCGCGCCGGTCTTGTCGCTCCTCGCCGTCGTCGATTTGCCAGTCAGGGACGACGCGGTCACCTCGGCATCGCCGAGGAGCTTGCCGTCGGTGTCGACCACGGTGCCCGCGATGGTGCCCGAGTCTTCGGGACTGAGCGCCACGTCCCGTTCGACGACGGCGTTGTCGGCGAGCTCGACCGTGAACGTCTCGCGCGCCACGATCTGGCGCTCCGCCGACACCGCGACCTTGTAGGTGCCGGCGGCAAGCCCAGCGATCTCGAACGCGCCGTCCTCGCGCGACGCGGCGCCACCACCGGTGTGCTTGTCGCGCGGTCCGGTACCTTGCCGCTCGGCGCTGATCGTCGCGCCATCGACCGGTGTGCCGCGCGCGCTGATTCGCCCGCGCAACACCGCGCCGCGATCGACCTCCCAGATCAGCCCGAGCGCATCGCGATCCGTGATCGCGATCGGTGGATAGCTCTCGCGAAGGCGCGCTCCGGCGCAGTAGATCGTCACGCTGTACGTGCCCGGCAGCACGCCGTCGGCGAAGTGGCTGCCGTCAGCGGCGCGCCGCAGATCGAGGAACTTGCTGGTCGCGCGATCCTGCAACGCGACCTGCGCACCACGCTCGCAATCGTTGCGGGTGGCCGCGTCGACGATCCGGCCATCGATCCGGAACGCGGGGTGGAGCTCGACGGTGACGCCCTCGATCGTCTGCGCGAGCCCGACCAGCACGGACGGTGCCTTGCCGAACCCGGTGCTGGTCCGCGCGGTCACGACATAGCGCTTCGGCGTCAGCTTGCCGACGCGAAACCTGCCCTTCGTGTCGGAGAACGTCGCCTCGCCGTCGTCCCACCCCCAGTTGCTGGTGCCGACGACCACGCGCGCGCCGGCGACGGGCTCGTGCGTGATGGCATCGATCACGGTCCCGGCCAGCGACGCCTCGGGCGTGAGCACGAGCTCGATGCGCACCGGATCGGCGGACGCGGGGACCCAGACATCCTCCATCGTCTCCGCGTACCCATCGGCGCGCGCCTTGACCTCGAGCGTGCCGGACTTGACCCACAGCGAGAATTCGCCTCTCGCGTCGGTCTCGGTGATCACAGAACCGAGTGCTTGCACCTTCGCTTTTTCGATCGGACCGCCGGTGATGTCGGCGACCGTGCCCGTCAGGTTGACTCCGCCTGCCCGCAGCGTGAAATCGATTCCGGAGCGACGCTCGTCCGCACGCACACGGATCGGCTGCGGTTCGCGCGGTTCCCCCCAGGTCACTGGCTCGAAGTAGCGTAGCGACGCGGTCGCGTAGTACGCGGCGGGATAGAGACCCAGGATCGCGTACTCGCCGCGCGTATTGCTGGCCGTACAGACCGGCTCGCGAAACACCTCGTCGGAGAGCTCGGCGGCCTCGCCTCGCACGCAGACGCGCACGCCGACGAGCGGGCGACCGGCAGCGGTCACGGTGCCCGCGATCGTCGCACGCGACAACGCGGAGAGCTCGACCGGCGGGCGAGGGCGGCGGAGCGCGCTCGGGATCGCGCCTGCATCGCCCATCGCCACGGTGGTTGTCGTCGCGGCGCCACGACATCGCCACCACGCGAGACCGCCGATCAGCGCTGCAACGACGAACAGGGCCGCGTAGCGCCGCACCCGGCGATGCTACGCCAGCCCTCGAGGTCAGGCGTGGCCGTTGTGGCCGTTGCTGTGCCCGTTGTGACCGACCTGGTCACCCGTCGTCTTCGCTTCGCTGACCTGGTCGCCCTCGATCATCGCGTTGCGGATCTGATCGGTCAGGTTCGCGAGGTTGCCGGGCGAGTGCGGGATCAGGATCGTGTTGCTGCGCGACTGCGTCCGAAACCGGTAGGGACTTGACGACCGGTTCCTCCGTTCGAGTAGAGGAAGTTCCGTTACCGGCTCAGCACGCGATTGTCGATCAAGCGCGTGGTGCCGACGACCACGGCCATCGCGAGCACGGCGGGCTTGACGAGCGTCTCGACGGTGGTCAGCTCCGTCGCATCGCGCAGCTCGACGTAGTCGATCCGCGCGAGCGCCTGGGCCTCGATCGGCGCACGCGCTGCCGCGAGGATCTTCACCGCGGTCTTCTCCCCTGCGTTCGCCAACGCTTCGGCGGCGGCGAGCCCCTGGGACAGCGACAGCGCCGCGGCACGCTGGTCCGCGGACAGGTACATGTTGCGCGACGACAGCGCGAGGCCATCGGTCTCGCGGATGATCGGCACGCTCGCGATCTCGATGTCGAAGTCGAGATCGCGCACCATCCGGCGAAGGATCGCGAGCTGCTGATAGTCCTTCTCGCCGAACACCGCGACGTGCGGCAGCGTGGCGTGGAACAGCTTCGCCACCACCGTCGCGACACCCGCGAAGTGACCCGGACGGCTCGCTCCGCACAGCGGCTGCTGGAGCTCGCGGACCTCGATGAAGGTCTGCGCACCCGCCGGATACATGCTCGCCACGTCGGGGCAGTACGCGAGGTCGATCCCGCAGGTCCTCGCCTTCGCGAGATCGCCGGCCTCGTCGCGCGGGTAGCGAGACAGATCCTCGGTGGGCCCGAACTGGGTCGGGTTGACGAAGATCGTCAGGATCACGACGTCGGCCTTCGCGCGGGCGACGCGCAACAACTGGAGATGGCCCTCGTGCAGCGCACCCATCGTCGGCACGACCGCGATCTTGCGGCCGTCGCGGCGCAGGTCTTCGATGCGCGCGCGCATGGTCTTCGGCGAGCGATAGATCTCGAACGGGATGTTCACGGAGCGACCGGCTTCGCGTTCGCGCAGACCTCGGCGACGTCTGCTGGCTTGAGGGTCCGCGCGCCGACCAGCACGCAGTTTCGGGTGCTCGGATCGCAGGCGACCTGACACGTCTGCTTGCCGGTATCCCACTGGCACGAGCCCTTCTCCGGATCCGGGCTCGCCGAGGACAAGCAGGCCGCGCACGACTTCTGCGCACCACACAAGTCGTCCGTGGGCGCGGCGGTGGGCGGCGCAACCGAGCCCGTTGCGGTGTTCGAGGGGGCCTGGGCGGCGGGCTTGCCCCCACAGGCGGCGAGCATTGCGATCAACAGCATGCGGAGCATGCCCGCACGCTACCGCAACTCAGCAGCGCGTGACGGCTTCGACGCAGTCCTGGACCTTGGTGGTCAGCTGCGTGAGCCCCGACATCGAGAAGTCGACGGTGCAGTCGAGCGTGTCGACGTGCTGGAGGCAGCGCGTGCGCGAGGCACACGACGTCGGCGGCTGGACGTCGAACAGCTTCATGCTGCTCTTGGTCTGATCGCACAGCGCCTTGAGCAGGTCGTCGTTGGAGCACGTCGCGGCGCGATCGCAGAAGTGCAGCGAGACCTCGAGCATCACGGCGCCGCTGCCGGTGATCGACGAGCGCCCCGTCGAGGGGCGGCCCGGCGGGGGAGGCGGGGGGGTGGGCGTGCCGCCGGCGAGGTCATCGTCCGGATCGTCGGGGATGTCGATCCTCGCGCCGGGCTGGTTGTTATCGTTCCACGGATCTCCGGACTTCGCGGGTGGTTGATCCTTGGGCGGCAGCGGGTTGGTCTCCATGCGCTCCGGCGTCGGGAGCATCTTGTTTGCCTTCGTCGGCTCGCCTTCCGCGGCGGCGGACTTCCCGGGCGGCCACACCATCAACACGACGGCGGTGACGATCGCGAGGACGGCGAGCACGATCACGATCAGCGGCCAGCTCTTCCACCACGCGGTGCGAGGACTCGCCGCCTGAGGCATGCGACCCGTCGGGCGAGGCGGCAGGATCGACGGACCTGCGTGCTCCTCGTACTGCCGCGCGAGCTGCATCGGCATCGCGACGTGCTGCGCGGCCATCGGAATCGGTGTGTACGCGCTGTGGCCGTTGCTGTGACCGCTACCGTTGGTGCCGTTGAGGCCGTTGGTGCTCGCGCCGTTCGGCGACAGGCCGGGCGGCGCGTAGCTGCTCGCGTGTCCGTTGGTAGACGCATTCAACGCCGCACTGTTGGTGGCGATGATCGACGGCAGGGCTTGCGCTGCCGCAGGCCGACCACCGCGCACGCCGGCGAGGTCACCTTTGCAGTGCTTGCACTTGCCGGCGATGGGGTGGATCAGACCACCACACATCGGGCACGGGATACGAGCATCACCGGGGCTCACGCGCGCAGCGGCCATTGGGTGCAATGCTGCCAGGCAAACCCCTCTTGTGCAAAGCGATCTACGCGAGTGCGTAGAACTTCGCGCGGCTGATCGAATTGCCAAAGCGAGGGGCCCAACCCAGAGTTCGCGGGTGCCAAGTCCTATTCCACCGAAGATCGCCGAACACGATGTTTTCGTGGTCGGGCTCGATCCCCGGCACGAAGGCGTCCGCATCGCCCAGCTCTCCGACATTCACGTCGGCAACCTGACTCCCGCATCGCACATCCGCGCCGCGATCACCGCCGCCAACGCCGCGCAGCCCGATCTGATCGTGCTGACGGGCGATTACGTATGCTGGAAGCGGCAGGAGGTCGAGCTGGCCGAGGAGCAGCTCGCCGGGCTGAAGGCACCTCGCGTGCTCGCGGTGCTCGGCAACCACGATTATTTCGTGTGGGGCTCCGGCGTGCGGACGGTGCTGGAGCGCAACGGCTACGAGGTGCTCCGCAACCAGACCACGGTCGCGAACGTCCGCGGCGCCCCGCTCCCGATCGTCGGGGTCGACGATCCGGTGACCCGCCACGACGATCTCGACGCTGCGTTCGCCGGTGCGCCGGAGCACCTGCCGCGGATCGTGCTGTGCCACGGACCGGATCGCGGGCCCGACGTGGCCAAGCGGGGCGCGGATCTGGTGCTCAGCGGGCACACCCACGGCGGTCAGATCTTCATCAAGGGCATCACCGACCGGATCATGAAGCAGGTCGGCCTGCGCTATCGCCGCGGCATGTACGACCTCGCGGGTACCAAGGCGACGCAGATGTACGTCACGCCCGGCATCGGCTTCTCGGGCATCACCCGGCGCGTCGGTGAGGGCACCAGCGCCGAGGTCGCGCTGTTCACACTGCACGCGGCCTGAACCCATCACGCGCACTCCCTGGACACGCATCATCGAGCTGCGATGGTGATGTGGCAGTCGAACTGAAGGCCAGGCGAATGAGGGGCGCCTCGGATGGCACGCGATCGCGGGACGATCTCGGCGGCCTTGACGGCCCGCGTGGCCTCGAGCGCGTAGCCGATCGAGGTGCTCCCCAGACATGGCCGTCGCTAGTCACCCGACGAGAGCGCATCCCGCGATGCCTAGCCCGGTTGCCGGCGGTGCTCGGCGTAGATCCGTAGCGCGAACTGACCCGGTGGAGAGCGGCGCCAGGTCTCGAGTTGCTCGCGTGCGCCCGGCGGGAAGGCGGCGAGCGGCGGTAGGGTCGCGCCGTACTGCGGCGGTGCGAGGATCGGTGCGGCGAGGGCAGCAAAGGTCAGATCCGCGACGCTGAAGCGATCGCCGATCAGGTAGCGGCGTCCATCGCCGAGCAGGCCGCCGACGTTCTGGAACGCCTCGTCGATCTTCTGGCGCGAGCGCTCGGCACCCTCCGCGTTGATCTTGAGGCTGCGCTTGAGGAACAGCATCGCGGCCGGCCGGCTCGCCTTGAACGCGAGCTGCTCCCAGCGCGGCACGTTCGCGAGCAGGATGTGGTCGAGGTCCTTGCGATCGAGCAAGTGGAAGTACGCCCACCGGCGCGTCGCCGGACCGAGGTTGCGATCGAGCTCGTCTTCGATCCCGAGCACGTCCTCGCGATCCTGCGGATTCGACGGGTACAGCGAACCGGGGCGGTGCTGATCGGCGTACGCGATGATCGGCGTCGAGTCCGGGATCACGGTCTTGCCGTCGATCAGCGCGGGCACGGTGCGCTTCGCGCCGGCGCGCAGGGTCGCGGCGTAGCTGAACGCCGGCAGGTGGCCGTCTTCTTCGTAGGCGACGCCGGCGTGGTCGAGTGCCCAGCGCGCCTTCTCGCAATAGTGGGAGAACGGGATCGTGATCAACCGTGCCGTCATTCGTTCCTCTTGCGCGCCATCGCACCACGGATCATGTCGGTGAACCCACTCTGGCCCTCGACCAGCATCGAATCGAGCTCGCGCCCGACGCCGACCACGCGCTTGAACGCGGGAAATGCGAGGACCGCGAGGATCGAGATCGTGAGCCCGAGCGAGAACCGGATCGCCGTCATCCCGAGCCAGCCGCCGGCGCCGAAGCCGAGCACGCCGAACCGGAGCAGCGTGCCCATGGGCTCGCCGATGTCGGAGAACAGCTGGCGCGCGGGCAGGGCCGATCGCGATCGCTCGAGGGCCACGATCTGCTCGGGCGGGCCCGTCTTCTTCTTTGGTCGCGGGGCTTTCGCGAGCAGCGCGATGACGTCGCGGGCGCGCTGCGGACGCTGCTCGGGATCCGGGTCGGTCATCGCCGTGAGCGTGTCTCGCAGCCCGGGATCGATCGACGGGAGGTGCCGCTCGAGATCCATCTGCAGACCCTTGCGCGGCACGTCCTCGGGCTCGATCCCGCCGAGCAGGGAGACGATCGTGGCGCCGAGCGCGTAGAGATCCGTCGCCGGCGTGGCCTCGCCGTGGAGTTGCTCGGGAGCCATGTAGCCGAACGTGCCGACCACCGTCGAGCCGCCCTTCTCGCGTGCGGCATCGAGCACGCCGCCGAAATCGACGAGCGAGACCCGACCGTCGGGCGCGCGCAGGAGGTTCGACGGCTTGATGTCGCGATGGATGACGACCGGGGAGCGCGTGTGGAGGTAGTCGAGGATCTCGAGCGTGCGGAGCAGGACGTCGCGCACTTCGGTCTGCGACAGCCTCCGGCGATCCGTGATCTCGCGCAGGTTCTCCCCCGGCGCGCGCTCCATCACGAGGTTGAACGTGCCCGGCGGATCCTCGAAGTTCGCGAGGTGGCGAGGCACGCCGGCGTGGCGGAGCTGCGACAGCACCTTGGCCTCGCGCTCGAACAGCTCGAAGGACTTCCACGTACCGCGCGGCTTGAGGCGCTTGACGACGACGAGCCGCTCCTTGTCGTCGCCCTTCACCCACTCGTCGCGCGCGAGGAACAGCTCGCCCTGCGAACCCTTGCCGAGCCTCGGCCCGAGCCGGTACCGCTCTCTCAATAGCGGGCCGTCGAGCACGGTCGACACCAGGGGTTCTTAGCAGGTCCGCACGCCGTCGGGCGCTGGCGAATGGGCTAGATTGGTCCGGCCGTACGATCGACGACGAGATTCACATGAGCTTGCACGATCACTCGAGGCTGGAAGAGCGGCTGCGAACCCTCGCAGATCCGACAGCCTTCCTGATCAACCTGTTCGCGCACGCGCCGGTGGGCTTCGCGGTGTGGAATCGCGATGGCTCCCCGCTGCTCACCAACCGTGCGTTCCTCGCGCTGTTCGGCGCCGAGCCGCCGCCGGAGTATCGCGTGCTCGAGGACAACCTGCTTCGCCAGCACGGGCTGTTGCCGCTGGTCGAGCGTGCCTTCGCCGGCGAGACCGTGCAGCTACCGACGTTCTGGTTCGACCCCCGGCAGCTGACCAACGTCGCGGTGTCGGAGGGCAAGCGGATCGCGATCTCGGTGACGCTGTTTCCGCTACACCGGCCCGATGGCGAGCTCCAGTATGTCGGTGCGACGTACAAGGACGAGACCGACCTCCGCACGCTCGCCGAGCGGCTGATGAACAGCGAGGAGCGCTTGCGGCTCGCGGGACAGGCGGCGCGGATCGGCATCTTCGAATGGAACCTGGTGACCGGCACGCACGTGTGGTCGGCCGAGCTCGAGGCGATGTACGGCCTTGCTCCTGGTGAGCATGCGACGATGACCGAGTCGACCGAGCGGCTGATCCACCCCGACGATCGTGCGATGGCGTTCGACCTCGTCGCGGAAGCGGTGAAGTCGCACGATCCCGTCGAAGGTGAGTGGCGCGTCGTGTGGCGCGACGGGAGCGTGCACACGGTGTTCGCTCGCTTTCAGGCCTTCCGCAGCGCCGACGGCACCCCGACCATGTTGATGGGCGTCAACCTCGACGTCACGGAGCGGCGTCGGGCGGATGCCGCGCGGCGCGAGGCGGAGGCGCGGTCGCGGGCGGTCATGCAGGCCGCGCTCGACGCGATCATCGTGATGGATCACGCCGGCGCGATCGTCGATTTCAACCCGGCGGCCGAGCAGCTGTTCGGGTACACGCGGGCCGAGGTGCTCGGACGCTCCCTCGCCGAGACGCTGATCCCGCCGCACCTGCGAGCGGGGCATACGCACGGCTTGTCGCGGTACCTGTCGACCGGCAAACCGCGTACGCTCGGCACCCGCGTCGAGTTGTCGGCGCGGCATCGCGACGGGCGTGAGTTCCCGGCGGAGATCGCGGTGCTGCGGATCGACAGCGACGGCGATCCGATGTTCACCGGCTACATCCGCGACATCACCGAGCGCAAGCGAGCCGCGGAGTCCGAGATCCTGGGGCGCGCGAAGGATGCTGCGGAAGCGGCGAACGTCGAGCTCGAGGCATTCAGCTACTCGGTCGCCCACGACCTCCGCGCTCCGCTCCGGGCGATGGATGGGTTCGCGAACGTGCTGCGCGAGGACTATGGGGACAAGCTCGAGCCCGACGCCCACGTGGCGATCTCGCGGATCTCGACGGCGGCGAAGCGGATGGGAGAGCTGATCGACGGCTTGCTCGCGCTCTCACAGATCTCGACGCACGAGCTCGAGTACGAGACCATCGACCTCGGCAAGCTCGCGCGCGATGCGGTGGCCCAGCTGCCGGGTGCCATCGACGTGCGGATCGAGGATGGCTTGCGCGTGCGCGCCGATCCGGTGCTGATGCGATCGGTGATCCAGAACCTCGTCGGCAACGCGTTCAAGTTCAGCGCGCGGGTCGCCCAGCCACGGATCGAGGTCGGCCTGACGACCACCGAGGCCGGGCCGACGTACTTCGTGCGCGACAACGGCGCGGGGTTCGACATGGCCTACGCGGCGCAACTGTTTCGACCCTTCAAGCGCCTGCACTCGAGTCGCGAGTTCGAGGGGACCGGGATCGGCCTCGCGACCGTTCACCGCGTGATTCGCCGCCACGGCGGCAAGATCTGGGCGCAGGCTGCGCCAGGATCCGGAGCCACCTTCTACTTCACGTTGTAACATGCGAACCAAAGTTATCCTCGTCGTCGAGGACAACGCCGACGACGAGTTGCTCACGTTGCGCGCACTCAAGACCCTCGGGCACGCGTGCCCGGTCGTCGTCGTCCGCGACGGTGCCGAAGCGCTCGACTGGTTGTATCGCCGCGGCAGTCACGCGGAGAGTGATGCCTCACTCGAGCCGAAGCTGATCCTGCTCGATCTCGACCTGCCGAAGATCGACGGCCTCGGCGTGCTGCGGGCGATCCGGGGCGACGTGGCGTTGCGCAAGACGCCGGTCGTCATGCTGACCTCCTCGGGACAGGACCGCGATGTCGTCGAGAGCCTCCAGCTCGGTGCGAACAGCTACGTCTGCAAGCCGGTGGGATTCGAGGCGTTCGTCCAGGCGGTGCAGCAGCTCGGCACGTACTGGCTGACGCTCAACCAATCGCGTTGAAGATCTGGAAACGGGGTAACGTCGTAGGACCATGCGCAGTGTCCTGCTGGTCGCGCTCGTTGCTTGTGCCGCCCACGCCGATCCGGCGGCGCCCTCGCAGCCCCGCGCCGAACCTGCCGATCCTGGAGTGCGTGCGCCCATCACACCCGAACAGCGGGTGAAGTCCATCGTCGACCGCTATCGCGCGGCGGCGAACCTGCCTCCGGTCGCGCTCGATCCCGCACTGAGCAAGGGCTGCATGGAGCACGCGGAGTACATGCGGCTGAACAAGGACACCGACGCGATGGCCGGGCTCAACGCGCACACGCAGCGCCCGAACTTGCCCGGTGCGACGCCCGACGGGGCGAAGTGCGGCAAGTCCGCTGACCTGTTCCCCGGCGTCTCGGATCTCGGCGTCGCCGTCGACGGCTGGATGTCGGGCCTCTATCACCGGCGGCCGATCATGGATCCGACGCTCGGCAAGATCGGCGTCGGCTACGCGAAGCTGCCCGACGGCTCGTTCATGGCGGCGCTGATGTTCGTCAACCGGACCGATCCGGCGATGGCTCCGCCGTGGCCGGTCGCCTATCCCGCTGACAACCAGACCGACCTCCCGCTCGACTTCGGCAACGAGGTGCCGAACCCGATCCCCGGTGGTGGTCGTGCGGGCTATCCGATCACCATCCAGTTCCCGCCCTTCGACAACGTGACGCGCGTGACCGCGAAGCTGACGGCCGGGGGAAAGGACGTGCCGTTCTATCTCTCGGATCCCGAGCATCCGGCGACGTCGTTCGGTCAGTACGGCGTGATCTGCTTGATCCCGAAGGTGCCGCTCGCGCCGAAGACCACCTACCACGTGACGGTGTCGGGGAGCTGGAAGGGCAAGCCGAGCACGTACGCGTGGAAGTTCTCGACGCTGTCGCTGATCGCCGTCGACGCGCACGACGAGGCCGCGGTCGAGAAGGCGCTCAACGTCGCCGCCACGCTGCGTGGCACCGTGCTGCACGGCGGAATGATGGATAGCGAGACCGCGTTCCTCCAGATCGGCGAGCGGCAGCTCAAGAACTACAAGATGATCTCGGTGTTGATCCCGAAGGCGTTGTGGAACCAGCTCGGCGGTTCGCCAGCGAAGTTCGTCGGCAAGAAGATCGAGGTCGACGGCACGCCGCACCTCGTGCAGGGCCAGTACATCAACGTCGTGATCTCGGTGCCCGGTCAGCTCCGCGTCGTGCTCTGATCCTCGACGGGTGACCTACGGGCTCGAGCGCCGCTGTGCGACCTCGTCGAGCCCCGCCGCCGCGCTCGCGCGAACTTCGGGCGCAGGATCCGTCACGGCGGCGTCGAACCGTCGCTTCGCACCCTCGAGATCGTTGGTCTCGAGGAGCACCCATCCAAGCATCGCCGAGGCCTTGCCTGCGCGAGCCGATCGCGGATGAAGTGCCAAGAAGTCCTCGAATCCACGGATGGCGGCCGTCGGCTGTCCACTGCGGGCTCGGGCAACGGCGAGCCAGAACCGCGAGTCCTCGACGAGCGCCCCCCCGTTCGAGGCGATGGCACGTTCGAACGCACTCGCCGCGGTCTTCGTCTCGCCAGCGCGGAGCGCTGCGATGCCTTCCTGAAATGCGAGGTCCGATGCCGAGGGTACCGGTGCCGGAGGTTGCGGTGTCGCGACCTTGGGAGGACGAGGTGGAGCTCGCACGACGACAGGTGGCGGTTCAGGGACTCGCGGCTCCTGCCAGACATCACCCGCCCCGAGCGAGATCGCCGCGTGATTCCCATGGCGCACGTCGACGCGACCGTGGCGAACGCGAACGGCGCTCAGGTGATCCGCGGAGGCGACGACCTCGAACGCGGTGCCTCGGACCTCGACCTCGGCGTCACCGACGATCACGCGAAATCGTTCGCCCGCGTGAAGCGGTGCGACCTCGATCAGGATCGTGCCGTCGCGCAGGCGCACGATCTCGTCGGGTTGCGTGCCGACGAGCGAATAGTGAGCGTTGCCGTCGGCGTGTACCGTGCCCCGGTGGATCGCGACCGGTGCCGTCGCGACCGTCGCGACCGGTTCCGTGGACTCGCTCGGTTGTGTGGGCTCGGGCAGCGTCGTGAGCCAGCTGTAGAGCATTGCGGCGGCCGCGGGGGGGGGGATCCGGCAACCCTGCCACGGCGGCAGCTGCGATGCTCGTCAGCTGGCTTGCGACGCGGCCCGAGCCCATGCAACGG
>JANNBP010000540.1:0-7242 GCA_031385555.1 Deltaproteobacteria bacterium | reverse complement strand
GAACATCCTTCGACACTCGGTGCAGCGACGGCCCATGGCCGACAGTGCGCCGCTCGCCAGTCTCCGCTGGTCGGTGGGTCACGATCCCGCCGGTGATCAGGTGCCGCGGTGGATCACGAACCCGCCGCGAAGTGGATCTCTCTTAGGCCGCCGCTGAAGCCACGGTTGACCCCCGAGCTGAGGCTCTTGCCTGCGGCGGCCCGACGCTGGATCTCGACCAGCGTTTCCTCGGGCTGCTGTTGTTTCTTCGCCGGCATCACCTTGCGGTAGACCGAGAGCACGCAGGCCGTCAATCGGTGATGATCCGTTTCAACGCCCAGCTCAGTTCGACGGGCTCAAGTGGTCCAGCGCTTCCATCCACGCATTCATCGCTACTCTGAGTCGCTTGAACATCGCCACGAGTTGCTCGTCGGGCGGCTTGTCGGGTCGCCGCTCAGAGTCGTCCCGTCTCCGCGGCGTCTCGACCGCCTGCCAGGTCGCAAGCTCGACGCCACGCAGCCTCAGTACCCCATCCGGCGAGCAGAGCACGTGCGCTTCAGGCTCGCCCTGCCACGCGAGGATCTCGGGGCCGCGTTTCCCTTCGCGCACTGGCTCGTCCGGCACGATGGCCTCGACGCCCTCGAGTCGCATCATGGTCTCGCGAGCCCACCTCACCCACACCGACGGAGGCGGCAAGGGGATCTCCTTCCCCCACTGGGTCGAAGCTCGCAGCGTTACGTCGACGCGAAGCCACGGGCGCTTGGTCTTGGTCTCCCGCCTGTCCGGACCGAGCAGCCACTCGAGCATGTCCCCTTCGTTCGTCACGGTGCGAGCGACATGGAGCGCGTCCCATCGGAACTCGAGCGCAGCCGTGACGTGAAAGGGCTCCGCGTGCTGCCCTCCGAACGGCTCGACCGCGGACTTGCAGATCCGGTCGGTTGATCTCAGGTCGAACATCTCGTCGACAGGATCGACGCCGACGATCGGTAGGGTCGATTCCCTGAGAGCCCAGATCCACACTTGCTTGAACTCGTCGTACGTCATCAGCGCAGAGACTCGCACGACCGAGCGAGGGAGATCGCTGCGCACAGAGCGCGACGCTATGACCGAGCGTGTCGGCGACGGTCCATCCCGACAACATCGAAGCGGAGCCCGAGCCTCACGCGATCAACTCGCTGCGTTGGTCCGCCGGCTGAAGGCGTCGCTCAACGGTTGGATGGAGACGCTGGATCACCTTGCGCCCACGAACTGAAGCGTGAGGATGAACTTGCTCGGCGATCGAAGGCTAGAAAGTCGAGGGTGGTCTCGATGTGCGTTCTGCAGCTCACACGGGTTGTGACGCTCACTGCCTGCGCAAACCGTGGGGGACCCGTGAAGCAGCGGATCGTCGGGATGTCTGGTCATTTCAAGTCGGGCAGGTGACCGGTGTTGCAAGCAACAATGATCGGCATGGTCGAGATGGTGCAGGGGAGGTTGAAGTGTGCCGACCGCTCCTCCCTCAGCCAATCAGGTTCGTCTTGCGCAGGGCTCGACGGACGCCGCGTTCGAGCTCGTCGAAGTGCGGTGCCTCGGAGAGGTAGTGCTCGAGTTCCTTCTCCCAGGCCTTCTTGTATCGCGGCATGCGTTCCTCGAACACGCGCTCGAAACTGGTCGGGTCTAGCTTGCGATGGGCGGCCTTCCTCGAGAAGAGCGTCGCCGCATCGACAGGATCGACACCGTCCTCGAAGAGGAGGCTTAGATCCAAGAGATCTCGGCACTGGAATCGCTGCAGGATGCAGCGCAGCTTTTCCGCGGTGACCTCGAGGCGTGTGTAGGCACGAACATCCGCGCTGTTGTGGTGCCGCCGATCGGGCCGGACCCGACGATCTCGGCGTACTCCCCGAGGTGGTGCTTGGTCGAGGGCTCTGCCGGATCGGGAATCAGTTGACCACAGTCTCGAGCCGCGCGAGTTGGACGTCCCGATCGTCCACGTAACGGCCGAGCTCATCGAACAGCATCAGATCATGTTGGCGCTCTCCCCGAACGACTTCAAGCCGACGTGCGCGAGACCACGGCTCCGCGTCCCATTCGGGCGCCGAGCCGACGACGGCCACGATCCCTATCGACAAGTCGAACGCCTCGCGTCGAAGGTGATAGAGCGTCGGTTCGTCGCGGTGGTGCCACGGAACCGGGAACATCTGATCCAGAGATCCCCATCGCAGACGAACACAACCGTGAACCCTTCCATACTCGTGCAGCGCGTAGAGCGCCTTCGCATCGGCTTCGAGTCGCGCTTGGAGCTTGGCGCGTTGGCCGTTGGCCACGTACGCCCGGAGCTGCTTGAGCGTGCCGAGCGGCCGGCTGATCCCGCAGGATCCTTGGATCAGCATCGCGGTCGTGATCTTCAGGGTGCGCTTCGTGGTGGTGAAGCCGACCGACTTCTGGGGCGGTCCGAGCTCCGCGAGTCGGCGCTCGGCGGGATCGATCCCGAGGCCCCGCAACGTCGTCCTGATGTCCACGCCGGCAAGCACGTCGAACGGTTGCAGGAGCGGACCGACCTGGGAGAGTTGATCGCCGATCAGCGTGGTCAGCTCGCGGCGATCGAGATCGACGAGCACGACCGCCGACGGTGAACGCGCCGGAAACGCATGCACGATCACGCGCCGGAGTGTCGCGAGCTCGGCGGCGTGGGCCCGGCGGCGGCGCTCGTATGCGTCGCTGCTCGAGTTGATTTCTTCGGCGGTCGAACGAACCGGCCAGCGCCGAATGCGATCGATTGCATCTCGCACGCCGTCCCGCGCCATGATGACCTCCGCCGCGCCAGGCACGATCGACCACGTATCGTTCGCAGTGACGGCCACGGCTGCCCCGGACCTCCGGAACGTGGTTGGCCCTGCCGTGAGTTTGTGCCAACTCGTACGACCCGAAACGAACGCGACGACGTTGTCCGCAGCCATCGGAAAATCATGCGCGTCCAGCACCGCGAGGGCGATCCGTTGCGCCGACCAGCTCATCAGGTTTGCGTCGTTGCGCCAGGCCTCGTCGAGTTCGTCGACGCTCAGGCGCTGTGTCGCTGGAGGCCTCGGACGAAGAGGCGCCGGCTCTCGCATCGGGACACGCGGAGGCCGGAGGCCGGAACGCCCATCTGTCGAGCTCGTGATCATGCGGATCGAGGGCGTAGAGATCACCATCGCGGTAGACCGGAGGTCGGGCGGGTCGACACAGCTTGAGGGAGAAGTACGCATCGTCGACGTGTGACACGACGCCGGCGGCCTCGAACTTCTGGGCAACGTCGGCGAGCGTCATCGGCTGCCCGTGCTCCAAGAGGGTCACGATCAGGAGCGCGTACGTGTTCGCTTCGGGGTGGGCTTGAACCGCGGTGAGGGACGGGACAGAGATCCCGAGTCGTTCGCAGTACGTGTTGGACGCGGCGAGCATCGGGTCGGATCTACCAGAACGCGGCGTCGCGATCGAGACAGACGTTCACGTGCTATCGGCGTGTGCGCCAATAGCCCGGTTCGCGGCTCGCATGCGCGATCGCGATGACCAGGATTTCGTCGGCGAGCTCGCTGTAGACGATCGTGAAGGGGAACCGATCCATCACGAAACGGCGGACATCGCGTCCGTGCTCGGAGGCTTGCCACGCGCCGGGGTTCTGGGTGAGGAGCCGAACCGCCTCGCGAACCGCGTTTAGAAACTCGGTGCCCAAGCCCTCGCGCCGCAGCTCGTAGCGGACGATCTCGTCGATCAACTCTTCATCGGCAGCGTCCTCGTACCGGACCTTCTTCATCAGCGTCCACGCGACGCGCGCATCGCATGGATCTTGGCCTCCGCATCGGCGTAGACCTCGTCGGCTGTGCGGCCCGTCGGCTCTCCGCGTGCCACGCGCTCGTGAGCGCGGGCCAGACGGCGCTCGATCTCCTCGTTCCACAGGCGGGCGACTTCTTCGGGCGGTAGATTCGATGCGCCGCCCTCTTCGAGGGAGCGCTGAAGCGCGTCAGCGAGGTTCGCCCGCTCGTCTGCCGACAGGCGGAGCGCTTGCTCGAGAATCGTTTGGGCCTGGACGCTCATGGCGCCAAGCATAGCCAGGCCTGGCGTAGGCGTCGACGGGCATGTTGCTTGCGGTTACAGGTCGCGCTCTCGTCGAGCGCCTGGTCGGACTCGAGCTCGTGGACTGCGGTGAAACCGTCCTGCTCGAGGGCGGGAGCCGCCTCGGCAAGATCGCTTCGTGGCCAGTTTTCGCGGCGACGGACTGTGCGGTGACGCGGACGTTGTCACTGACCTGGTATCGGCCACTCACTCGTGTGCGGCCTGTGGTGCAGCCAGCGTGCGATTGGCGTTATCGTGCCGACCATGGTCGACGCACGGAACCCTGACCTCGAAGCAGCGATCGCGGCCAATCCGCTCGATCGCGATCCCTATGTCGTGTTCGCCGATTGGCTCCAGCAGCAGGGCGACCCGCGCGGCGAGTTGATGTCGCTGCAGCTCTCGGGCAAGGAAGAGGCGGCCGAGGCACTCCTCGCCGAGCACGAGGCCTACTTTCTCGGTCCGCTCGCCGAGCACAAGCTCGTCTACGACGAGGGCGGCAGCAACAGCGTGTCGAGCCTGCGCACGCCCGAACAAGAAGAGGCGTGGCAGCAGATCCACACGCAGGCGTTCCGCTGGCGGAACGGGTTCATCCACTTCCTCCGGCTCTCGCACGACGAGGATCAGGAGCCGAAGAAGCTCGAGAGCACGCTCACCGAGATCCTCGATCAGGTCCTCGACCATCCCTCGGGGCGCTACATCGTCGAGGTTGCGTTTCACGGCAACGGCAACCTGAACGACGACAACCTCCAGCCCTTGATCGACAAGCTTGCCGAGAAGGCACCACCGACGATCCGCAAGCTCACGCTCGGCGACAACATCGACCAGATCAGCTGGCACCACGTCGGCAGTCTCGCGGGGCTGTGGCCGAGCGTCCCGCACCTGAAGACGCTCGAGATCGAGACCGGCGAGCTCGAAGTGGGCGAGCCCGGTCAGCTGAACGCACCGGCGCTCGAGCGCGCGGTGTTCGTCACCGGTGGCATGAGCCCGTCGTGTGCCCGCGGCATCGCGACGGCGCAGATCCCCAACATCCAGCACCTCGAGATCTACTACGGCGATCCGAACTACGGCGGCAACGCGACGGTCGACGACGTCACGCCGCTCCTCGATCGCAGCGACCTCACGAAGCTCCGCTACCTCGGTCTCAAGAACAGCATGTTCGCCAACGAGATCGCGCGGCTCGTCGGCAACGCGAAGGTCATCAAGGCCTCGAGACGCTCGACCTCTCGCTCGGCGCGATGACCGACGAAGGTGCGAAGTTCCTCGCCGAATCGGCGGCTGGGCTGGCGCACCTGAAGACGCTGAACCTCACGCGCAACTTCCTCACGTCCGCCGGGATCGAGCTCGTGAAGAACCTCTGCCCGACGGTCCTCACGGACGGGCAGGAGAAGCCGTACGAGCGCAGCAACGGTGAGCTTCGCTACTTCGTGAGCGTCGCAGAGTAGTCGACTTCGGATTCGCAGGCCGTGCGTGCGCTCACGCCGTTCCTCTGTCGTCGCGGATCTTCATGCACCTCAGGTCCGGCGCCCAGCCGATCGTCGATGCCGCACCGTCGCGGTGCAGCGCGATGGCGACTTCGCGGTGTTCGCGTACACGGCGGAGAGGATCCCTGAGGTCCGATCTCGCCACGGAGCCCCTCGAGCGCCTCACCTGGCACGAGATCTGCGAGCGCTATCCTGACCGGTGGGTAGTCCTCGCCAACATCGCGCGAAGTAGCCGGACCGACTTTGCGTTTACCGCTGACTTCATCGGGACCTTCACGGAGCGCAACGCGGCGACGCCACGATGAAGGAGCTGCACGCGGCGAACCGGTGTTCGGTGGGGTGCTTCTTCACAGGGAAGCTCATCAAGGGCGACGTAGATCCTTTGTGGCACTCTCGGTGATGACCGTCACAACGTTCGATCCCTTCGACGACCTCATCATCGTCCAGGCATATGTGCGGGGCATACGGTCAGGAGCGGGACGCCCGATATCACTCTCGAGGTCGAATTTCTATTGATCCAGCATCTGCTCGCGGCGTGCAGCCCCGTATCCCTGTTTCGTCCCGGGATGCGCCGCGTGCTCGCCGACCAACTTCCGGAATTTGCGCGGAACGCTCGCCGTGGGCTCGGGTGGTGGAGCCGGCGACCGGTTCGGCGGTAGCAGCCGCAGCTGCTTGTTCTTGGAGCCCAATGCCTGCGCTTTGATTGCTCCGGCGATCACCTCGCCGAGCAATGACGGCACGGCGTTTCCCACCTGGCGCTGAACGGCGATGCGACTGCCCTGGATGTTCACATCATCAGGGAACGTCTGGATGCGGCACAGCTCGCGCATCGACAGGCGGCGGTTGTTCCAGTGGAACGGGCCGATTGCCGGGCCTGGCTGCGCTTGGATCGTCCACGACGGCTGGGCCTTCGCGAGCTTCAGCAGAAACGACCAGTAGCGTCGACGCCAACCGAACAGCGGAAGGCCGCCCATCCGATCAGTGTGCCAGAGGTAGTTGTTCCCTTCCGGAATCGACGGCAGCAGGTCGGCCCATCGTCCGGTCATCGCGAGCGCTTCTGCCGAATCTGGCGTCACGTCGGCGATCGCATCCCAAGCTGTGCGATGCGGCTCGAGCGCCGTGAACAAATTCGGCTCCGGAGCCTCGTTGTGTGTCGGCGTTGGAAAAATCGGATCGCTGCCATCGCGGAACCCGACCATCAGAACGCGCTTTCGCATCTGCGGCACGCCGAAGTCGGCGGCATTGAGCACTTGGAACGCGGGTTTGTACTTGCTCCGCGTTCGGCGGTTGATCATCTGGATAGCTTCAAAGAGCAGCTTCAGTCCCTCGTCCTTGCCGCGGTAGGCGAGCCCTTCGACGTTCTCCAGCAAGAACGCGTGGGGGCGCGTTTCTTCCAGAACGCGGAGGTACGCGCCGAGCGTGTTCGCGCGTGGATCATCGAGCCGGAGCGCGTCTCCACTCGACCAGTACCCGGCTTTGGAGAACGGCTGGCACGGTGGGCCACCGATCAACACCGCGGCTTGGCCGACCTTGAGCTTGCCGGTGGCGTGGATCTCGCTGCTCGGCACCTGCATGATGTCGCGTTCGATCACCGGCCAATCGCGGTTCGCGCGGAGCGTGGTGCAGCAATCGCGATCCATCTCGAGCGCGACAGCGGTCTCGAAGCCGGCGGCCTCGAACCCGTAGTCGAGCCCACCTGCTCCGCTGAACAGGC
>JANNBP010000524.1:0-16794 GCA_031385555.1 Deltaproteobacteria bacterium | reverse complement strand
TGCTCGTCGCCGAGCCAAAGGTCGCGCCCAGCACCGCGCCGGAGGGCAGCGTGGTCTGCGCGAGCGCGCCGTTCTTGGTCCACGCGTACTGATGCGACGCCGTGCGGTTGTTCGGCGACGGCGCGACGTCATCCTGGATGTACTCGTGCGTGACGCGCCCGGCGGCGTCGTAGCCGTAGAACGTCTCCTGCTCGATCGTGTAATCGTCGTCGGAGTCTTGGCTCGTCGTGCACATCAGGCGGACCTTTACGTAGGCTAACCGGCCTTTCTGGTTCGCACACGAGGTTCCTGCCGGGCACACGGGCGCCCCGCTGGTACATCCGCCTGCGGTTCCGACGCAGTCGTAGATCCGCACGACTTCAGGGATATCCACGCCGGCCTTGCCGGGGTCGAAGCACACCGGCGTCTCGTAGTCCGCGACCAGCGGTCGACCGAGGTTGTCGTACGAGAAGCTGTGCGTCTTCGGGCTCGCGCCACCGACGGATTCTTTCAGGGTCACGAGTCGGCCCGCACCATCGTAGACGCGGAGGCTCGGGTACCCGCCGAGATCGGGGCTGCCGAGCAACACCAGTCGACCAAGGTCGTCTCGCGTGGAGCCGGTGGTCTTGCTGTCGCCGTCGGTGACGGACGCTTGATTGCCGAGCCAATCGAACAGCAGGTTCCAGGTATCGAACACGCCGCCACCGGGTACCGGTGCCGAGTACCGCTTCTCGCTCCCGACGCGAGCGTCGGCGTTGTACGTCCACGACGTCTTGCTGAGCTCGGAGCCGCCGTCGACCGCAGAAACCGTGTCGACGAGTCCGCGCGGCGTGTAGGTGATTCCAGTCCACTTGGCGGTGTTGACCGGGTTGATCATCTTCTCGAGCCGCCGGCTGTCGCGATACGTCAGCTCCTGTCGCTTGGTGACGACGCCACTCGCGTCGAAGGTCTCGGTCTTGATCACCAGGCCGTCGTCCGAGTACGTGTATTCCTGCCGATCGCCGCTCGTCGCCGCGTTGCAGTCGTCCCGGCGCTTGGTCTTCAGCAAGCGGCCGCGCGTGTCGTACTCGTAGATCAGGCACGAGCCATCGGGCCGCGTGAGCCTGGTCAGCCGGAGCGCGGAGTCGCGCAGGTAGCTGGTGACGAGATCGGCCGCGTTCGCGGTGCAGTCGGGCTGCCCGGCCATCTGCTCGCGGCGCTGGGTGAGATAGCCGCGCGCGGCGTCGAACGTCTGACACGAGATCGTGCCGTCTACGTCGCTGATCGAGGTCGCGTTGCCCCAGAAGTCGAACGTCAAGGACGACTGCACAAGCAGATTCGAGCCGTCCTTCTGACGCTTGAAGTTCTGGAGAAAGCCATCGACGAGGGGATCGGTCGGCGACGACCAGTACTCGAAGATCGTCAGGTCGGTCGCACCCGCGAGAGGCCCGTCGATCTGCACCAGCCGCCCCTTCGCGTCGTAATCATAGTTCGTCGCGTACGTGTAGCTGGTGAGGCCCGGGTAGCTCGCGGTGGAGTAGGTGTTGCCGAGCTCGGTGACGGTGTCGAGCTTGCCGTCTGGCGTGTACGTGCTGGTGCTCGTCACGCAGCTCCCACTGATCAACGGATCGCAAGCATCGCCGGGGAAGTCACTCTTGCGGTACGTGGTCGCGATACGCCCCGGAAACGTCGAGTCGTAGCTGAAGAACATCTTTCGTTGCGCGCCCGTCCCATCGGCCGCCGTCGCGCCGTAGCTGATCTGCAGCGGCAGGCCGTTCGCGTTGAAGGCCTGGACCGTGTAGTAGCTGCTCGGATCGGCCGGCGTCTTCTCGGCGAGGAGATCGAGCTTGCCAGCGGTGGTGTCCCAGACGTGATCGATCGCGTCGAGGCACGCGCCATCACACTGCTCGCTGTTGCCGGCGAACGATGACACCGTCGTGATCACGTCCTCCGAAGGCGACGCCACGGTCAGACAGCGCGCACCGCGGAAGCACTGGCCGGTCGACCCTGCGCCGGTCTTGCCGCCGCACAGGTGACCGGTGCCACAATCGGTGTCGGTGTTGCAGCTCGTCGTGTTCGCGCGGTGGAAGTAGAGGACGGTCTGCCCCGAGCAATTCGATCGACTCGAGGCGAACTCCCAGCCGACCACTCCGCGCGGTGTGTCGACGCGAACGACCTTGCCTGCCGTGGCGCTGTCGTAGGCGAAGTTGACGAGCGTGTTGCCGTTGGCGTCTTGGATCGACGTTAGAAAGTTCGAGGTGTAGAGGTTCGTCTGGGCAGCTTGGCCGCCGATCGTCACGCCGGTCAGGTTGCCGCTCGTGTAGCTGTACGTGGTCGTGTGCTTGTTGAGCCACGAGGTCGTGAAGACCTGGAACCGCACCGTCGTGAGCTGGTTGCTCGTGTAGAGGAACTGCAACCTGCGCTTGCCGGTCGCGTCCGTGACCGTCTCGAGCTGTCCGCCGCTGTAGACGAGCAGGGTCTTGTTCGGCGTCGCCAGCGAGTCCCACAGCTCGGTCAATCGCCCGCCGCTGTTGTAGACGAGGATCTCACCGGTGAGGGTCTTCAACTGATAGTCGTTCGGCGACGCCAGGCGACGCCTCAGCCACTGGTAGTGGTGGCCCGGCTGCTTGATCTTGAACTCTTCCCACAGGCCGTCCGGTGATGGGTTCGCATACTCGAACATCACGTCCTGCCCGCGGGGTAGGTGTACGACGATCTGGTCTGGGTTTGGAACGGTGTTGCGGTCGAGCCACGTCGCGTACGAGTGCCCCCAGTGCTCGCCGAGGGCCTTGCGGTACGCAGGTGCCGCGCCTCCAGGTTCGAATTTCGACATGTAGAAGCGACGAAATGAGAGGGGGACGCCGAACGGCGAGCTCGGGGCCACGTCCGGAGGCAACGAGTAGTGTAGGCCGCCACCTTTGGGAGCGACGTAGCCGGTATCCTCGCAGGACAGCGGGTTCTCGCACTGGGTGACGAGCCCTGGATAGCAGCCTTCATCAACCATTGAATTGGCATCATTGTCGACGCCGTCTCCGCATATCTCCGCGGCACCTACATCCAGGGCCATCCCGGTGATCGCGATGACGATGACGGTTCGGAGCAACATCAACATCACGCACCCTCCCGGAAGAAGCTGTCGAGCACCGCGTCGAAGCTCTCGCGATCCTGCTCGCGAGACGTGTACAGCACGTTGATGAGTGCGCTGCCGTCCACGAACGTTGCGTGCATCCTGTGATAGCGAACGGCCGATCCCGGCGGCATGAAGCTGCCCTCGATCCGCACGCCGCGGAATCCTTGGCGTGTGGTGAACGAGATCGGCGCGGAGAACGACGCGCCCGGCATCGCCCGCTGGGCCTCGCGCATCAGGTGGTGGAGGTGCGCCTGCGTCGCCTTCGCCATCGCTGGTCGATCGCTGCGGATGATCGTCAGCGACTCCTTGCGCTCGTTGTCGGTCGGTGACCACTCGAACATCTTGCGTTGCGGGCTCGAGACATCTCGACTCGACCATCCGCTCGGAGTCCCGAAGCTGAGGTTGCCGATCGAGGCCTTGTCGAGCGAAGGGCTCGAGCTCGCGCACCCGAAAGCCAGCGACAGCGTGACTGCGATGACCGTGCGCATCACGGGATCACCCCCGTGGTGTCGAGCGGCTCGTCCACCCCGAGCTGGAGCGCGGCACGTTGCGCCGTCGCCTGGACGGAGAGTGCCATCGAGGCTGCGGCGTATCCGTTCTGGATCTGCGCCTGGTCCTCGTTCAGGCCGCGGTCCGCGGCGACCTTCTCTTCGGGCGTGAGTTGCTCGTAGCTCCACGCCGCGCGAGGCCCACCGTACTCGTACGGCATGAACGGCTGGTGCTCTGGCACGTCCGATCCAGCCAGAGGCTCGATCGGCGTCCCGAACACCGGTTCGTCGGTCGCACCGGCCGGCTCGATGACCTCGCCATCACCACGTGACGACGCTGTCGCAACCACGATCGCGAATACAACACCTACCAACAACACGACGAACCGCATGCCGACTCCTTTTCGACCGAGTCCTCGACGAGGAATTCGAGGAACAGATCGGTCTCGCTCGAGGTGCGTCCCACGCGCCTCGACGTTCAACACCTACTACCTGCACCAACAACGGGTCGTCCCCGACGACCTCACCTCCCTTCTACTCGCAGTGCGGTTAAAAAAAAAAAGGGAAATGTTGGAAATTCTTTCGATCGCGTTGGTGACAACGCGGCGCCAGGAATGTCGCTGGCGACCCCTTCATCAGTTGAATGCGGAGCCGCGCCGAGACCACGCGATGCACCCGCGAGACCTCGGCGAGATCAGCGCGTGCCCTTGAGGACGCGCAGTGGCTTGTCGGGGGTGAGCTCGAGCACCTCGATCGGGCCGCCGTAGTTCTTGCCGAGGCCGACGTCGATCCGCCAGATCGTGTCATCACAGACGCCGTTGATGCCGGACGCCTGCACGGTGTGACCGACGACCTGGCGCTTGACGCCGAGCTTCGCGAGCGCGTCCTTCGCCAAGGTGCAGTCCACCGGATCGCCGCCGAACGCGCGCGTCCACACCGGGCTCGAGTCGCCGGTCAACGCCGCCACCGGCTTGTCGACACCGCCGGCCTGGCCGTCGAGCCAGCAGCGCGAGGATTGGTTGACGCCCTCGAGCTGCGTCGCCCACTCGGCGAGCACGCCGGCGTGCGAGAACACGGTGTCGCCGACGATCGCGATCACGTTGTGCTGCGCGAGCTTCTTCGCGTAGACGCCGCCGGGGCCGAGCGCCGAGATCCTCCCTCGCGCACCCTCGGGAACCTTCGCCCACGCGGAGGTGTCGAGCCCGGGCGCATCGTCGAAGTCGCGCATCGCACCCGGCGTGACGTAGCGAAAGTCTCCCGCGGCGTTCATCAGCTCGTGGTTGCCCATCAACCAGAGGAACGCCCCACCGGCGGCCTTCGCTTCGCGCTCGAGCTTGAGGATCAGATCGATCATCGCCTGTTCGTCGTCACCGCGATCGAGTACGTCGCCGGTCTGCACGATCATCAGGGCGCCGCCGATCCAGGTGTCCTTGTCGTCGATCGCACCGGCGGCCTTGAGCGCGGAGCGCATGCCGCCGAGGTCGCCGTGCAGATCGCCGATCGCGACGAGGCGCTCGGGCATCGGATAGCGCAGCGCGACCGGCGACAGCGTGCAGCTCGCCGCCGCGGGCGTGGCAGGCGCTGCCGGGGAGGGATCGAGGTTCGGCGTCGGAGACGGCGGATTCGAGCGGCCACGATCACAGGCCAGCGCTCCAAGTGCCAGTAGCAGCGGGAGGGTGCGGCGAGCCTGCGAGCCGAGACGATCCACGCCTCTCCATAACACGTGGTGAAGCTCTGACGCTGTAAGCCGTCGCCGCGGGCCTCGTTCGTTCCGCATATGCGCTTGCTTCTCCTGTTACCTCTCGCCGCCTGCGGCACCGTCGGTTCGCTCCGCCAGGTCAGCCTGGTCGGTCAGTGTTCCGCCGATGACGCGGCCTGCGCCCGCCGCCACCCCGTTGCACCGATCGCGATCGGCGCCGTGTTCTATCCCGAGGTGTCGTCCGACGCCGCGGGCAGCACGACGCCGAACCTCGTGCTCGAGAGCGCGGTCCCCGGGGTGCTCGCCGTCGAGAACGGCGCGCTGGTCGCGAAGTCGCAAGGCACCAGTGCGGTGCTGATCAGCACCGACGATGGGTCGGTCGTCGATTTCATTCACATGTGGGCCGCGCCGGTCACCAAGGTGACGCTCTCGAAGAAGGACGGCGATCGCATCGGTGCCTCGATCGGGCTCGCCGTCGGCGAGGACCTCACGCTGCAACCCGCGCTGTGGAACGGCGCGCAGAAGCTCGCCGGCGAAGGTCAGGTGACGTGGACCTCGAGCGCCGGAGAGGCCGGCCCGATCGCGGTGCTGCGCGATGGCTCGGTCGATCGCCGCCGGTTGCGCGCGCGCGCACCGGGCAAGACCACGATCACGGTCTCCCTCGGCGACACCAAGACGGTCGTCGAGATCGAGGTGGTGCCATGAAGGCCCTCGTCGTCGTGATGGCGCTCGCTTCGCTCACCGGTGCCTGCGGGCCGACCCTGATCGCCCAATCCACGCCACCTGCCGGTCGCGTCGCGCGGCTCGATCCGGTGACCGGGTTCTGGGGGCTCAAGAGCTATCGGCTCGAGCTGTCGAGCGGCGTCGCGATCGCGCTCGCGTGTTATCGCGGCGCGCCGTGCGAGCACCTCGACGTCCGCTCGGACTCGCAGAACGTCGAGGTCCGCAAGGCCTCGATCGGTCAGCTCGAGCGCAACGCCTTCTCCGGCAACGCGCAGCCGACCAGCGGCTTCGTGGTGATCGGCAAGACGGCCGGTTCCGCGAACCTGATCGTCCGCGGCTCCGGCAAGACACGCACCGTCGCGGTCACCGTCGTCGCACCGCCCCAGCCGACACCACCGGCCACCGTCGCGAAGTAAGCTCGGCGCGTGAGGCGCTTCGAGCTCGGTGATAGCCACTGGTCGATCACGGTCTCCAAGGGCGTGGTCGACCTCGTGTGGGGAGATCCTGATCGCCCCGAGCAACGCCACCATCGCCGGTTCGGTTCGGATCAGCTGGCTTCGACGTTCTTCGAGGGGCAGATCGCCAGACAGCGCGCGCTCGGCTACGTCGAAGTGTTTCCCGACGTGCGCTATGCCGATCAAGCAGGGGATGTTCCGCCGGAGCCTCCGAGGGCTCGCTCGATCCGGTTCGAGGTGCCTGCCGAGAAGCCCAGCAACTTCAAGCGCTATCCGCAGCCGGCCGCGTTTCGCGAGATCGAGCAGCAGGATCGCCTCCTGATCGAGCTCGACGGCGAGCTCGACGACCACACGAAGACGAAGCGTCGCGAGGAGACGTTCGCGACGATCGCGGCCGCGAGCGAGGCCTACGACGAGTGCGTCGAGAGTCTCCGCGAGGACGGCGGCTGGCGACAGATCCGCTCGTCGGTGGTTCGCGGTGCGTCGCGCGAGCCCCTGCTCGAAGCGGAATGCCTGGCCGCCGGCGACGATCCTGCGCCGTGGGCGGTCTACGCCGACTGGCTGCTCGAGCATGGCGACCCGCTCGGCGAGCTCGCGACCTGCCTCGACGGCGAGGCGAACGCGCGGTTCGATTCCGCGATGTCCGAGCTCGGCGTGTCCGAGCATGTCCAGATCGTGCGGACCCATGGCTTTCCACGCGCTGCCACGATCAAGTTCGAGGACGTCGACGGTGCCGATCCGGCACGTCTGGCCGACGCTGCGAAGGCCGTGTGCGCTTCCAGCGAAGGTCGCTTCATCGAGGTCCTGCGCCTCGGACTCGGCGGCTACACCGACAGTAACGACTGGGCACCGACGCTCCGCGCGCTCGCCGAGACGGCACACCCCGAGCGCATCCGCGAGCTCTACTTCAACGAGTACGCGTTCACCGACTGCGAGATCAGCTGGGCGACGATGGGCGATCTGACGGGGCTGTTCACGCCGTTCCCGAACCTCGAGGTGCTGCACCTCAAGTCTGGTGCCGGAGGTGTGCTCGGCGCCCTCGACCTCCCGTCGCTCCGTACGTTCATCCGTGAGTCCGGCGGGCTCGCTGCATCCGAGATCACCTCGATCCTCGAGGCGAAGTGGCCGCACCTCGCCCACCTCGAGCTGTGGTTCGGATCGACCGACTACGGCGCCGGCAGCACGGTCGTGTCGATCCGCTCGATCCTCGACGGCAGCCTCCCGTCGTTGCGCCACCTCGGCATCGTCAACTGCGAGTGGGTCGAGGACGCCATCGATGCACTCGCTCGCTCGCAGGTTCTCCCGCAGCTCTCCTCGCTCGATCTCTCGAGGGGCATCCTCGCGCAGCGCGGTGTTGCCCTGCTCCGCGAGCACGCCGCCGCCTTTCGTCACCTCGCATCGATCGACCTGTCGGCGAATCTCCTCACCGCCGGCGAAGCCGTGCAGATCCGCGAGGTGCTCGACAACGTGATCCTGAATGACCAGCGCGAGCGCGACCCCTACTACGAGGAGGACGAGGCCGACGGAGAGGTCGCGCGCTACGTCGCCGTCGGCGAGTGAAGCGCCGCCGCGAGCTCGATCGGCGGATGTCCGATCACGCGCGCCAGCGTGGGATCGATCGCCGAGAACGCACCCTTGCGGCTCGCCTCGAAGATGCCCGTCAGCATCGCGGCCACCGGGGGCGGCGTGCCTGCGTTGACGAGCTCGTCGCGGTAGTCCTCGTCGGAGATCTCCGTCCGCTTCACCGGTCTCCCGAACACCTCGGACGCGATCGCCGCGAGCTGGTCGAGCGTGAACGCCGCGCTCGCCGTCAGGGGTGGCGTGATTCCGTCGAGGACGTCGGTGGTGATCGCGACCGCGGCGGCCTCCGCGAGGTCCGCGTGCGTGGTCCACGCGATCGGTCCATCCGCCGGCGCTCGGATCTCGCCCGCCGCGAAGCCACGCTTGAACATCGCGACCGCGGAGCCGACGTAGAACCCGTTGCGCAACGCGGTGAATGGCACCCCGCAGTCATGCAACAGCGCCTCGGTGGCGGCGTGGGTGTGCATCGGCGAGAACGCCGAGCTCGGATCCGCACCCATCTGGCTGGTGTAGAGAATGCGACCCGCGCCCGCGGTACGTGCCGCCTCGATCGCGGCACGATGCTGCGGCACCGCGAGGTGCGTCGGCAACGGCAGCGACACGATCAGCACCTTGGTCGCGCCCTCGAAGGCACGCGCGACGCTGGCCGGATCGGCGAAGTCCGCCTGACGAACCTGGACGCCACGAGCTGCAAGGTCGGACGCCTTGCCGGGTTCGCGAACGCTGGCGACGATCGTCGTCGGAGGAACGCGGTGGATCAGTTGCAGCGTGATGGCGCGACCGAGCGCGCCGGTAGCACCAGTGATGACGAGCATGAGGAGTCTCCTACGACTCGGGCGGTACCAGAAAACGTCAGGTGGGTGCCGGTGACGGTGCGTTCGCGACGAGCCCGATGACGACGGTGATGTTGTCATCTCCGCCGCGGTTGTTCGCGAGCTCGATCAGCGTCTCCGGCAGTCGGCGGTACCACGTCATCGCGACGATCCGCTCGAGCTCGCCGTGCTCGATGTAGTTCGACATCCCGTCGCTGCACAGCAGGAAGCAGTCGCCGGGCGACACCGGCACGCTCTTCATGTCGGCCTCGATGTCGCGCTCGAAGCCGATCGACTTCGTGATCACGTGGCGGAACTTGCTGCTCTTCGCCTCGGCCTCGCTGATCTGCCCCGAGCGCAGCTGCTCCGCGATCCACGAGTGGTCGTCGGTCAGCTGCTTGAGGTGGCCGTCGCGGAACATGTAGCAGCGCGAATCGCCGGCATGACAGACGTGTGCCCGGCCGTTGTGGACGAGCAACGCGGTCAGCGTGGTGCCCATCCCGCGCAGCTCCGGCTTGTTCCAGCTCGCCTCGAAGATCGCCGAGCTCGCGCGCTTGACGACCCCGCGCATCAGCTCGAGCGCGGGTGAAAACGCGAGCACGGTGCCGGCGGGCAGCGTGGGATCGTCCCCGCGCACCGGCTCCAGGGGCGGAGCGCTCCGGCGTTGTGCGGCCGCCGCTTCCGAGATCTGGCGCGGCGAGGTCGGCAGCAGATCCGACGTGTCCATTGCTGGATCGATGGCTGGCATCTCCTCGGTGGTGCGCAGGCTTACTTGGAGTTGCGCGGCGAGCGCCTTCTCGAAGTTGCCGCGTGCATCGGCGAGCTCGCGACCGAGGAACTCGACGGCCATCCGGCTCGCCGTGGCGCCGCCCTGGTGACCACCCATGCCGTCGGCGACGGCCACGATGCCGGTCTCCGGATCGACGAGGTAGGCGTCCTCGTTACGCTCGCGCTTGCGACCCGGATCGCTCTGTCCCCACGCCCACAGCCTCATCGCTCCTCCCTCATCGTCCATCCCTCATTGGTAGTCCGCGCTCTTTTCGGAGATGGTCCCGTCGTCGCATCGGAGCAACTTACCCTTGCCCTCGATCTTCGTGAGCAACGAGACCGGGCGCGTCCACAACTTGCTGACGTTGCGGAGCGTGTCGCGCGCCTGGTTGGCGTCGAGGTCGGTGCCCTCGTGGATGTGGCGCAGCAGCAACTCGCTCTTGTTCTCGAAGTTGCCGTCCTCGACGACGATCACCGGCTGACCGCGGTTGGTCAGCATGCGCAGCATCTGATCCTTCACCTTCTTGAAGTCGCGGCTCATGATCTCCCAGTTGCCGCTGCGGTCGGAGAAGCCGAACGAATAGAACTTCTGCTCGATGCAGAACTCGAGCGTGAAGAACTCGTCGATGAACGTGATGTCGTTATAGAGCTTGCGGACCTCGAACAGCCGCTGCATGCCGAGGCCGGTCCGGCGATCCCAGTTGCGCTTGAGATCCATCTGATCGCACTCGTCCCACTCCTTACCGAACTGCCCCTTGTTCCAGCGATCCTCGATGTTGCGCAGCAGCTCGACGCCGAGCTTGTACGGATTCAACCGGCCCGGTGACGTCGCGAGCACGCCCGAGTTGGCGTCGGCGTAGTCGATGATCTCGGAGGCGTTCAGGGCCTTCTCGGTGAGGATCTTCGAGTGCCAGTAGGAGTTGTGGTTGATGAACCCGCTCGCAGCATACCGATGCGTCTCGGTGACCGAGATGTCGTAGACATCGTCGCGTCCGTGCTCCAGGGAGACCACCTCGTCGTCCCAGGTTTCCCGCTTGAACCACTTCTTGGAGGAGACGTACTCGTCGAGCTTCTGCTGCTTGCGGACCAGCCCGAAGCCGATCCGCTCCGAGAACACCTTGGCGGAAGCGCCGTTGACATGTACGTGCCAGCAACCGTCGCCCTGCTTGCGCTTGCGGCTCAAGATCCCGTAGTTCAACAGCAGGAGCTGTGTCTGTTCGGCGAGCTTGTCGCTGACGGTGCTGAGGATGACGCCCTGGTCGCCGGCATAGCCATCGCAGTCGAAGTACGCACGGAGGAACGCACGCACCACAGGCTCTGGAGAGCGCAGCACCGCAGCCGGAATCCGCTTGGCCCTGGCGCTCGGTCCGTGGGTGAGCCCGAGACACTCGATGAGGAAGTCCGAGAGGTGTTGGGAATGAAGCAGCACGCGCCATCGCCCCTCATCGAGCGCCATGCTGGCCGTGACGCCGAACAGCTCCCGCGCGAGGTCGAGAAACTCCACTGCCTGCGGCTCGTCTCCAGTGGTGAGCCCCAGGTGCCGTTTCACCTTGCTGATATGGCCGTCGCCGACCAGATAGCCGAGGAACGCACCAAGGCGTTCGTCCACACGCTCGGGCACGCGAATCGAGACCCGCTTGTTGACGCTGCGTGGGATCACCAGATTCTCGGGGCGCTCGTACTCGACGAGTGCGTGATCGATCGCCAGTGCGGTTGCCGCACTCACCGGCGCCGACTTCGCGCGGTGTCGAATCACGGTCTCGATGCAGACACCCGCCGTATCAGCCACCTGGTTCAAGGTCAGGCGGTGCCGCTCGTTCCACTGCAATGGTACGTGCTGTGTTGGCCAGCGGTCGCCACCACCCGAGATCGAGATCCGATCACCCTGGACCAACTCGTCGAGACGCTTCCAGGTGGTTCGATCGGCGAGCAGCACGCGATGATTGTTCGAGCCGAGCAGTGTCAAGCCACGGCGCGTCGTCAGCGTCACGGTCTCGTGATCACGGATGATGTTTCGATCGTAAACCCGCTGCTCGTGCTCACCGTCGAAGACGTGGTTCGCGACCTTGTCGCTCACCAGCTCGCCCATGGTCACCAGGCCTGCGTCGGTAAAGATTAGCGAATCCTTTCCGATACATGCCCACCCTTCGTTCATGATCTTCGTCATCGCCTGCGGCGCGAAGTAGTACGCCTCGTCGCGCACGATCTCGAGGCAGTCGCGCTGCCAGTGCTCGAGCGGCGCGTGCTGGATCAGGAACGCCATCACGTCGCGCTGCGGAGACTCGGGGAACCGCCGTTTGGCTTTCTTCTCGTCGTCCTCGCGCTTCTTCTTCTGCGCGGCGAGGTACTCGGGCGGGTTGATGAACGCCTCCATGTAGCCCTTCGCCCGCAGGCGTCCGGACTTGTCGCGACTGTCGTCATCCTCGAGCTCTTCGGGCGTGCGCTCGCGGGTCCGCATGATGTACGGCGACATCGGATCGATCAGGTTCTCGATCGACAGGCAGGTGTCGATGAAGTCCTCGACGACCTCCTGGGTCTGGCGATCCATGTGACGGCGCACGCGCGACGCGTGGTTCGCCATCCCGTCGATCATCTTCCGGTTGGTCTTGGTGAAGAAGTAGTTGTTCTTGAAGAAGTCGACGTGCGCGCAGACGTGCGCCATCACGATCTTCTGATCGGTGAGCGAGTTGCCCTCGAGCAGGTACGCGTACGCCGGGTTGGTGTTGATCACCATCTCGTAGATCTTCGAGAGCCCCCACTCGTACGACTTCGAGAGCTGCTCGTAGTCCATGCCGAAGCGCCAGTGCGGGTAGCGCGTCGGGAAGCCACCGTAGGCGGCGACCTCGTTCATCGTCTTGTAGTCGAGGACCTCGTAGAGGATCGGGAAGAAGTCGAGCCCGTACGCCTTCGCGTGGCCCTCGATCTCCTCCTGCATGTCTCGCAGGTATGCCGGAAACCTCTTGATCGTCATATCAGTCGACCTCGTCGAGCATACCGCCGAAGTGATCGCCGGATGCATGGTGGTGCCGAGGATCGGCGGGGACGAGCAAGGCCTCGAGCCGCGACACCAGATCCTGGCGGGTGAAGGGCTTGCGCAGGAACGAGCTGTGATCGAGGTGTCCGACCTCGGCCGCATCGGGATACCCGGAGATGTAGAGGATGCCGAGGTTCGGGAGCTCGCTGCGCAGCGCCACCGCGAGCCGCTCGCCACCCATCCCCGGCATCACCATGTCGGTGACCAGCAAGTCGATCGCGCGGCCCTTCGCTGCGGCCACCGCCTCGTCACCCGACGACGCGAGCACCACGTCGTACCCAGATCGGCGGAGGTAGCGATGGATCAGCGCGCGCACGCCTTGGTCGTCCTCGGCGACCAGCACCGTGGTGGAGCTCTGCGGACGCAGCACGTCGGGCGGCTCCGGCACGCTCGGCATCACCTCGGGCAGCGGTGCGTGCGGCAGGTAGATCAAGAACTGGGTCCCCTGCCCCGGCGCGCTCTCGACCTCGATGTGCCCGGTACTCTGCTTGACGATCCCGTAGACCGTCGATAAGCCAAGGCCCGTGCCCTTGCCGAGCTCCTTGGTGGTGAAGAACGGCTCGAACACGCGGGCGCACGTCGCCTCATCCATCCCGCTGCCGTTGTCGGCGGCGACGATCCGGACGAACGTGCCCGGCGTGATCTCCCGCATCGCGCAGTACGCCTCGTCGAGCTCGATCAGCTCGGTGCGCAGGCTCAGCTTGCCGCCCGCGCCGACCGCATCGCGCGCGTTGATCGACAGGTTCATGATCACCTGCTCGAGCCCGCTGCGATCGACCTTCGCCGCACCGACCTCGTTCAGATCCAGCTCCAGCTCCACGTGCTCGCCGATCAACCGCCGCAGCATCTCGGCCATGTTCGAGATCACCGCGTTGACGTCGAGGTCCTCCGGCTTGAGCACCTGCCTGCGACCGTAGGCGAGCAACTGGTGGGTCAGCGCCGAGGCGCGCCCGGCGGCGTGGCGGATCCGCTTCGCCTGCGTGTGGTGAGGGCCTTCCTCGTCGAGCCCGGTCAGCAGCATCTCGCTGTAGCCGATGATCGTCGTCAGGATGTTGTTGAAGTCGTGCGCGATGCCGCCGGCGAGCCGCCCGATCGCCTCGAGCTTCTGGGCCTGCCGCAGCTGATCCTCGAGGTGTTTGTGATCGGTGATGTCGCGCACCAGACACACCACCGTCTGCTCGCTATTTGGCACCGGTGGTGCGGCGAGGAGGTCGGCGATGAACCACCGCGACCCGCCTCGCACCTGGAGCTCGTACTGCAGCGTCTCGGGCTTCCCGGTCGCGATCACCCGCTCGATCATCGCGTGAAACCGCGCAGCCTCGTCGGACCCGAGCACGTCCGCGATCGCCTTGCCGAGCAGCTCGTGGCGTGGTGCCACGAGGAGCGAGTCGTCGTGGGTCCACACGCCGACATACCGTGCCTTGGAATCGAACTCGAACACGATCCCCTTGGTGCACCCGAGGAGCACCTTGAGGCGGTTCTCGCCGGCGAGCAACGCGAGCGTCTGAGAGGATCGGCCCTCGTCAGCAGGCGGAGGCGACGAGGTCACTTACTTCCCTTTACCCAGGAATTCCTTGATCGAGTCCATGATCGCGTCCTTGCCCTTGATCTCGGACGTCACCACGCGCTCGTCCTCGTCGAAGTGCTCGGTCAGATCCTTGATGAACTGACCGGAGCCATACGGCGACTCGACCTGGCCATACGAAAATAGATTTACGAACGGCAGGACTTCCTTCTTGAGCAACTCGACGCAGGTGTGCGTGTCGTCGACGCTCCAGTTGTCACCGTCGGAGAAGTGGAACGGGTAGATGTTCCACAGGTCGCTCGGGTACTCGTCGTCGATCAGCTTCGCGCACAGCTTGTACGCACTGGAGATCATCGTGCCGCCGGACTCGCGCGTCTTGAAGAAGGTGTCGCGATCGACCTCCTTCGCCATCGCGTCGTGGATGATGTAGCGGCTCTCGATGCCGTGGTACTGCGAGCGCAGCCAGGTATCGATCCAGAAGGACTCGATCCGCACGATCTCCTTCTGCTCGTCACCCATCGAACCCGAGACGTCCATCATGTAGATGATGACGGCGTTGCTCTGCGGCAGCGGCACGCTGCGCCACGAGCGGTACCGCTTGTCGTCCTTGATCGGGATGATCACCGGGTTCTTCGGATCGTAGGTGCCCATCGACACCTGCCGCCGGATCGCCTGCTTGAACGTGCGGCGGAAGTGGCGCAGTGACTCTGGGCCTGTCGTGCGGATGCCCGAGTACTTGTCCTTCCACGCGACGATCTTCTCGGTGCCCTTGGGTTGGATCCGGGGCAGCTCCAGCTCCTCGCCCATGATCTCGGCGAGCTCGGCGACCGAGATCTCGACGTCGAGCAGGTGCTCGCCCGGGCGATCACCCGCCTGTCCCGCGCCCGGCTGCGGCTCGCCGTCTTGTCCGAGCGCATCGCCGACATCCCCCTTGCCCTGTCCGACGCCGCCCTGCTGCTTGTCGCCGTGCTTGAAGTGCGGGATGTCGACGGACGGGATCGGGATCGAGACCGAGTCCTTGCCCTTCCGCCCGATCATCTCTCCCTGCGAGATGTACTTGCGGAGGTTCTGTTTGATCTTGCCGCGGATGATCTGGCGGAACCGGCCGTGGTCGAGATCGATCTTCTGGCTCATCAGATCACCACGTCGGCGGTCTCGCCGCGGCTATTCACGAAGCAGAGCCGACCGCCCTGACGCTTCGTGTGTTGCACCATCTCGAGGAGACCGAGCGCGCGCGAGATCACACCGGTCGCGTCGTCGGTGTCGAGCTCCACACACAACCGCGCCAGCAGCTCGGCCAACGTGTGGTTGAGCTCGACGGACACGGTGCCCATCCCGCGCGGATCGTCGCTCACGAGGGACTCGCCTCTCGCTCACCTCGGCTCGTCCGCATCAGCTCTTCACGTCACCACGAGCAAAGATGCTCGCCACGAAGTTGAGGACGTCGGTCGCGCTGACCTCGTCGTAGCCGAAGTTCTTGATCAAGCGCTGCTTGACCACATCGATCTTCGCCTGCGTGTCGCGGTCGACCACGCTCGACACGAGAGACGTCAGCTTGATCGAATCTTTCTGATCCTCGAACAGCTTCGACTCGAGCGCCTTGTGGAGCCGTTCGTTGGTCTTGTAGTCGAACGTCCGGCCCTCGATCGCGAGCGCGCCGATGTAGTTCATGATCTCCCGGCGGAAGTCATCCTTGCGCGACTCCGGGATATCGATCTTCTCCTCGATCGACCGCATCAACCGCTCGTCCGGCTCTTCATCCTGGCCGGTGTACGGGTTCTTGACCTTCTCCTTCTGGGTATAGGCCTTGATGTTGTCGATGTAGTTCGCACACAGCTTCGCGATCAGATCTTCGTCGGCGCTGATCGCACGCTGGACCTCGTTCTTGACGATGTCCTCGTACTCCTGCTTGACGACGCTCAGCATCTCGCCGTACCGCTTGCGCTGCTCCTCGTTCGAGATCAGCGAGTGGTGCTTGAGGCCACTCTCGAGCTCGTTGAGCACCATGAACGGGTTGATCGCGCCCTCGGCCTTGTCGCTGACCAGCGCGTTGGCGATCTTGTCCTGGATATATCGCGGCGAGATGCCGTCGAGCCCCTCGCGGTTGGACTCCTTGCGGAGCTCCTTGATGTTGTCCTGCGTGAAGCCGGGCAGCGTCTTGCCGTCGTACAGCTTCGCCTTCTGGATCAGCGACAGCGAGTGCTTCTTCGGATCTTCGAGGCGCGTCAGCACGGCCCACAGCGCGGCGACGTAGAGCGTGTGCGGCGCGACGTGCTTGCCGACGCGCTCGCTCGTGAAGTCCTTCGCGTAGATCTTCACCTCCTCCGACACCTTCGTGATGTACGGGATGTCGACCTTGACGGTGCGATCGCGGAGCGCCTCCATGAACTCGTTGTTGAGGAGCTGCTTGTACTCGGCCTCGTTCGTGTGGCCGATGATGACCTCGTCGATGTCGGTCTGGGCGAACTTCTTCGGCTTGATCTTGTGCTCCTGCGACGCCCCGAGCAGGTCGTAGAGGAACGCCACGTCGAGCTTCAGCACCTCGATGAACTCCACGATGCCGCGGTTGGCAACGTTGAACTCGCCGTCGAAGTTGAAAGCGCGCGGGTCCGAGTCCGAAC
>JANNBP010000506.1:0-9986 GCA_031385555.1 Deltaproteobacteria bacterium | reverse complement strand
GTAGTGGCGCTTGTCCGACTCGTACTCGACGTGCGCCGTCGAGATCGTGATGCCGCGAGCCTTCTCTTCCGGCGCCTTGTCGATCTGATCGAACGCGGTGAACTTCGCGAAGCCCTTCACCGACTGGCACTTCGTGATCGCAGCGGTGAGCGTGGTCTTGCCGTGATCGACGTGACCGATCGTTCCGATGTTCACGTGGGGCTTGTTGCGGACAAATTTCTCTTTCGACACGTTCGTTCTCTCCTACTGAGCGCTTCAGACGCTAGCGCGTTAGTTCTTCGCGAATCTGCTGGGGGACTTCGGCGTAGTGATCAAGTTCCATCGCATATGTCGCGCGGCCTTTGGTTCGAGACCGCAAGTCGGTCGAATATCCGAACATTGTTGCCATCGGGACAAAACAGGCGACGGTCTGTACACCAGGACGCGCAGCAATACCAGCGACTTTCCCCCGACGTGCGTGCAAATCTCCGAGCACGTCGCCGACATGCTCGTCGGGAGTCGTCACTTCGAGCGACATCACGGGCTCGAGCATCGTGGGGGACGCCTTGTTGGCGGCGGCGACGAACGCCTTTCCACCAGCGACCTTGAAGGCGTAATTGTTCGAATCTACGGGGTGATAGCTCCCTCCGACGACCTGGACCCGAACGTCGGTCAGGGGGTGGCCACTCAAGACGCCACGCTCGACAGCTTCACCAACACCGTCCTCGACGGCCGCCGCGTGCTCCTGCGGGATCTCGGTGGTCGCTGCGCGGTTCTCGTAGACGAATCCGCCGCCTCGGTCGACCGGCTCGACCACCAACTTGACGTGGCCGTACTCGCCACGTGGGCCCAGCTGCCGCACGAACTTGTTCTCCCCCTCCGCCCGGCGGGTGATCGTCTCGCGATACGCCACGCGAGGCGTACCGACGCGTGCGGCCACGCCGTACTCCCGGCGGAGGCGCTCGACCACGACCTCGAGGTGGAGCTCGCCCAACCCGGAGATCACGATCTGGCCAGAGTCACTGTCGGTGCGGACGCGGAACGACGGGTCCTCCAGCGACAGCCGCGCGAGCGCCTTGTCGAGCTTCGCGACGTCCTCGTCGGTCTCGGGCTCGACGATCACGCTCATCACCGGGCTGGGGACGACGATCGGATCGAGCAGGATCGGGTGGCGGGGATCGCAGAGCGTGTCGCCGGTCGCGAGGCGCGAGGCCCCGTGATAGAGCGCGCCGATCATGCCAGCCTCGATCTGGCGAATCTCCTCGCGGTGGTTCGCGAACATCCGCACGAGCCGACCGATCTGCTCGAGGTGACCGCGGGTCGCGTCGAGCACCGAGTCGCCGACGCGGAGGCAGCCGGTGTACACCCGGACGTAGGTCAGCTGTCCGCCGTGCTCGTCGGACTGCACCTTGAAGGCGAGCGCGGCGAGCGGCGCCTCGTCGATCTCGTTCGCCTGGATCGAGCGGATGATCGTCGGTGCGCCCGTCGGATCCTTCGGATCGCGACCGCGGAGGGTACCGCCACCGGTGGCGGAGCCAGCGGATAGTTGATCCGCCGGCGACGGCAGGTAGTCGATCACCGCGTCGAGCAGGTTGTGGATGCCCTGGTTCTTGAACGCCGCGCCGACCAGCGTGGGGACGCCGCGGTTCGCGAGCGTGACACGCCGGATCGCAACCTTGATCGCCTCGGGCGAGAGCTCGCGACCGGAGACCCACGCCGCCATCAGCTCGTCGTCGAGCTCGGCGATGCATTCGATCATTCTTTCCCGCGCGCGCGAGGCCGCCGGGACGTGGGCGTGCGGGATCGGGCCGTCGTGGAAGGTCACGCCGAAGCTCGACACGTCCCACGTCCGCGCGCGCATCGAGATCAGGTCGATCACGCCGAGGAAGCTCGGACCGATGCCGAACGCGAGCTGGATCTCGATCGGATGCGCGCCGAGGCGGCTCCTCATCTCCTCGGCGACGCGCTCGGGGTCGGCGCCGACGCGGTCGCACTTGTTGATGAAGGCGAGGCGCGGCACGCGATGGCGGTCCGCCTGGCGCCACACGGTCTCGCTCTGCGACTGCACGCCGGCGACGGCATCGAACACCGCGATGGCACCGTCGAGCACACGCAGCGAGCGCTCGACCTCCATCGTGAAGTCGACGTGGCCCGGGGTGTCGATCAGGTTGACCGTGAAGTCGTTCCACACGAACGACGTAGCAGCGGCGGTGATCGAGATCCCGCGCTCCTGCTCCTGCTGCATCCAGTCGGTGACCGTGGAGCCGTGGTCGACCTCACCCAGCCGGGAGGTCACACCCGAGTAGAACAGGATCCGCTCGGTCGTCGTCGTCTTGCCCGCGTCGACATGCGCCATGATCCCGATGTTTCGGGTGCGGTCGATGCGGTCTTTACGGACCGCACGTATGTCGGATTTGTTCGGCATCGTTCTGGGGGTTTGGCCGGCGCGCCGTGGAGCGCGTAGGCCACCTTCCAAACCGTTGTGGGGGAAGACGTTGCGAGCAGGCTACCAGCGGTAGTGAGCGAACGCCTTGTTGGCGTCAGCCATCTTGTGGACGTCTTCACGCTTCTTGACCGCGTTGCCACGGTTCTGTGCGGCGTCGACGATCTCGTTCGCGAGGCGATCCTGCATCGTCTTCTCGTTGCGCTCGCGCGAGTACTCGACCAACCAGCGCATGCCCAGCGCCAGCGAGCGGTCCGGACGAACATCGACGGGAACCTGGTAGGTGGAGCCACCGACGCGGCGGCTCTTGACCTCGACGCGCGGGCGCACGTTACCGAGCGCGCGCTCCCACACCTTCAGCGGATCATCTTTGGCCCGCTCGGCGACCATGTCGAAGGCACCGTAGACGATGCCCTCGGCAACGGCCTTCTTGCCGTCACGCATGACGACGTTGACGAACTTGGTCAGACGGCGGCGGACGTCGGCCGGGGCGTCCGTGTATTTCGGATCCGGGAGGACGATACGCTTGGGAACTTCACCTTTACGCGGCATGACTGAGAATCCTTACTTCGGACGCTTCGCGCCGTACTTGCTGCGCGACTGCTTGCGGTTCTGGACGCCCGTCGTATCGAGGGTGCCGCGGATGATGTGATAGCGAACGCCCGGGAGGTCCTTGACGCGACCGCCGCGGATCAGGACCACCGAGTGCTCCTGCAGGTTGTGTCCCTCGCCCGGAATGTACGACGTCACTTCCATCGCGTTGGTCAGGCGAACACGCGCGACCTTGCGAAGCGCCGAGTTCGGCTTCTTCGGCGTCGTGGTGTAAACGCGGGTACAGACGCCGCGCTTCTGCGGGCACTGCTTGAGGGCGGGAGAGGCGCTCTTCTGGCGGATCTTCTCGCGTCCCTTACGGACGAGCTGGTTAATCGTGGGCATTCGTATTCCTGGTGCGCAGACTGTCGAAGGCGCGAGACTTTACGGAATCAGCCCGCAGAGTCAAGCGTCGCGGTCGTCGGTGATCGACGACAAGTCCGCGATCCGGCTCAACGGCCGCCGATCGCCTTCGCGAGCCCTGCGGCGTACTGCCTCACCGAGGCGTTCTTTTCGGAGCCCGCCGCTTGCTTGAGGTAGGGGACCGCCGGCTTGCCGATCGTCTTGCGTAAGAAAACGTCTGCTTTCCCGCGGGTTCTGGCGCTCGCGAGCATCCGGATGATGTTCCGGTTGAGGATCGCGTTCTGCCTGTAGCCACCGCTCTTGGTGATCGCGATCCGGTAGTGGTCCATCGCGATCGACCACCAGCTCTTATCGAAGTAGAGGTTGCCGAGCAGGAACGGGATGTACGCGGATCTGGGGGCTTTCTTCCAGAGGGCGCGCAGGCTGGACAGCGCGAGCTCGGACTTGCCCTCCTTGATGAAGCGGATCGCTTCATCCGCGGTCTGCGCGAGCACGGGAGCGGGTGGCGCGTGCTTGTCGACGTCGGCCTCGGTCGCGGGAGCGTCCGGCGCCTCGTCCTCGGCATCCGAGTCCTTCTTGGGCGCCAGGTTCTCGGCGGTCACCGGATCGGGCTCCATCTCGATCTCGATCTCGGAGCCCGACCCCGAGCCTGACCCCGAGCCCGCATCCTCCGCCTCGCGTGCATCCGGTGCGACCTCGGCCACGTCGGCCGGCGGAGCGACCTTGATCGTCGCATCGGGTGTCACCACCTGCCCCGCATCGACCACGACCACGGGCTTGTCGTCGTCTCCACCGCGGGTGACCCGCCACGCGACGAAGGCGCCGGCGGCGAGCACCACGATCGCGACCGCGATCCCGATCCACGTGTTGGTCTTTCGCGGCGGCAGCCTCACTGCCTTCGACGTCTTCTCGATGATCGTCGACGCGACCGCAGCCTCGGTCTCGCCACGCGCGATGCTGGAGCCAGTGTTGGGCGTCGCGGCCTTCTTGCGATGAACGACTTCGCCCGACGGATCGGGCACCGTCTTCGCGCCGGTCACGTCATCGATCGCCTCGGCAAGCTCGATCGCGGTCTGGTAGCGATCGTCGGGCGACTTCGCCATCGCCTTCTCGATGATCCCCTGCAGGCCTTTCGGCATCACGATCGTGCGATCCAGCCGATCGGCAAGCTTGGGGATCGGCGCCGCGCGATGCATCCCGAGCAGCGCGAGCGTGTCCTCGGCCTGGAACGGGCGCTCACCGGCGATCATCTCGAACAGCACGACGCCGACGGCGTAGACGTCGGTGCGCGCGTCGATCGTGCCACCACCGACGGTCTGTTCGGGCGCCATGTAGTTCGGGGTGCCGACGACCATGTTGTGCTGCGTGGCATCGCGGCCGACTTGCCCACGGAGCCGTGCGAGACCGAAGTCGAGGATGCGCGCGTGCTCACCCGCACCGATCTCCTCGGTGATCATGATGTTCGCGGGCTTGATGTCGCGGTGGACGATGCCCTGTGCGTGCGCGTGCGCGAGCCCGGCGGCGACCTGCCGGATCAAGGTCAGGGCGCGCATGGGCCCGAGCGGCTCGTCATCGAGCACCGTGCGGAGCGTCCGGCCCGCGACGTAGTCCATCACGAGGTAGGGCGCGCCTTCGTAGACACCGAAATCGACGACCGACACGCAGTTCGGATGAGCGAGCTTGCTCATCACACCGATCTCGCGCTCGAACCGCGTCAGGAACTCGGGGTCGTTCGCGAACGCGGCGTGGAGGAACTTGATCGCGACCAGCTTGCCGACGGGGATCCGCTCGGCCTTGTAGACCGCGCCCATCGATCCCGAGGCCATGCCGTCGAGGATCTTGTAGCGGTCGTCGATGAGGCGTCCGACTAGCTTGGACGCATCCATCGAATCGCGCGACGCCATGAGAGCGCCGATCGTAGCACGCTCAGTGCGTCCACTTGTCTTCGCGGCGGTGCTCGGTGTCCTCGTATTCGTGCGCCATCACGAAGTGGTACGCGACCTCGCGCGCCTTCTCGTTCTCGACCACACACTCGAACAGCCACTCCCCTTCCCCTTCGCCCGGCTCGACCTGGACGTAGGCGACCTCGGCGGGGAACACGAGCAACTCACCGACGAGATCCTTCGCGCGCGCGAGCTGGACGACCAGCGTGTGATCGTCCTCGGTGATCAGGGTCCAGTGAAAGTCCTCGTGATCGAGCAGGACCACCTCGGGCGTCCCGGCGCGGAGAATGCAGTTCGCGTGTCCCCCCAGCCAGGTCCAGAACTTGTCGAAGCTGACCGTCGTCGCCACTGCCGCGAGCCCGCGCTTGCCCGGAGTACCCATAAGTGGGCGGAGGATAGCCAGGCCCCAGAGATGTGCAAGGACTCGCGCCGGTGCGCTACTGGCAACCGCGCGTGTCGTGCGCGGGGCATTGCTTGAGGAACTGCACGCTGATCGTCGCCGCTCGGCCGATCAACACCGCGGCGTCGCGCACGCCATCCCCATCGAAGTCGCCGACGACGAACTGGAGCCCGTTGCCATCGACCGTGATCGCGGGATTGGGCTCGCGGGTTCCATCGGCGTCGATCCGGAACACGCCCGACCGCCGTGGGACCTCGGTCTCGCACAGTGCGATCAGATGGTCGCCGACGTTCGCGACATCGGCGCACCCTTGGAGCGCGCCCGACAGGATCTCGTCCTCGAGCTCGCAGGTGCCGGCCGCGATCGGAAACACCTGCGCGTGGCGACCGCCCGGGGTGGAGACGATCACCTCGTCGACGCCATCGTCACCGACCAGATCCGCCGCGCGGATCGTCAGCTGCAGACCATCGAACGAGCGCGTGCAGATCTGGCCATCGATCCCGACCAGCGCGATCGTCGACTGGCCGCCCTGCGCCGGTTTGCCGAACGCGCCGACCATCCCACCCGACGTCGTGTGGACGAGGGCGGGCGCTCGCAGCGTATCGACCTCGAACCCCGACACGAGGACGGGGTCCGTCCACACGTTGGCGACGATGTCGTTGGTCGAGATCAAGCTGTCGGTGGCCGCGGACTCGAGATCGGGTCGCAGCGTGGCCGCGAGGATCGCCGGGTTCGCGGCGAACGTCCCGACGGCCACGACCCCGATCGACGGCGCCGTCTCGCCGGCCGTCTGCGGATCGGGCAGGCGCGGCACGGTCATGATCCGCGCCGGATCGCCGATCAAGATGCCGGCGATCGGCTCGCCCTCGAACAGGCGGGCGATCACCAGGTCGTCGACACCATCGGTCCCGTGGTTGGTGCCACTCCAGGTCGCGCGGCCGAGCCGCGCGGCGACGAGGGTGCCTTCGAACTTGCTGGTCACCACGGGCGCGCCGACGACGCCGTCGCGCACACCGTACAAGATCGAGATCCGCTGGTTGGCGCTCACGTTGGTCTCGATCAGCGCGACGTCGCCCACGCGATCACCGTCGAAGTCGCCCGCCGAGATCGCGGTGACGGCGGTCGTGGTATCGGCGCGATAGACGTTCGGGACTGGCCCGCCGCGAACGATGTCGACGTCGTCCTGGGCCTTGCGACCTGCCACCACATCGAGCTGATCGTCGCCGTTGAGATCGACGACCGCCGCGGCGGTCCACGGGTTGATGTCCGAGGTCGGGGCGATCACGCGCTTCAGGGAGCCGTCCTCGTCGACTTGATAGACCCCCGAGTCGAGCACGAGCTCGTCGCGCTCGACGCCGGTCGCGCGCGGAACGATCGAGCCGGTGGCGAGCAGGACGTCGGTCTCGGAGAGATCGGCGAGGGTGACCAGCGCACCTCCGAAGCCGCAGGTGCCCGGCGTGGCCGGCGCCGCGAACACCGAGGGCGTCCCGTTCGGTGGCGCGAGCCGGGTGAAGGCGAGATCGAGGCACGGCTCGTCGTCGAGCTGCGCGAACGCTGCGGCGTCCGGGGCGATCGCGTTGATGTTGGTCTGCGCGGCCTGGAAGGTCGCGCCGGTCTGCGTGTAGTGGCAGAGGAAGAACCCCTGCCCCGCCATCGGTCGACCGACGACCACGAAGCTGCGCTGATCGGGCGCGACGGCGACGGTGACGAGGCGTGCGTTCGCCGGCCCACATGCGGGCAGCGACTGCTGCGTGTGCGCGCCCGACAGCGCGATTCGCTGCACCGCGAGCTGGCCCATGCGCGCCACCGCCATCACGGCCTGGCTTCCCTGGAGCGCCGGGTCCGGGTCGTTGATGATGAACGCGGCCTGGCCGGCCTGGTTGATCGTGAACGAGAGATCGAGATCGGGGCCGAAGACCTCGCCGTCCGAGGTCAGGAGCGCAAGGCCGTCCGTCGGGACCGCGATCGCCATGCCGGATTGCTCCGCGCCCTTCTCGAAGATCGCGAGCGGGCTCTCCGACGACGGGGCGGCTTGTTCGAAGCCGTCGGTGAAGGCGGTCGCGGCGCCGAGCCTCACGATGATCTCGGTCGCGCTCGTGCCGATCAGATCCGCGATGCCATCACCGTCGAAGTCCCCCGCGACCGCGAGCTTGGCGTTGAACGACTGGCCGCCGCCGATCGAGGTGAACTGACCGGACGAGCCACGGCAGATCCCGTCGAGCCCGCAGGCTAGCCGCGCATCGGGGCAGTACTGCTCCGTCGTCGATGACGAGGACACCACGACGTACGCGTCGGTCACTGCCGAGGTCTGGCACGCGAGCTCGCAGGTGTCGGTGCAGGTATCGGCCCCCGCGACGTCGCCATCGCAGGCTTCGCCGAGCTCGGCCTCGACGATCCCGTTGCCGCAGGTCCCGAGATCTGGCAGGTCGCTGCACGCGCACAGCGCCAGCGCGAGGACGAGCAAGCCGCGCATCAGAAGCCACCTCCGTACGACACGCCCAGCGTGTCACTGGACACCATCGGCGACAGCCCCGGTGTAGAGCGCTCGGTCGGGCGCGCGAGATCGTCGGACGACGGGTTGTCGAAGTAGTAGAGCCACAACGCGGTGGCGGCGGTGACCAGCGTGGCCGTGCCGAGCACGTAGCTCGCGGTCCGGAAGCTGTCACGGCGCCGCCGTTGATCCTCGTAGCGCGCGGTCGCGTCGCGATCGATCGGGTCGGCAGCATCGCGCAGCTCGGCGGCCGCGCCATCGGCGCGCAGCGCGACGATCGAGGTGGTCAGCGTCGACGCGAGGAGGACGCCGCCGCCGATCCACACCCACGGGACGGCGCGGCGACGCGTGGTCGTGCGCAACGGCAGCTCGAGTACACGCTGCTCGCCGGGCTTCAGCTCGAGCTCGCGGGTCACCGGCACGCGCCCGCGGGCGTACACGGTGAGGAGGCGCTGGCCGGCCGGGATCGCGAGCGTCGCGCCGCCGCGCGAAGGCCTGCCGTCGACCAGGATCCGCGCATCCGCCGCGGTCTTGATCGACACCTGGGCCGGCTTCGGAACCAGCTCGATCGGGACGATCGCCTGTCCCTTGGTCACCGCGACCTTCCGCTCGATCACCTCGTAGCCCTCGGCGCTCACCCCGACGACGTGATCGCCCGGAGCGACCTCGAGCGCGGTGTAGCGCTCGGCCGCCTTGCCATCGACCGTGACCAGCGCGTTCTCGAGCGCGACCGAGACGTAGATCGACGGCGTGTCCTTCACGGGCACGACCACGACCTGCTCGCCCTTCGCCTCGAAGTCGCGGAGGAGGTCGCGCAGCCGACCGAGGTGCGCGAGTGCGTCCTTGCGCTTGCCGCCTTCCGGCGTCGCCGCGACGTAGATCTCGAACAGCTCGATCGCGCGCTTGACGTGACCGGGTTGCGAATCGGCCTGGTACTGGAGGCGGTGCGCCTGCGCGGCGGAGAACGCGATCTCTGGCGCCTTGAACAGCTCGTACGCGCGATCGAAGTTCTCGACCGCGGCCTTGAAGTTGCCGTTCTTGTACGCGGCGGCGCCGATCCGGAACAGCGCCTCGGCGTCGCTGCGATCGTCGGCGTGGGCGGCGGGGCTCGCGAGGAGCGCGAGGAGGAGCGCGAGGACGAGCGCGATCGAAGGCTTCATTGGGTGGGGCTCTTCTTGTTCGGGAAGTCGATGATCTCGTCGGTGGGCTCGCTGCTGCCGCTGCCGGCGCTGCCCTGCACGGGTGGACGTCCACCGCGCGCCTTGAGCTTGATGACCTTCTCGAGGTCGGTGGTCGGCGTGACGGCCACGGTCGCCGGCACGTAGCCGTCGGGGGCGAGCACGAGCAGCACCTCGGCGGAGCCGCGGGGAAGCTGGAGCTTCGGGGTGGTCCCGACGAGCTGGCCCCCGGCGCGGACCTCGATCCCGTCGGGCGCGCCCTTGAGGGTGATCGTGACCATCGCTTGCGCGGTATCCGGGGGCATCGCGGCGGCGGCGTCGAGGGGCTGGGCGGTGTCGGGGCTCGCCGTGTCGGGTTGCGCGAGCGCCGCGTCGACCCTGCCGGGCTCGACCACGGGGGGGGTGTCCCGGCGGGTCGCGACGACGACCACGACGATCGCCAGCGCGATCGCCACCAGGCCGCCGATCACGAGCGGGAGGTTCGATCGAGGCGACGCGGCGAGCGGCGCGGCGAGCGGCACGGTGAGCGGCACGGTGACCGGCGCGACAGCGGGTGGTCGCGTCGTGATCGAGCTCGGGATCACCACGGGCGCGGTGA
>JANNBP010000454.1:0-28064 GCA_031385555.1 Deltaproteobacteria bacterium | reverse complement strand
TGCTCGGGCGTCGGCATGTGCCAGCCCGCGACCGCGCCGGGCGGGACGTGGAGCCCGTAGTTGCTCGGCGGATTCGCCGGGCCGTGGCAGGTCGTGCACTCGGCGCCGGCCATGCCGCGCCCCGCGGGCCCGCGCTGCACGTTCATCGCGTGCACGCGGCCCTCGTCGCCCTGCAGCGGCGCATCGCCGGCGGGATGGCAGTTCTGGCAGCGCGGGTGCTGGAGGACCGCGCGGACGGTCGCGAACGCGGTCACGCCGGCCGCGGTGTCCCCGGTCGACGGGACGGGGTGCGTCGGCGCCGCCGTCTTGTCGCCGCACGCGGTGAGCCCGAGCCCGAGGGTCAGGAGCGTCGTCACGTAGGTGCGCATCAGCCCGCCTCCTGGGCGAGGCGCAACGGCAGCGTGCGCAGCCGTTGCTTGGTCAAGGCGAAGACCGCGTTGGCGACGGCCGGCGCGATCGGCGCGGTCGCCGGCTCGCCGATGCCGCCCATCTTCGCATCGCTGGGGAGGATGTGGACCGAGACCTTCGGCATCTCGAACATGCGCAGCACCGGGTAGTCGTGGAAGTTGCTCTCGACGACCTTGCCGCCCTCGACGGTGAGCTTGCCGTGCAGTGCGGCGGTCAGGCCGAACACGATCGAGCCTTGGATCTGCGCCTCGATGCCGAGCGGATTGACGGCGGTGCCGCAATCGACGGCCGCGGTCACCGCGTGCACGCGGATCTTGCCGGCCTCGACGGAGACCTCCGCGACCTCGGCGATGATCGTGCCGAACGACTCGTGCACCGCGAGCCCGCGCGCGCGACCCGCCGGGGGTGGCGTCGACCAGCCCGCCTTCGCAGCGACGGTCTCGAGGGCGCGATGGAACCGCGGCTTGCCCTTGAGCAGCGCGAGTCGATACGCGAGCGGATCCTTGCCCGCCGCGTGCGCGAGCTCGTCGATCATGCTCTCGATCGCGAACGCCGTATGCGTGTTGCCGACGGAGCGCCACCACAGCACGGTGATCGGCGTCTTCGGCGAGTGCAGCGACACGTGCTTCGCCTTGGTGTCCTCGAGGTACGGCGACTCTGCGATGCCTTCGATCGACGTCGCGTCGACGCCGTTGCGGATCGCGAACTTCTCGAACTGCGTCCCCATCATGATCGATTGCCCGACGACGACGTGATGCCACGCCTCCGGCATCCCCTCCGAGCCGATGCCGACCTGCACGCGATGGACGTACGCGGGACGGTAGTAGCCGCCGCGCATGTCGTCCTCGCGCGTCCACACCACCTTGACCGGCACCCCGGCCGCCTTAGCGACGATCACGGCCTCGGTCACGAAGTCCGAGGTCGGGTTCCCGCGGCGACCGAAGCCACCGCCGAGGAACGTGGTGTGGATCGTGACCTTGTCGGGCGTGATCCCGAGGATCATCGCCGCGGCCATCTGATCGCCGGTCTGGAACTGCGTGCCGGTCCAGATCTCGCACTTGTCACCGTCGAGCTTCACGGTGCAGTTGAGCGGCTCCATCGTCGCGTGCGCGAGATAGGGCACCTCGTAGTACGCCTCGAGCCTGTTCGCGCCGAGCTTCTCGGCCACCTTGCCGGTGTCCTTGACGGTCGCGCCCTCGGTCTTCGCGAGCTCGCGAAAGCTGGCGAGCAGCGCCTGCGTGTTCGCGCCGCCACCTTCAGGCGTCGACCACTCCGCCTTCACGGCATCGCGACCGAGCTTCGCGGCCCAGAAGTGCTTCGCCACGACGGCCACGCCATTCGCAGCCTGCACGACCTTCTCGACGCCGGGGATCTTGAGGGCCTCCGCACCGTCGAACCTGATCAGGGTGGCGCCGAACGCTGGAGGTCGCAGCACGCACGCCGTGCGCAGCCCCGGAAAGTTCACGTCGATGCCGAACTGCGCCTTGCCGGTGATCTTCTCCGGCGTGTCGAGCCGGCGCACCTGCGTGCCGATCAGCTTCCAGTCCTTCGGATCCTTCAGCTTCACCGTCTTCGGTGGCGCGAGCTTCATCGCGGCCTCGGCGACCTCGCCGTACGTCAGCTTCCTGTCGCCGAACGTGATCACGCCGTTCGCGGCGCTCAGCTTCGCGGGCGTGGTCTTCCACTTCGCCGCCGCCGCCTGCAGCAACATCACCTTCGCGCCGGCACCGACGTTGCGATAGCGATCGAACTCGCCGTTCGTCGACGACGATCCGCCGGTCATCTGGATGCCGATGCCCACGCGCGCGTAGACCGGTGCCGCGGGTGCGTGCTCGGACTTCACCTTCGACCAGTCGCAGTCGAGCTCCTCCGCGATCAGCATCGCGAGGCCGGTCCAGATACCCTGGCCCATCTCCGAGTGCGCGAGCAGCACGGTCACCGAGTCGTCGCTGCCGATCCGGAGGAACGCGTTCGGCGACGGCAACGGCTGCGCCTCCTTCGGCGCCGCCTTGACGAGGTTCGGGACGTGAAAGCTGATCACCAAGCCGGCCGCGCCCGCGGCGGTGCCGACGAGAAAGCCGCGCCTGGAGACGCTCACTTCGCACCTCGATCCGGATTCCTGACGAGGCGCGACGCGAGATGGATCGCATCGCGCACACGCGCGTACGTCCCGCAGCGGCAGATGTTGCCCGACAGCGCAGCGTCGATGTCCGCGTCGGTCGGCTCCGGCTTCTTCGCGAGCAGCGCGACCGCCGTCATGATCTGCCCCGACTGGCAGTAGCCGCATTGCACGACGTCGGCCTCGGCCCACGCGCGCTGCACCGGATGCGAGCCATCGCTCGACAGGCCCTCGATGGTCGTCACCTTGCGAGTGCCGACGCTCGACACCGGTGTCACGCACGCGCGCACGGGCTTGCCGTCGAGGTGCACGGTGCACGCGCCACACTGGGCCATCCCGCAGCCGTACTTGGTGCCGCTGAGCTGGAGCAGATCACGGATGACCCACAGCAGCGGCATATCGCCGTCGGCCTCCACTTCGCGGGTGGCGCCATTGATTTCGAGCTTCATTCGAAGCAAGCGATACGACGCGCAGGTGGCAGGCACCAGTAGCCGAGGCCGAAAGGGCTGTGAAGTTCCGCTAACCAGCCTGGTCGGGGAGGGGTTCCGACCTCAGGGCAGGTACGCGATGTCGATGCAGTTCGTCGCCTCGTCGAGGCTGACGTCGGTGTTGGCGGTGACGCAGATCCGATTGTAGCCGGCGGAGAGCGTCGGGCTCAGGTTGATCGTCGTCGCACCGAAACTGGCGGTGGTCTGCGAGGTGACGACGCCGGCTGCATCCAGGACGAAGACGTTGAACTCGTCATTCAGGGTCCCGTGCGAGACGACCCGTTGCACGAGGTCCTCGGTCGACCGCACCAGCGTGGGGTCCAGGCTCACTCCGAGGTGCGCCGGCGGCGTGATCTGCGGACGCCCGATCACCAACGGCACGTCGATCCGGATCCGCCCGCTTCGTCCCGCACCGCCGGCGAGTCCGGTCCCGAGCGAGCCCGCGCCGGGGTTCGCCGTGATGACCCCGGCGAGCTCGGCGATCGAGCCCGCGCGGATCACGACGACGCCGCCGGCACCACCGCCGCCACCCGAGACCCCGCCGGCCGCGGCGCTCGCGCCATTGACCTCGATCTTGCCGACCCGGACGGTCCCGCCTGCGGTGATCTCGATCGTTCCGCCACCGCCGCCACCGACGCTGCCACTACCGCCGCCCCCACCGCTTCCATGGTTGGTCGGGTAGCCCTGGATCAGCCGTTCGCCGATCTCGACACCGCCGGCGCCGCCGACTCCCGCCCCGACTTGACCGACGGTCGCGAAGCCCGCACCGCCCGCGCCTCCGCTGACACTGCCGGGCTGTCCGCCGCCGGCACCACCCCCGGCCGCTCCGACCGCGCCGCCGACCGAACCACCAGGCCCAGCCGCCGCCGCCGTCGCGTTCGCCGTGAGATCGCCGAGCACGATCGACGACACCGCGCGAAACACCGCAGGCGGCTTGTCGGGCGTCACCGCGAAGGTGATCAGCGAGGGATGGTCGATCCGCGAATACAGGGCATCCAAGGCGGCGCTGTCGGTGACCGCGCTATCTCCGAGCTCGTTCAGGTTGCGGATCTCGAGCTTGCCCTCGAGGATCTTGGTGACGGCGCCTTGGGTCACCCGGATGGTCATCGGCACCACGGCCGCGCCACGTCCCGGATCGACCGGGAGCACGACCGGCACGACCAGCACCTCGCCGCTCGGGGCGACGACGGCGTTGAGGTTGTCGACCACGAACCTCACCGGCTCGCCGCCCGGCGCGACCAGCTCGACCTGCACACCTTCGATGAACTGATGTCCGACGAGGGTCAGGATCGCGGGGCGACTTCCACCGATCCCCTGACCCTCGAACAGTACGTGCGGCCCGACATCGTCGACCTGGAGCAGCGTCAAATCCGCATCGGTGACCCCGCCGTCGCCCTCCGCGTCGACGACCGGCGGGGGCAGGTTATTCGGGTTGTAGAGCAGCGAGCACCCGCCGGCTTCCAACGAGAGGAATAGAGCTGCCAGGTGGTGACGCATCAGGCAGTATACGCACCCGGGTTCCCGGCAACGGACTCGTTGCGCTGAGCGTTCCCGCTCACCTGTCGACAGGCTCTACACTCACGTACGTGAACGACGATCTCGCCGCGTTGCAGGGCACGTGGGAACAGACCTCGCTCGAGGCCGATGGTGTCGTCGATCCGCCGGACTCCTACGGCACGGAGCTGCGTACGACGTTCGAGGGCACCCAGTGGATGGTGTCTGCGCCCGCCGGGACGATCGTGTTGGCAGGGGCGTTCACCCTCGATGCCGAGGCGAAGTCGATCGACTGGATCGATTCGATGGGCGAGGACGCCGGCAAGACGCTGCCGGCGATCTACGAGCTCGCGGGTGATGCCTTCCGGTTCATCGCCGCCAACGAGGGCGAGCCTCGCCCGACGCGGTTCCGGACCGTGCCGGGCCAGACGATGCGTACGTTCCGGAGGGTACAGACCTGATTGACTCGCGGCGCACGATATCCTCCTGGCGCATGGCTCGAATCATCTACATCACCGACCAGGGCTGGCAGACGATTGACTTGCAGCCACCACAGGGTGTCGGGCGTCATCCGAGCAACGCGATCCAGTTGCTCGACACGATCGTGAGCAAAGAACACTGCGTGATCGAACAGCAGGGTCCGTCGACCATGCTCCGGGATCTCGGCAGCATGAACGGCACGTACGTCAATGGCGAACGCGTCGTGGGCTCGCGCGTCCTGCGGCTGGGGGACGAGATCCGGCTCGGGAACACCACGTTCCAGTTCGACGATGGATCCGCGCCGTACCACTTCGTCCCCCCCGCACCGTCGCCAGGCGTGATTCATCACGCGTTCGTCGCGAACTTCGATCCCGCGACGGGCGCGCCCCTCACCGGAGGTGCGCCGCAGTGGATGGTCAAGAAGCGTACGGCGGAGGTCGAGGTGCCGGCGCACGATCACCTGGTCAGCGTCGACAACTCCAAGCACTCGATCGGCCAGCAGGTGGCCGCGCAGAGCAAGGAGTTCCTGCCGTTCGAAGAGGCCTCCCGCGACAACGCTGCGCTGCGCCTGGACTACGAGCGGCTGCGCATCACGTGGGAGCTGCTGCGCGAGATCGGTCTCGAGCGCGACTTCGATACGTTGTTGTCGAAGATCCTCGTCGCGTTGTTCCGGTTCGTGGATGCCGATCGCGGCGTGATCTTGCTCAAGGAGCCTGACGGTACGCTGACGCCGCGCGCGCATCGTCGCCGCGACGGCGCCAACATGCCGATCAATATTTCCTCGACGATCCTCGCGCACGTCACCAAGGAGCGGGCAGGCGTGATGACCCACGATGCTGGGTCGGACTTCGGCGTCGGCGGTAAGTCGATGTTCCTGAACCGGATCACCAGCGCGATCGTCGTGCCGCTCCTTCACGACAAGGACGTCATCGGTGCGTTGTGGCTCGACTCGGAGAAGATCGCCTCGTTCAAGCCCAAGGATCTCGAGTTGCTCACCGCGGTCGGCAATCAGGTCGCGATGCTGATCTCCAACACCTTGCTCGGCCTCAAGGTCCAGCACGAGATCATGACGCGTGATCGCTTCTCGCGCCTGCTCTCGCCCAACGTCGCCGAGCAGGTGATCTCCGGCAAGCTGGACATCAAGAAGGGGGGCATCCACGTTCCGAAGGCGACCGTCTTCAATAGCGACCTTCGTGGCTTCACGCGGATGAGTGAACAGATCCCGGCGGAGGCAATGGTCGAGCTGTTGAACGAGTACTTCGAGCTGATGGTCGAGTGCATCTTCAAGTACGAGGGCACGCTCGACAAGTTCATGGGCGACGGCATCATGGCGTTCTGGGGCGCGCCTGCGCTCCATGCCGACGACGCGGTGCGCTGCGTGCAGTGCTCGCTCGAGCAGTTCGAGGTCCTCGATCAGCTCAACTCGCACCGCGCCTCGCTCGGTGCGGTCCCGCTCGCGGCGGGCATCGGGATTCACACCGGTTCGCTGATCTCCGGCTACGTCGGCAGCTCGAAGTCACTCTCGTATACCGTCATCGGCGACACCGTGAACACGAGCGCGCGCCTCTGCGGGATCGCCGCGGGGGGCCAGATCCTCGTGTCGGAGGCGACGGCGATCGAGCTCGGAGGGCGCTTCCCACTCCAGCAGCTGCCCGACGCCGCGCTCAAGGGCAAAGAGAAACCGATGAAGATCTTCGAAGTCCGTCGCTAGGTCGGCGGGCGGGCCGAGCGACGCTTTCTCGCTACGTGATCAGCGGTACGAGTTCCACATCGAGCTCATCCGGGTCGCCTGACCGGCCGAGAACGTGTCCATGCACGAGTCGTCCGTGTAGTCCATGAAGTTGGTGATCGGGTCGTTGCCCGGGTACCTGGTTCCCGTGCACGTGTTGCGACCGGTCGGGCAGCCGAACGCCGCGCTGCGCTCCGCCGGCGTGTCGTCGACGCCATCGCCATTCTTCGAGCAGCCGCCCTGGAACGTGTGATAGAGGCCGAGCCAGTGACCGACCTCGTGCGTCGCGGTGTCGCCGAGGTTGTACGGCACAGCGGTGCCGCCGGGGAGGGACGCGTTGAGGATCACCACGCCGTCCAGCGTCGGTTGCGACGCGTACGACGACGGGAACGTCGCCCAGCCGAGCAGGCCCCCGCCCATGTTGTTCGTGTAGAAGTTGAGCGTGTTGGAGCCGCCGACGCGGAGCGCGTTCTTCATCTGCGTCTCGCAGGATCCGCCCGAGCACGTGTACCAGGTGTCGTTGTTGGTTCGATCGGTCGACGACAGCGTGAAGCTGAAGCTCGAACCGGCGTAGGCCGCGTTGAGCACGCCGAGCTGATTCGCGATCTGCGAATCGGTGACGTCGCCCGCGCCGGTGCTGCTGCGGATGACGTGCACCGCGACGGGGATGACGCGCGACGAGGTGAGGTGCGAGATGCCCTCGTCCTGCTTGAGGCGTTCCTCGACGCCCACCATCTCCGCCTCGTCGAGATCCTGCGTGCCGCACCCGCGGCGATGCAGATCGTCGCTGCCCGGTTCCTGAATGCCTTCGAACTCGAAGTCGTTGTCGTCGGTGCCGTCTTCGGTGTTGCACGCGAACAACGAAGCGCCGAGCACAGCCACGAGCCACAGAGTTTGCCTTTTCATTCCGGTGCCTCCCATGCGGCGCACCATTACACACGCGAGAATGCGCACTCCAGTCGCCGATATCGGCAGAGGTGGGACAGTGGCGCCAGCGAACTGGTCGTACGCTTCCACCGTGAAGACTCTCGAGCCTACAGACCTCGACTACTTTGACTCCGCGCCACTGCGCATCGTCGCCTCTGCCACCCTCGATGCACCGCCCGACAAGGTGTTCGCGTCGTTCGCCGATCCGGCGCAGTGGCCGCGCTGGTTTCCCTTGATGAAGAAGGCCGCGTGGACGAAGGGCGAAGGCGGCCTCGGCGCGGAGCGCGAGGTGTGGTTGACGGCGCTCGGCGGGCACCGCGAGCGGATGATCGCGTGGGAGCCCGGCAAGCGGTTCGCCTTCACGATGATCGGAACCACGTCACCGCTCGGCACGCAGCTCGCCGAGGACTATCGGTTGTCGCCGAGCGGCCACGGCACGCGCATCGACTGGGTGCTCGCGGTGACGCCCACCACGATCGGCAAGGTGTCCTCCCCCGTGTTGAAGGCGTTCATGAAGCGCGTCTTCCTCAAGGGCGGACGCAACCTCGATCGGATCCTCGCCTGACCGTCATGTCCTACGCGGCGCTCTTGAGGTGGTAGGTCGAGTTTCGCGTCTCGACCACGAGCTCGCCGCCCTCCGCTTCGACGCTCGTCACCTCGCTCGTCGTCATCACGTTGCCAGTCTCGAGGAACAGCCGTAGGCACTCGCCGACGCTCGGGTCGCCCATCATCACGGCCGGGGTCTTCTTCAGCTCTTCGTGGACGCTGTCGCTACCGTCTCGGGTGACCAGGATTCGCTTCGGCTCGAACATGATGAGCTCCTTTTGGTGATGCCTTCACCGTAGTCCTTGATCGCGAAAGGCAAATCGGAACGATTCGGTGTGCGCGGCTCGGCATTTCGCCTAGGATCCGTGGATGCGGCTCGCCCTGCCGATCCTGTGTGCGCTGGCAGGCACCGCCACGGCGGACGTCGAGCTCAAGAACGACAACTTCACCGAGGGTGCGCAGGTCGCGTTCCAGGGAGGCTTCGTCGCGGGAGAGATCGGCGCTGCGCGGTTCGTCGCGCCGGAGGCCGGTCGCCAACTCTTGAAGGTGCAGCTGCTGTTCGGCGGTGACACCACCACGCAGACGGTGACGCTGGTCGTCTACGACGACACCGCGGGTGAGACGATCCCGGGCGACGTGCTGTATCGCGGCGACTTCGAGCTCACCGGCTCGGCCTCCGCGATCCACGAGCTGCCGGTCACCGACATGGTGGTGACCCTGCCGCAGACGTTCCGCGTCGGCATCCAGGTGCTGCACGACGGCGCACCGTCGATCGCCGCCGACACCGACGGGCAGATCGGCAAGAACTTCATCTTCGCGCTGTCCCCGGGTGGCGATGCCTGGATCCCGTCACCGGGTGCGCTCGGCGACTGGATCATCCGTCCTATCGTCAGCGGCACCGGTGGCAATCCGGCCACGCCGTGCTCGGCGAACCCCGATTGCCCCACCGGCGAGTTCTGCGATACCGCCGTCGGCACGTGCACGTCGGAGTGCGTGCTCGACGAGGACTGCGGCGATGGCACGTGCAACAGCCTCGGTCAGTGCGTCGGTGGCACGGATGATGGTGGTGGCTGCTGTGGCACGTCGAGCGATCCTCGCCTCGCGTTGTTCGGCGTCGGTCTGTTCGCTCTGATCCTCCGGCGCCGATGCGCGCGCTGATCCTGATCGCGCTGTCGGGCGCCACCGCGAGCGCGTCGACGATCGTCGAGCTCGGTCCCGCGGCGCTCGAGCACGGCGCCGATCGCGTGGTCGATGCGCGTGTGGTCAGTAGCGACGCGCGGTGGAACGCGCGGCACACGCAGATCGAGACCCACGCGGTGCTCGCGATCGAAGCCACACGCAAAGGCGAAGCCACTATCATTGTCGAGATCGTGGTGCCCGGCGGCACGATCGATGGCCGCACGCAGATCACGTTCGGTACACCTGCCGTGATCGATCGCGAGCGCGCACGCTGGTTCCTCAAGGCGCGGGGCGACGGCACGTATCGGGTCTACGGCTGGGCGCAGGGCAAGTGGCCCGAGCGGGGTGGCTCGTTCGTGCGCGATCCGGTCGCCGCCGAGCGCGATCCTCGTCGGTTCGCCGTCAACGGCATGGTGTGGCCCGCCGCCGAGATTCCCGTGCGCTACCTGGTCCAGAGCACCGGCAGCGCGGACCTCGCGCTCGTCGACGTGGTCGCCGCGTTCGACGCCGCGTTCGCGACCTGGCAAGCCGTGCCCACCGCGAGCCTCGCGTTCCAGAACGACGGCATGACCGCGCTCGGCCTCGACTCGAACGACGACACGAACGTGATGCTGTTCGTCGAGAGCGACTGGACGTTCGGTCCCGAGGCCGCCGCTGCGACGTCGCTGGTCATCGGCGCCGGGATGCAGACCGCCGACATCGCGGTCAACGGCGAGAACTGGACGTGGGCGATCGGTCCCGCGAGCTCCTCGATCAATCAGGACGTCCTCGATCTCCAAGCGGTGCTGACCCACGAGATCGGCCACTTCAGCGGCCTCGGCCACAGCGACCGTGCGTACGACACGATGTTCTTCGCGTGGAACCCCTGGCAAGGCCAGCGCACGCTGTCGATCGACGACAAGCTCGGCCTGACCTCGCTGTATCCCGGCGCCGGCGACGAGTGCACGACGAGTGCACGACCATGCCCCGACGGTGAGACGTGCACGACGTTCGCGCAGGGCACGCTGTGCGCCGGCGAGCCCGATCCCGTCGGCATGGCATGTAGCTACGATCGCGTCGAGTGCGACGGGTTCTGCCTGTTCACCGCCACCGATCTGTCGAGCGGCTACTGCTCGCGGTTCTGCGACAGCAACACCGATTGTCCTCTCACGCATCACTGCGACGCGGCGATGTCGGGGGGGTCGATGGTCAAGGTCTGCTTCGATGGCGCGCAGCCACCACCAGTGATCGAGTGCACCGACGACACCGCGTGTCCCGTCGGTCAGTTCTGCGACGCGCAGCTGTGCACGTTCGAGTGCCGCACCGATGCCGACTGCGACGGCACCTGCTCGCCGCGGGGCCAGTGTCTCGGTGACGAGCCAGGCGGCGGTTGCTGCAACACCTCGCCGGAGCCGCCACTCTGGCTGCTCGGGCTGCTGCTGCTCTTGCGTCGTCGGGGTTAGGGAGTCTTCGGCGGCGCCTTGGTCGGCGGTGTCTGCGGCTTCGGCGCCGGGACGACGGGTGGTGCCGACGGCACCTCGATCTTCTTCTCCGACTTGTCGTCGTCGGGCTCGTCGTGGAGCTTCTCGTCGGGGACGACTTCCTTCTCGGGGGTGATCGGCGACTTCTTCGGATCGACCTTGTCGTCGACCTTGACCTTCACCTTGTCGTCCTTCGAGGGCTTGCTCAGCTCGAGCTTCTCGAGCTCGCGCCCGTTGATGTCGATCACGCGCATCTCGAGCTTCGCGGGCCCGACCTCGAACGCGAGAAAATGGTGCAGCGTGAACTGCTTGAGCGCGCGCGATTCGCCGAAGAAGCGCGTCAGCCGACCGCCGCCACCGCCGCTCACCACGTAGTTGACGTCGCCGACGCGGAACCGCTCGTACTGATGCTCGTAGCCGGTGACCACGAGATCGACCTTGTGGTCATTCAGGATCTTGCTGAACGCCTTGCGGATCCACAGCTGCGGACCGCGCAACGAGTTCGTGTACATCGGGTGGTGGCCGAACACGATCACCCACGGCAGCTTGTTCTTGCCGAGATCCTCGTCGAGCCAGACCAGCTGCTTGGTGTCGCGCTGCGTGGTGTCGATGGCGACGAAGTGGACGTTGCCCCAATCGAACGAGTAGTACCGCTCCGGCTCTGGCAGCACGAACGCCTCGAGATACGGCCGGCCTTGCCGCGTACGCCGCTCGTGGTTGCCGAGCGTCGGATACGTCGGCACGTAGCGCAGGATGTCGCGATAGATCTGGAAGAACTTGCTCTGTAGCTGCGCCGGCGTGCCGGACTCGTAGGCGATGTCGCCGAAGAACAACATGAAGTCGAACGGCTGCGCCGCGATCCACTTGCCGATCGCGACCTGCGCCGCACCGCCGGTCCCGGTGTCGCCGAGCCCGATGAACTTGATCGTCTCCTTCGAAGGCGCCGCGGCGGTGGCCAGCGGTGCGAGCTCGGTCAGCGCGGTCTCGCCGTCGAACAGCTGATAGCAATAGAGGTGCGTCGGCTCGAGCTTGTCGAACCGCGCGGCCATCACATAGATGTCATCGGCCGAGAGCTGCATCTTGGCCTGCGCGGCTTCGCGCTCCGCCTTGCGACCGGCATCACCGACGTAGGTCGCGTCGAGCGCGCCGATGATCTTCTGATCCGAGGGCTCGGTCAGCACGACGCGCGCCTTGGTCGACCGCGTTCCGAAGGCGATGGTGGTCGCCGTCGTCGTGGTGTTCTGCAGGTACGGTTCGCGGGTCAGCTTCGCGGTACCCGCATCCGTGAGGGCGCCGGTGCCGCACTTCTTGATCGACTCGCGCTCGCGCGCGGTCACGGTGACTTTGCCGTGCCACAACGGGAGCTTGTAGCAAGTGGACCCGCTCACGAAGGCGAGGAGAGCGTGCGGGAGAGTCGCGAACCGCATGCCCTCGGTGGTTGCAGGCTGCGTACCCACCGAGCACATGCGGATTCTCCGTAGCGGGCGTGCACGGTGTGGTGCCACCGCTCTGTTCGTGTACCGAACCTCACACGGATACTTCGGCATGAAACGTGGACCACGGTTTTCGTACCGTGCACCGATCCCTGATCAGCTGCCTTCTCTGTAGCGCGACGATCGCGAGCGCTGACCCCATTCCCGACGCACCTCCAGCGGATCAAGCGTCGGGCATCGAGGTCTCGGCGCCCGAGCGGAAACATCGAGTCACCAACACGCTGCTCGCGGTTCCGCGGTTCGTCGCGCACGTGCTCTTGCGCGGGCCGCGCTACGCCGCCGCCGGCGTCGACAGCTATCTCGAGCGCAAGAGCCCGGATGTCGGCGGTCGGTCCGTGGCGAAGCAGAGCGGGTTTCGGTTCGGTGCCGAGGGCGTCGGTGAGAACGAGCTGGGTCTCAGCCTCGCAGTGCGGATCGGCTACAGGGTGAGCGAGCACGCCGCGGTCGATCTCTACGGTGGTCTCGGAGGTCCACGCGGCCAGAGCGGTGGTGCGCGGTTGATCCTCGGCGACTACACCGCGCTCCATCTCCAGCCATCGATCTCGGCCGACGCGGGACGCGATCTCGAGCGCCTCTACGGTGTCGGCGCGGCGACGTCGCGCGACGAACACTACGAGGCCGAGGAAGTCGGGATCACGCCGGCGATCACGTCCCAGCTCGGTCCGATCCAGATCCGCGCGAGCGCGCGCTTCGATCGCGTGGACAACGATCCGATCGCGGTCCTCGATCCGATGCCGGTCGGCGCGGACGAGGTCGAGCGTGCGACCACCGAAGAGCTCGCGATCACCTACGACGGTCGTCGCCGCACCCATCCGTGGGTCAACGAAGCGACGTACTCGACCGGGTTCTACGTCCGCGCGGCGGGTGCGTACATCCACGGTGACGCCACGCGCACCGGCAACTTCTCGACGGCACGCGGCACGTTCGAAGCGCGTCGGTTGTTCGATCTGTTTCGCGGCGATCGCGTGCTCACGCTCGCGGTGCGTGGCGAGGCGGTCACGGATGACAGCGTGCCGTTCGATCGGATGCCCACCCTCGGTGGTCGCGAACGCATGCGTGGCTTTGCGCGCGACGAGCTGCGCGGGCATCGCCTCGGCTACGCGACCATCGAGTACGAGTGGGCGCTCGGCCTCGACAGCCGCGGCTATCTGTTCACGGAAGCGGGCGGTGTGATCGACTCGATGAGCTACGACGCCGGCGTCGGCCTTCGCCTGCTGACCGGCAACTCGACCTCGCTGCGCATGCAGGTCGCCGCGTCCCCCCAGGGCGACGTCGGGTTCTACCTCCAGCTGGGAGCGCTGTGATGCGCTGGCTCGTCCTCCTCCTCGTCGGCTGCGCAGCGTCCACGGCGCCCGGTCGCCTGCGGTTCCGCAATCAAGATCCGGTCACCGCGGTCAACGATCGCGTGCCGGTCGACAAGCCGCCGGGCGCGTACAACGAAGGGCTCGTCGAGTACTACTTCGCGCAGGAGTTCATCGATCCCGCGCGGTTCCTGCTGACGGTCGGCGAGGCGAAGCCGGCGAAGAACATCAACAGCCTCGGCAACGTGCCGGACTCGGCCTGGTTCACGAACCGTCTGCCGACCCCGGAAGAAGTTCGTCGCGGCCCGGGGCAGGGCGGTCCCGACCAGACGCAGCCGTGGCGCGTCGTCGGCGTCAAGATCGGCGGCATGGCGATCGGCATCACGATGATCGACGGTCGCGGAGACAAGTACGTGCTGAAGTTCGACGAGAAGAACTTTCCGGAAACCGAGAGCGCCGCGGACGTGATCGTCCAGCGGTTGACCTGGGCGATGGGCTACAACGTGCCCGAAAATCAGGTCGTCTCGTTCAAGCGCGATCAGCTCGTGCTCGACGAGAAGGCCGAATACGCGGCTCGCTCCGGCCCCAAGCGGAAGATGACGCCCGCCGATCTCGACCGCTACCTGGCGATGGCGCAGAGCGAGGGCGACACGTTCCGCGGCTTGACCAGCCGGTTCATCGACGGCAAGCCTCTCGGTGGGATCGAGCCCGTCGGGGTGCGCGAGTCCGATCCGAACGACCGCGTGCCGCACGAGCTGCGCCGTGATCTACGAGGGCAGCGCGTGTTGTGGGCGTGGGTCAATCACATCGACATCAAGCACCAGAACGCGCTCGTCGTGCTCACCAAGGACAACTTCCTCGAGTGGTACGCGCTCGACTTCGGCGAGTCGCTGGGCGTCGGGGCCTTGACCACCTCGGTGCCGCGGCTCGGGTATCGACCCACGTATGCGTGGGGCTCCGCGCTGCTCTCGTTCGTCACTGTGGGGGCGTACGTCCATCCGTGGGAGCGCACGGCACGCCACCCCGGCTACCGCGGGCTCGGCGAGTTCGAGGCCGAACAGTTCGATCCCGGCGAGTGGTCCGCGAACCATCGCTGGCGTCCCCTCGATCTCGCAGATCGCTTCGATCAATTCTGGGCTGCCGAGATCATGCTGCGGTTGACGCCCGCCCACGTCCGCGCTGCCGTCGAGGCTGGGCAGTACACCGACAAGCGGACCACCGACTACATGGTCGAGACGCTCCTCGCTCGCCAGCGCAAGCTCGGACGCTGGGCGCTCGGTCGGGTCGCGCCGATCACGAACGTCGAGGCCACCGACACCACGCTGTGCTTCGACGATCTGTGGCTGCGCCATGACTTCGGATCGCCGTCGACGACGCGCTACTCGATGACGACCTACGACTACGCGGGGCAGCGGCTCGGCTCGACCGCGATGGCGGCAACCGGGGTGCGCACCTGCCTGCCGATGCGCCCGGGCTCCGCCAAAGACAACTACACGATGGCGCGAATCGAGGTTCGCCGGAACGGCAAGGCGCTGCCGCTCGCGTTCGTCCACGTGGCGAAGGGGCCGAAGGGCTTCCGCGTCATCGGGATCGATCGTCGGTAGCGATCTGCTTGAACCACGTGTCGACCGCGGCGAGGCCGTTGAGCGCCGCCAGGCCGCCTGCCTTGAAGCCGTCGCGCGCTTGCTCGGCGAGCTTGCGGGCGCGAGGACGATCGAGTTTCGCGCCCCACAGCGCCTTCGCGAGGATGAAGCGCGCGAGTGCGAGCTGGACCGGATCCTTCATGGTCTCGACCAGCGCGAGGGCACGCTCGCCGGCGACCACACCGCGTTTCGGATCGCCGGTCTCCTCGAGGCAGTCGGCGATGCCGACCAGCGACAGCCCGACGTACGCGTGCGTCGGGGAGATCGCCTCGAAGATCGCGAGGGCGCGTTCGTAGTAGGGCAGCGCGCCCTTGAAGTCTTCCTTGCCGTTGCGACTGACCGCGAGGCTGTACAGCAACTGGCCGGTCTGCTCGTGCGCGGGGCCGCGCGTCTCCTCGATGATCTTGAGGGCCTGCGTGTGGTGACCGATCGCCTCGTCCCACGCACCCATCGCCTGCGAGAGGGCGCCGAGGTTCGACAGCGGCACCGCGACATCGGGATGATCGGCACCGAACGCGACCTTCGCCGTGACCACCGCCTTCTGGAACGCCTCCTTCGCACCGAAGATGTTGCCGGCGCGCAGGTACGCACCACCGAGCGCGTTGAGCGTCTGCGCGACCCCTTGCTCGTCGAGCGCGCCCGCCGGCAGCGCGAGCGCGGCCTCGAAGCGGGCGATCGCTCGCTCGTAGTCACCCTTGTTGAACGCGACGCCGCCGATCGCGTACGCGAGCTCGGCGCGCAACCCCAGGTCGTTATCGGCGCGCTGGATCGCGACCTCGGCGTATTGCTCGAGCCCGAGCGCCTCGTCGTAGCGCTTCGGGTCCGCGCCGATCGTCGAGATCAGCGCGTTCCAGCTCGCCGCGACCAGCGGATCGTTCTTGGCCTTCGCGGCTAGCTCGAGCGCGATGCGCAGCGCGGCCTCTGCCTCGAGTGGCTTGCTGCTGCCGACGAGTGTCACCGCGCGCAGGTGCTGCACCTCGGAGGTGAACCTCGGGTAGTCGAGGTCCTTCGCGTGATCGAGCGTCTGTTGCGCGAGCTCCGCGGCGCGATCGTAGCGACCGATGTAGCTCTGCGCCCGGGCCGCGGCGAGCTCCGGCCGCAACCGCTCGAGCCTCGCTGCCTGCGCGGGCGTGGGCGGCGCGATCGCCGAGGTCAGCGTCACGCACGTGCTGCTGTCGCCGAGGTTGCGTGTCGCGGTCAGCGCCTTGTCGACGACCGATGCATCCGCCTTCGCGAACAACTGGCCGAGCGCGCCGAGCCCGGCGAGTCGGTCATTGATGCACTGCATGCGGAGATCGAAGGCGGTCTCGGATTGCTCGTGCCGCAGCTTCGTCGCCTCGCAGATCGTGCGTCGTGCGTCGATCCAGCTCTGCCTGTAGCGATCGAGATCGTCGGTGACCTTCTTCAGCGTGGTCTCGCGGTGCGAGCGCCCACTCGTGAGGAAGGCGCGCTTGACCTCCGCGCGCATGCCATCGTCCCACACGCCGTGGAGGCGAGCCGGCCCGTCGAGGCACGGCACGTCCTCCGCCGCGGTACCTCGCGTCAACAACACCACGACGACGGCGATTGCGGCCGCGGCGACGCCACCGAGCGCGAACGCCAGCTTGCTCGAGCGCTTCGCGACCGGTGGCGAGAGCGTATCGAGCAGATCGTTCATCGACGGAAACCGCCGATCCGGCAAGGGCAGGAGACCGCGCAGGATCGCCTCGGCGACGCGCAGCGGGATATCGGACCGGGTCGGTGGGATCTTGATGCGTCCCTCACTCACCGCGCTCGCGAGCTCGACGTACGAGTCAGTCTTGAACGGCAGCGCATCGTACAGCGCCTCGTAGAGTGCGACGCAGAACGAGAATTGATCCGCGCGGCCGTCGAGCTCGAGCTTCTGATGCTGCTCGGGCGCCATGTAGAGCGGCGTGCCGAACAGCGTGCCGACCGTGGTCAGCCGCTCGTGCAGCAGCTGCGACGACAACCGGTTCGTGTCGACCTCGGTGACCTCACCGCTGTCGACGGTGGGCGAGGGCGTGTCGTGCAGCCGCGCCGGGCGCGCGAGGCCGAAATCGATCACGCGTACGCGGCCGTCGAACCCGACCAGCACGTTGTCGGGTTTGAAGTCGCGATGGATCAACCCGGCCTGATGACCGGCGGCGAGACCGCGCCCGGCCTTGCTGTAGACGTCGAGGATCTCGACGACGCTGCGCGGCTTGTCGACGAGCCAGGCGCGTAGCGTCTGCCCGGCGATGTACTCCATCGCGATGTAGACGCGATCGTCGATCACGCCGGCTTCGTAGACGGTGACCACGTGCGGATGGGACAGCTGCGCCATCGCACGCGCCTCGCGCTGCAGCCGCGTGGTCTCCTTGTCGAGTCGCTTGCCGGTCAGGCCCTTCGTGCGGAGCACCTTGATCGCGACCTTGCGATCGAGCTGCGGATCGTATGCGGCGATCACGACGCCCATGCCGCCTTGCCCGATCACGTCGAGGATGTCGAACCGGCCGAGCTTGCCGCGTTCCTGCATGCCACTCGGCAGACCGCTGACCGGCTCGGATGGGATCTCCGGTTCCGGAACCTCCGGAATCGGCATCGTGTCGGAGATGGTGTACCGGACCTGGAGATCGAGCTGGGTCGCGAGATCGGCGACCGCGTTCGGCGTGTGGATCGGCGGCACCGCGGGCAACGTGTCCGCGAGACCGCGTCTCTTGTTCTGGTCGTCCGCCACGTTCGTCCGCCCGCTCGCGTGAGGATCACATACCGCAGGACCCGGGCCGACTCCCGAGCTTCCCGGGGTGGGGATCCTGCGCGATCTGGGTACGATTTTGGCCGATCCGAGTTAACCGCGCGATTCCGCTTGGACGGTGCGATCCACTTTCTGGATGTAGGTGGCGCCCTCGCACGGAAATCGACCTGACGGTCGCGTCGCGCGTCTCATATACTTTCAGTTCTCGCTGGCTCGCCCATGGACGCCGCCGCTCGCCGCAGCAAGAAACGGGTACCGACACGCGCGATCTGGCTCGCTGCGGTCGGGACGGCGTTTGCTATTCACGGCTCGGTGCTCGGCGCTGCGAACGGCGTCGACTTCGGGCTCTCGCACTTCGTCGGCACCGACACGCCCAAGCCAGAGTTGGTGCTGGTCGATCTCGAGACCCACTGCGAGGGTGACGCGATGCTCGCGGCCTCGGCGCGTGCGGCGATGTGCCTGACGCCGTGGAGCCGCGACAACCCCGAGTGCAAGAGCGTCGAGGATCTCCAGCTGTTGATGTGGATGGATCTGTCGGCGTGCAAAGCTCGCGGTCAGGAATCGATCCCCGCGGTCGCGATGTCCACGGTAGCGCCGCGCGAGCTCGAGAAGGTCGCGCCGATCGACGCCGAGATGCTGCTCGACGAGCTCAAGAAGGAGCAGCTGCCCCCACCGCCGCCGCCGGTGCCGCAACTCCAACCGCAGCAACCACCACCACCACCGCCGCCGGCGCCCGCACCGCCGCCTCCCAAGCGGCCCGCGCAGGTCGTCGAGACGGCGAAGCCGAACACCGAGAAGGAGCCGGAGAACGCGCGGTTCCTGGCCGAGCACAACACGCAGGTCGAGAAGCAGAAGGTGGCTCGCGGCGCCGTCAAGGAGCCGATGGTCGCGAAGAGCAAGCCGGCCGAGTTGACGCCCAAGGAGAAGCCGCCCGAGGAGCCGCCGGCGATCGCGAAGAAGCCGGAGGCCGAGCCGGGTAAGGATCTCAAGGCGCCGCAGGTGCCGGGGACGCTCTCGATGCGCCAGCCCGGTGCGCCGGCTGCCGCCGAGCTCCCGCAGGATGCGATGAAGAAGGGCGTCGCCAACGAGAAGTCGCCGATCGTCGCGAACGGTGGCATCCCCCGCCGCGGCGACGGTGCGATCGAGCAGCAACGCCGTGATCCGGGACAGCTGACCAAGGGGCAGGGCGGTGCCGGCGGCGGTGCACCTCCGGTCCCGAACCTCAAGCCGAGCAAGGAGCAGCTCGAGCGCATCGTCGGTGGTGGCTCGGTCGATCACCTCGAGGAGGTCGAGCACGGCGACGAGACCGCGCTCAACGCGAAGCGCTGGGTGTTCGCGAGCTTCTTCAACCGGATGAAGCGCCAGGTCGCGCAGAACTGGGATCCGCAGACGGTGTGGCGCCGCGCCGATCCGCAGGGCACGCATCACGGCTTCAAGACCCGCATCACCGAGGTGCGCGTGGTGCTCGGACCGAAGGGCGACCTCGTCAAGGTCACCGTGACCGCACCGTCGGGTGTCCAGGAGCTCGACGACGAGGCGGTGAAGTCGTTCCACGCCGCCGCGCCGTTCCCGAACCCACCCGACGGGCTGGTCAGCAAGGACGGCAACATCACGTTCGCGTTCTCGTTCTATTTCGAGATCGGCCAGTCGCACACCAGCTGGCGCGTCATCCGGCAGTAACGTGCAAAAGGTGCTGGCTGCCGTCGCGAGCTGCGTGCTCGTGCTCGTCACGCTGTCGCCCGTGCTGCGAGACAACCCGTACGACGACGGCTTCCCGCTGTCGACGTACCCGATGTTCGGCAGCGTGCGGCCGATCGAGCATCGGATGAGCTATCCGCTCGGCGTCGCACGCACCGGCGAACGCCGGTTGCTGAGCCCGCACCTGGTCGGTAGCGGCGAGATCCTGCAGGCGCATCGGATCGTCGAGCTGGCCGCATCGTCGAAGGCGAAGTCGCAGGTGCTGTGTCGCGAGATCGCAGCGCGCGCACGCGGCAGCGAGCTGGTGGCGATCCGGATCGTCACCGCCACCCACGACGCCCTCGCCGCGTTGCTCGAGGACAAGTTCGGGGTCGAGCGCGAGGTCACGCGCTGCCAGGTGCCGCCGTGAAGCGCTGGTTCTTCGCACCCGCACCGGCGGAGCGCCTCGCCGCGATCCGGATCCTCGTCGGCCTGTTCGCGTTCGGTTGGGTCACCGCGCGGCTCTCCGAGCTCCATCGCGTCGCGAGTCTTCCCACCGGGTTTCATCCCTACGGCTTCGCGCGGATCGTCGACGAGCCGCTGGATCCGGAGCTCGTGCTCGCGATCGGCCTCGCCACCAGCGTGCTGCTCGCGCTGTTCGTGCTCGGCATCGGGTATCGCGTGATCGCTCCGATCGCGGCGATCGCGCTGACGTTCACGCTGTCCTATCGCAACTCGTGGAGCATGCCGTTCCACACCGAGAACCTCCTCGTGCTCCACGTGATCGCGCTGTCGATCGCGCCGGCCGCGGACGTCTGGGCGCTGGGACGCAGGCGCGACCGACCGGGCACCACGGGGTACGGGTGGCCGCTGAAGTTGATGCTCGCGCTGACCGCGTCGACGTACCTGCTCGCCGGCATCGCGAAGCTCCGGCTCTCCGGCCTCGACTGGATCGACGGCGAGACGCTGCGCAATCACATCGCGATCGACAACCTGCGCAAGCTGCTGTTCGGCGACTCACTTGCGCCGCTCGCGACGGCACTGCTCGAGCACCCCGGCATCCTCGCGGCGTTCTCCGTGATGTCGCTCGCGCTCGAGCTCGGTGCACCGATCGCGCTGGTCCACGAGCGGCTCGGCCGGTGGTGGGCCGCCGGGGTCTGGGGCTTCCACGTCGGCGTCGTGCTGCTGATGAACATCTGGTTTCCTTACCCGTTGTTTGGCTTCGCCTTTTTGCCGCTGCTCCCGGTCGAGCGCGCCCTTGCCCGGATGGGCAGGAAGCTCCGGGAATGGCGGCCTCGATCACCCAGTTGATGACACGCGGTCACGAAGTGCTTGCTTCTGAAACTACGGTTGTAGTAATCCTACGAAGGTCGTCGTAATGAGCACCCCAGACCTAAGCCCCGGCGAGCTCCGCGTCATGAAGGCGCTATGGGCCGTCGAACAAGGCACCGTCGCCGAGGTTCGCGCCGAGCTCGCTCGCCGCGGTCAGGAGCTGGCGTACACCACGGTGATGACGTTGCTCGGTCGGCTCGCCGTCAAGAACGCCGTGGTGGTCGACAAGGACCGCGAGCCGTTCCTCTACAAGGCCGCGCATCGCCGCGAGAACGTGCTGCGCGATCGCCTGCGCGACTTCGTGCGCGAGGTGTTCGATGGCAAGGCCGACTCGCTGGTGCTCAACCTGATCGAGAACGACAACCTGTCGGCCGACGAGCTCCGCACGATCGAGAAGAAGATCGCCGAGGCCGAGAAGAAGCCGACCACGCGCAAGGAGCGTAAATGAGCGCGGCCGCGAAGGAGCTGCTCGCGACGCTCGCGATGATGGCGGTGCAGGGCACCGTGCTCGCCGCGATCGCCCTCGTCCTCACCCGCGGTCGCCGGATCCCGCCCGCGTGGCAGGCCGCCGTCTGGCTCGTCGTGATCGTCAAGTTCGCGCTGCCGTGGGCACCTGCGCTGCCGTTCTCGCTCGCCGACGTGCTCGCGATCCTGCGCGGCGAGGAGGCCGGCGGTCCGGTGCCGATCACCGCATCGTCGTCGTCGTCGGCTCCTGTCGCCGCGTCTCTCTCGATGGGCTGGTCGCTCCTCGGTGCGCTCTGGGTCGCCGGGTTCACCTTCGTCATCCTGCGTGCGAACCACGCCGAGCGTGCCGCCCTCGCGATCGCTCGCTGCTCGCCGCTCGCACCGAAGGGTCGCGTGATCCTCGCCGAGCTCGGCGCTCCTCGTCGCGTCCAGCTCGTCGTCGGTGACGCCGCCACAGGGCCGTACGTGATCGGCGTGCTGCGTCCGCTGATCGTCGTGCCTCCCGCGTTGCTCGACGAGCCCGCGCTGCTCCGCGCCGCGCTCCTGCACGAGCTCGCGCACGTTTGGCGCTTCGATGTCCTCGGTCGCCTCGTCCAACTGATCGCCCGCGCGACGTTCTGGTGGTACCCGGTCGTCGGGCTCGCGAGCCGCCGGCTCGACGCAGCACGCGAGGTCGCGTGCGATGCGCGTGCCCTCGAGGTCGGTCGCATCGAGCGCCCGGCGTACGCGCGGTTGCTCCTGCAGATGTCACGACTCCGCTCGACGGGGACGGCCCTGGCTGCTCCTCATGCCCTCGAGCACCGGATCTCGAGCGTGCTCGGTCCGCCGCGCAGGTCGCGGCTCGGGCTCGTCCACCTGGTCGCGCTCGTCGCCTGGGCCTTCGTCGCCCTCGGCGGTGCGCGCAGTGCCGAGGCCCGCGGCGTCGAGACCTGCATCTATAACGCCGAGCTCGCCGAGCAATTGCGCCAGGCGCACCCGGAAGCCGACGCCGATAACGACGGCGTGCTGTCCCACGACGAGGCCTGCGAGCTCCAGGCCGAGCTTCGCAAGGACATGACCATGATCGATGAGCCCACGGCCGCGTTCCTCGCGGAACCGCTGTGCTGCAACTGCGCTGTCAACGGCGAAGGCCCGTCCGCTCCGACCTCGGATGCGACGTGCACCGCCGAGTCGTCGTAACCGCCTCCTCTTTTTAGTAAGGACTGACATGAACAAGCTCGCCCTCGTCGCCGCCGCGCTCGGCCTTGCTGGTTGCCAGCAGGACACCTCGAACCTCGAGAAAAAGCTCGACCTGATCATCGCCAAGCTCGACAAGGCCGGCACGGCGGGTGGCAAGGCAGGCGCCGCCAATCCCGCGAACCCGCGTGCCCAGCGCCCGCAGCCGGATGTCGCGAAGACCTACGCGGTGCCGGTTGCCGGCGATGCGTTCGACGGCCCGGCCGACGCGAAGGTCACGGTCGTCAAGGCGTACGACTACGCGTGCCCGTACTGCGAGAAGGTCCGTCCGACGATGGAGGAGCTCCACAAGAAGTACGGCAAAGACCTCCGCGTCGTCTACAAGCAGCTCGTCGTCCACCCGCGCAACGCGATGGCGTCGGCGCTCGCGTTCTGTGCCGCCGGCAAGCAGGGCAAGCACCGGGAGATGGACGCGCTGCTGTGGGACAAGGGCTTCAAGGCGCGCAACATGGATCTCTCGGACGCCGCGCCGGATCCGCAGGCCGAGAAGGGCGCCGAGAAAGCGCCGGCCGGCAAGTGCTGGGATAGCCCGGACGGTTGCAAGATCACCGTCGGCTTCGCACAGGAGCTCCAGCTCGACGTCAACAAGTTCAAGGCCGACATGAAGGGCGAGTGCAATCAGATCGTCCAGACCGACATCAAGCAGCTCCAGCAGTTCGGGGTGAACGGCACGCCGGCTTTCTTCATCAACGGTCGGTTCATCGGCGGTGCGGTGCCGGTCGAGAACTTCACGACGTTGATCGACGAGGAGCTCAAGAAGGCCAACGAGCGCGTCCAGCAGGGTACCCCGGCTGCCAGCTACTATCAGACCTGGGTGATCGACAAGGGCGCGAAGAGCCTCGGCGGCTGAACTTGCAATCACGAGCGGGTCGGGGAAATCTTGCTACCGGAGGTCATGATGAAGATGCTTGTAGTGGTGGCTGCAGTCCTCGGCGTTGCCGGGTGCCAGCAGGACACCAAGAACCTCGAGCGCAAGCTCGACCTGATCATCGCCAAGCTGGACAAGCTTCCAGCGGGTGGCGGTGCGGGAGCAGCGGCAGCGCGGCCGCAGCGTCCCGAGCCCGATCGCGCGAAGACCTATGCGGTACCCATCGACGGTGACGCCTACGTCGGCCCGGCCGACGCGAAGGTGACACTCGTCGAGGCGTTCGACTATGGTTGACCGTATTGCGAGAAGGTCCGTGTGACCATCGAAGAGCTACATAAGAAATACGGTAACGACCTCCGCGTAGTTTACAAACAGCTTGTCGTGCACCCGCGCAATGCGATGGCGGGTGCGCTCGCGTTCTGCGCTGCTGCGAAGCAGAACAAGAACGTCGAGATGAACAACCTGATCTGGGACAAGGGCTTCAAGGCTCGCCAGCTCGACAACTCCGACGCCGACGGCGGCAAGAAGTGCTGGGAGACCGACGAAGGCTGCAAGAACGTCGTCGGGTATGCCCAGGAGCTCCAGCTCGATGTCAGCCGGTTCAAGGCCGACATGAAGGGCGTCTGCCAGCAGCTGGTGCAGAACGACATCAAGTCGCTGCAGGCCTTCGGCGTGAACGGCACGCCGGGCTTCTTCGTCAACGGCCGGTTCATCGGCGGCGCCGTGCCGATCGAGAACTTCACGACGTTGATCGATGAAGAGCTCAAGAAGGCGAACGAGCGCGTCCAGCAGGGCACGCCCGCCGCCGAGTACTACAAGACCTGGGTGATCGAGAAGGGGCAGAAGTCGCTCGGCGGCTGACCCACGATCCACGATCCGAACAGCGAGCGGCCTGGTCTTCGGAGCAGGCCGTTGGCATTTTCGGTCCGCGGCGAGCGTGCTGCACCGTTCGCGGTTCCGCGGCCCCGCATGGGCAAACGCTGGTGCTACGGTCGGCACGTGGCTCGTCCCACCGCCATCCCCGAGCGCAACTGGGTCAACATCCATTGGCTCGCGCGCCTGCGTTGGGCGCAGACCGCGGGGCAGGCACTCACCGTCCTCGTCGGCCAGTTTGTCCTCGACGGCGTGCTACCGATCGCGTCGCTGCTCGGCGTGATCGGCATCGGCCTGGTCTCGAACCTCTTGCTCGAGCTCTACTTCTTCGGCGATCGCCGTCGCTCGACGATGTTGGGCGCGCGCGCGTTGGACGCGGGCGAGCAACATGACAACCCCGTGGCGCGCACGGTGCACGAGTGGCAGATCGCGGTGGTGATGATGCTCGATGTCGGCATCCTCACCGGCTTGCTGTATCTGACCGGCGGTCCGAACAACCCCTTCGGGCTGCTGTACGTCGTGCAGATCGCCCTCGCCACCGTGCTGCTGCGCGCGAAGTGGGCCTGGCTCCTCGGTGCGCTGTCGTTCGTCGGCTTCGGCCTCTTGTTGATCGTCCACCAGCCGCTCGAGATCCCGCTCGACAATCGCGCCGTCGGTGCATGGGTCGGACTCGGCGTCGCCTCCGCGTTCGTCGTGCACTTTCTCCAGCGCATCACCGTTGCGCTCGGGGAACGCGAGACCGAGCTGACCGAGGCGCGGCACCTCGCGGCGCGCCAGGAGCGACTGGCCTCGCTCGCCACCCTGTCGGCCGGCGCCGCGCACGAGCTGTCGACGCCGCTGGGTACGGTCGCGCTCGCTGCCAAGGAGCTCGAGCGCGCGCTGACCAAGGTGGATGCCGGCTCCCCGAACCTCGCAGAGCTGGCCGCGGACGCGCGCCTGATCCGCGAGCAGGTGGGGCGCTGCCGGGCGATCCTCGAGCAGATGGGGCAGGGCGTCGGCACCGTCGGTGAGGCGCTCGTTCCGACGACGATCGCCGCGCTGCTCGACGAAGCCTTCGCCGCGGTCCGCACGACCACGCCGGTGCATCGCGATCTCCCCGACAGCGTCGCGAACCGCGCCCTCCGGCTCCCTCCTCGCGCGGTCAGTCAGGCCCTGCGCTCGCTGATCACCAACGCGCAGGACGCGTCCCCTCCCGGGACGGCGGTGGTGCTCAGCGTCCGGGGCGACGACAAGACCCTCGCGATCTCGGTGCGCGATCGCGGCCCCGGCATGCCCGAGGAGATCATGGCAAGGATCGGTGAGCCGTTCTTCACCACCAAGGCTCCCGGCCGTGGCATGGGGCTCGGCTTGTTTCTGGCTCGCGCGGTGATCGAGGGTGTCGGTGGAAGTCTTCAGATCGACTCGGTTCCCGGCGAAGGGACCGAGGTCTCCGTTCGGCTTCCCACCGACATTGCCGTGCCGGAGCGTGACACCATGCCGCAGCGGACAGCCGTAGTCGCCGCGCCCGCAGTAGCATCCAAACCAGCGTGATTAGCGTGACCACCGTGACCAGCGTGACCACCGCATCCGAACACAAGACGTCGATCCTCCTCGTCGACGATGACGAGGTGTATCGGAACCGCCTGGCGCGTGCGTTCGTCGATCGCGGCTACGACGTCCGCAGCGCGCAGGACTACGACACCGCCGTCGCCGCAGCCCAGGCGGATTCTCCCGAGCTCGCCGTGCTCGATCTCAAGATGCCCGGCAAGAGCGGCCTCGAGCTGGTCAAGGCGCTCAACGAGATCGATCCGTCGACGAAGACGCTGATCCTCACCGGCTACGGCAGCATCGCGACCGCGATCGACGCGGTCCGGCTCGGAGCCCCGAACTACCAGTCCCAGCCCGCCGACGCCGACGACAACGGCGCGGCCTTCCCGCGCGGCGAGGCACCGCCTCTCGCTCCACCTCCGCCGGAGTCCGACGACTATCGTGCGCCTTCGCTCGCCCGCGCCGAGTGGGAGCACATCAACCGCGTGCTCTCCGATGCCGGCGGCAACATCTCCGAGGCCGCGCGCCGGCTCGGCATCCATCGCCGGTCGCTCCAGCGCAAGCTCCAGAAGTACCCGCCGGCGAAGTAGCGTGAGCCGGCATTCACTCCGTCGACAAGTCATGGTCTGATCGATCGATGTCGCCGTCGTCCCCACGCACCTCACTCGCGTGGGTGGTCGTGGCGAACGTCCTCGGCGCGGCGGTGCTCGGCGGCGTCGAGACGCTGCGGCTCGGCCATCCAAACCTGGCGCTCGTGCTGGTCCCGCTGTTCGCGGCGGTCGGTTTGGTGGGTGGCGTCGCGTGCGCGAGTGCCGAATGGATCGCGCAACGCCCTGCCTTCGAGCGGCGCTGGTGGGCCGTCGGGCTGTTGCTCGCGGCTCCGAGCCTGCTGATCACCGCGCCGGTCTGCGCGACGCTGTTCGACGGCGCCTTCGCACGCACGCTCCCCGGTGCGGCCGTGTGGCCGTATGCGGGACCCCTCGTGCTGTGGATCGGCCTCGCGCTCGCGATCGCCCTCGGTCGCCGGCTCGCCTCGGGTGACCTCGCATCGCGCGCGTTGCCGATCCTCGCGTGCGCGGGGATCGCGGGTGGCATCATGCTGGCGCGCCGTACGCTTGGCAGCGGCTATCTCGATGCGCAACTCGCCGCCACGCTCGCGTTGATCGCGGTTGCCGGCGTGATCGCGCGGCAGGCGCGGCGGGCACGGCCGTCGCCCTACGTGGCCGTGGCGGTGGCGGCGATCGTCCTCGGGACGACGGCCGCGGCGCTGACCGAGGGCCTGGCGGTCGAGCGCGATCGCCGACTGATCAAGAGCATGCGCGGCCAGGCGCGGGACCTCGTCAACCTGGGCCGCGATGTGTTCGACTTCGACGGCGATGGCACCTCGCCGATGCTCGGCGGCGGCGACTGCGACGATGGCGATCCAGCGATCAATCCGGGCGCGGTCGACATCCCGGGCGATGGCATCGACCAGGACTGCGATGGTGGCGATGCGATCAAGCGGCCGGTCGTCGCGGTACCTCCGCACAGGTCCGCCGATCCGGTCGCGTACCGCTGGTCGCTCGAGCCGAGCGTGCTGCTCGAGCGCACGCGCGGCATGAACATCCTGTTGATCACCGTCGACGCGCTGCGCTTCGATGCGCTCGCGCCCGATGCGCCGCATCGCGAAGACTTCCCGCGCCTGACGAAGCTCCTCGACGACTCGGTGTTCTTCACGCGCGCCATCGCACCTGCGTCGGGCACCGATGTCTCGCTCGGCACCCTGCTCACCGGCAAGCTCGATCCGTTCGCGCGCATCGAGACCACGCTGCCCGAGGCGATCCGCGCGACAGGGCGGCTCACCATCTCGGCGATACCCGGCGAGGTGCTTCGCCACGTCGGTGACGTCATGCTCGGGCGCGGCTTCGAACAGGTCCGCACCGTCCACACCGACTGGGAGACCGAGGATGTCGGCGATCACATCAGCTCGCCGGTCACCACGGAGGAGCTGCTGCGTGCGATCACTAAGGAGCAGGCCGGTAAGCCGCCGCGTCCGTTCTTCGCGTGGGGTCACTACTTCGACGTCCACGAGCACCACCAGATCAC
>JANNBP010000399.1:0-22620 GCA_031385555.1 Deltaproteobacteria bacterium | reverse complement strand
AGGATTCCTTTGAGTCTGTCCCTTCTGGTCGGTCTTGGTATGTGGCGCAGCCTTCTTGGACGCAGCTTTCGGCGCAGCCTTCTTGGGCGCAGCCTTCCTGGGCGTGGTCGTCCTGGGTGCGGTCTTCGACGGCTGGGCGCGCTTCGGCTCCGCGCGTGTCGCGCGAGTCGCAGGGCGGGGCCGGGCCATGCCCAACCCTACAACCTTCGATCGCCCGGCGCGACTTCGTGCCGGGCCCGAGCGGGGCGCCGGCTCAGAGCTTCTTGCCGACGATCGAGAACGTCGACGCGGCCGTCGAGTAGCCGCGCACCATCGCGTGGATCGTCGACGGCTGGGCGAGCGTCACGCTGCAGGACTCGGCCGAGCCGGTCTTGTACGGGCGGCAGTCAAACGTCGCCGTGGTCGGCTCGGTGCCGACGCGGACGTAGAGGTCTGCGTCGTTGTTGCCGGTGATCGAGAACTGGTAGGTCCCCGCGGCGACGACGCCGGTCGACCAGCGCTTCTCGGCGTTCTTCGCGAGCATGCCGCTGTCGGTGAGCCCGCCCCACGTGGTCGGCGTACCGCCGCCACCCGGCGTGAACGTGTTGTCCTGCTCGCCGGTGACGAGCACGACCTGCGCCGACGCGATGCTCTTGAAGATCGTCTCGTAGGTCTTCGGGTTCGCGTGATCGACGAGGCCGCGGAACATCGCCATCGTGGTGTTCGACAGATCGCTGAAGAACGCCGGCATCGCGTTGTTGACGATGTCGATGTACTTGAAGCCCGTGGTGTCGTCGGGGTTGATCGTCTTGTGCGCGCGGAACAGCGCGTCGTCGATGTACGCGAACGTGTCGCAGCCGTTCATCTGGACGACGACGTACTGACCGGCGACCCACTTACCCGCCGAGGCGAGTGCGCGGACGTTGGTGCCGAGGCCAGCGTGGCCGTTGTAGACGATGTAGTCGGCGCGGGTCGACAGCGCCTCGTAGCGCGCGCGGAACACCGGCTGCTGGAGGCCGGCGCGGATGTTGTCCGTGAGCAGCGCGACGACGCGGATCTTCTTGCCGTCGGGCAGCGTCGCGTTGAGCTCGACGTCGGGTGCGGCGACGCCGGGGTTCGCCGGGACGGACGCCGGGATCGTAGTGAGCTGCTTCGCCGACAGCTCGGTCTTCATCGCGCCGACGAACCTGTTGAACGCGTCGATGCCGACGTCGGCGGACGTCGCGCCGTCCTCGTTCTTGCCGAAGATCGCGACCACCTCGAGGCGGCCGTCCTCCCAGACCTTGTTGTACTCGGGGAACTTTCCGGTGGTCTGCACCGGCGAGGGTGCGAGCGTCGCGGTGACCTTGTTGATGTCCGTCGCGGTCAGCGCGCAGGCCGACGCCTTCGGACGGAAGTAATAGAACATCGAGCCCGAGTCGACGTCGTGCGCGCCGACATCGATGCAGTCGTGGCCGTACTTGGTGGCGAACGCCGTCTGGCCCGACGACGAGACATCGAGCGGCAGTGACAGCTCGATCGACGCCGGGATCGCCGACTTCTTGCCCCACGCGACGAGCAGCTTCGCGTGATACTTGATCTGGGTCTTGCCACCGACCGTCGACTTGACGACGTTGCTCAGCACGACCTTGTCGATCCGGCCGACCGCGGTCATGCCGTTGAGCTGGCCGACCGTGTAGAGCAGCTGCGACTGGATCGTCGACGCGTTGTCGAACGAGAAGTCGGTGACCAGCGTGCCGTCCCACTCGGCATCGAGGAACGTGGCAAGAAATGACGAGTCGGACTTGTCGTCGTCCGACTTCACGGCCTCGCCGGCATACAGATCGTCCGCCGCGTCATCGACGCAACCGACAGCCAGGACAGAGGTCAACCCCAGGGTGCTCCACACAGCGCGCTTCATAGATGACGCGCCTGGGAGCAACCTCGATGCCCATGCAACCACGTCCAAGTGCTCGAACTTGCTCTGGCGATTCTCGATCGAGACAGCGACCCGACGCATCGGTGGCTAGTCGACCTGCCGATCTGGCCACTGACTGCCGCTCAGCAAGAGTTCGTGCGGTTTTGCCCCAAGTCGGTCATCGTGATCGATAGATGCCAAATCGCGTGCTGGTGATGGTCGCGGTGTTGGCGGTCGTCTCGCGCGCCGACGCCGAACAACCAGCCCCCGGGCCGAAGCTGGTCGTCGAGTACACGCCGCCGAAAACCAAGGGCCTGATCGGGATCCCGGCGGAGCACGTCGCGCGGATGAAGATCCTGGTCGGCATGCTCGAGTCGCAGCTCCGGTTGCCGAACAAGGTCACGATCAACTATCGCGAGTGCGGTGCGGCGAACGCCTTCTACTACCATTCGACGCACACGATCGACATCTGCCACGAGCTCGCCGACAAGCGCCGCAAGCTCTACAGCAAGACCGGCGTGTCGAAGGAACAGCTCGACGACAAGCTGCGCGACGCGCTGATGTTCACGTTCTTCCACGAGCTCGGTCACGCGCTCCACGACGAGCTCGAGCTCCCGCTGCTCGGTCGCGACGAAGACGCGGTCGACGATATCGCGACGCTGTGGATGATCCGACTCGGCGTCGGCGATGCCGCGCAGCAGGCGGCGTTCGGCCATCACCTGCGCGCGCAGCAACCGGACTACACGCACGATGCGTGGGACGAGCATGCGAGTGGGGCCCAGCGCGGCTACGCGATCGGCTGCATGCTGTACGGCGCCGATCCGGATCGCTACGCGAAGGTGCTCGAGAAGATGGGCATCCCGGCGCCGCACATCCTGCGTTGCAAGAAGGATTACGCGACGCGGTTGTCGGCGTGGCGCGTGCTGTTCAAGCCGTACCTCGTCTCGCGTTCGTGATCACTTCAGGATCGCGCCGAACGTCTCGTCGTACTCGACGATCTCGCCGGCGACTGCCGAGGCAGCGACGGTGAGCGGCGACGCGAGGTACAGCCTGCCGGGACCCGACCGCCCCTTGTAGTTGCGATTGATCGCCGACACGGTGACCTGATCGCCGCGATCGGAGACGCCGGGACCACAGCCGATGCACGCACCGCAGCCGGGCTTGATCACCTTGACGCCGGTGCGCTCGAACAGCTCGAGGTAGCCCTTCGCCTTCGCGTACGCCTCGACATCCTGCGAACCGAACTGCAGGTAGAACTCGACGCCCTCGGCGACGCGCTTGCCGGCCTTCTCGGCCTCGGCCATCACGCGCGCGTACATGTCGATGTCGTCGCGCTTGCCGGCGGTACACGAGCCGCCGTACGCGATGTCGAGCTTCACCTTGCCGAGGTCCTTGATCAGCGCGCCGTTCTTCGGATCGCTCGCGATCCCGCGATCCGGATCGCCCGGTGTGGCGACCATCGGCCGGATCGTCGACAGATCGATCGTGTGGATGCCGCCGTCGTGGTGCGCGCCGGCATCCGGCGTGACGACCTTGCGCCGGAGCTCGTCGACCGAGACACCGGGGCGGCGATCCGCGATCCAGTGCAGCATGACGTCGTCGACCTCCATCACGGCGCCGCGCGCGCTGCACTCGGTGGCCATGTTCGCGAGCGTGGCGCGCTCGTCGGGTGACAGCGCGAACAGGCCCTCGCCGCCGAACTCCATGACGCGATTCAGCGTGTCCTCGCGCTTCGCGTAGGTGGCGAGGATCTCGAGCATCACGTCCTTCGCCGTGACGCCCGGAGCGAGTCGACCGACCAGCTCGAACCGGATCGACTCCGGCACCGCGAGCGGGGTGAAGCCCCAGTAGGCGAGGGCGGCGTACTCCGTCGAGCCGACGCCCCACGACAGCGCACCGGATGCACCCCCCATGCAGGTGTGCGAGTCCGTCGCCTGCACGAAGTCGCCCGGGTCGAGGAACTTCTCGCGCGCGACCTGGTGGCAGATACCGGGAGAGACGCCGTCGATGGCGACGTAGCTGCGAACACCGGTGCGGAGAGCGAACGCGCGCTGCAGGTCGCGCAGGCGCTCGATCTTGTCGGCGAACTTCGCCATCGAGGGAACGCCGGTCGCGTAGATCAAGTGATCCTCGAACACGGCGAACTTCGTGGGATCGACGAGCTTGTAGTCGGCGCCGTATTCCGCGGCGAGGAAGAAGTCGACCTGCGCGGTGGTGAACTCGTGCGAGTAGCCGGCGTCGACCTTGACCAGCACGGCGTCGTTCGGCTTGACGTAGCTACCCTGGCCGGGGAGCAGCTTGTTCGCGAGGATCTTCTCGGTCAGGTTCATCGCGCGCGCCGGCGTGCCGGTCGCGGGAACCGAGATCTCCTGCTTCGCCAGCTTCGCGCAGAACGGGAGCAGGCCGCCGCTCTCGATGATCAGCGCGGTGATCGCGTCGTGACCCCGGGTGAACTCGGAGAGCGCGATCGTCTCGCCGGCTTCGAGCCGGCGCAGCATCGCGTGATCGCCCATCAACTGACCGATGTTGATGTTGTTGCGCGCGTGGATCGGCGCGAACGACGAGGCGATCGCGAGCCGCGATCCCGAGAACACCTCGCACTGCGCTGCGGTCTCGCGCGACGAGCCGACGCCCTTCTGTGCGCCGGAGACGATGACCTCGAAGTTGCCGGTCTTCAGCGCGTCCTGAGGAATCAACCGCGCACCGCCAACGATCAGGCCGGCGTAGGCATTCTTGGCGATGTCGGCCGGATCGTGATCGAAGCAGACCCACGCGGGAGTCATCGCATCGGTGTTGATGTCGTCGAGGAGATCCTCGGCGCGGAGATCGCTGATCGACAGCTGCTCACCAGCGAGCTGGCGGCGGATCAGATCCGGATCCTTCGTGAGGTAGAGGACACGCTTGCCGGGGGTGAGCGCGAAATTGTTAGCCCGCGCGTTGCCGTCCATCGACGATGTTTACCACCGATCACGACGAGGCGTCCGGTGAGTCAGGCCTCCGCCGGGTTCTGTCCGCAGCCGGTCACGACCACCGGGAGCTCGAAGTCACTTCCCGAGAGCGTCATCGAATGCGTACCCGCGGGGGGATCGCAGGTGCCGGCCTGCGTCGCCGGGCACGACGTCCCGTCGGAGGCGCGCAGCTCCGCGCGGAAGAAGTCGATCGGTTTGCCCGCCGAGCGCAACTCGACATCGTGGCACGTCACCGACCCGGCATCGGGACCGACGACGTCGACCGGAGCGAGATGGTGCGGGATGCGACGACCGGACGGTTTCTCGATCACTGTCAAATCGATCTGCAGTCTGCCGCGCTGGGTGGGGACGATGTCGTGTCCACCCCGATAAGCGATGCACCGGCCACGGCAATCGACCTCGAGCTCGTACGGCACAGCGTTGCACTCGTGCGTTGATGGACGAGGACCGATGCGCTCCTTGCATAGCGCCGCCCAATCGACGGACACGCCGATCACCGATCCGACCGTGGCGGTCATGACGCGTTCGTTGTTCTCCGCGTCGTACCTCACCGAAGGATTCGGTGCCGCGTCACGGAGAACCGCCACACACCCCGCAAGCGACACCACTCCACAAGCCAGCGCCGCACGTCTCATTCCTCACGCTAGCCAGCGCGAGCACACGAGCAAGGTCGGGGGCGAACGATGCCGGCATTCGCCCGGGTCGTGGTGGGTTATACCGTGCAGGTGACCCGCGAACCGCGCGCACCGTGGCAGCGCATGTTCCGGGTCAACCAGAGCGAGCTCGTGGTGGTCGCGCTCGCGTGCGCGTACTTCTTCTGCGTCCTCGCGTGCAACTACATCCTGCGGCCGGTGCGCGACGAGATGGGCATCCAGCGCGGCTCCGAGGGCCTGACGTGGCTGATGACCGGCACGCTGGTCGTCACCGTGCTGATCAACCCGGTGTTCTCGCTGCTCGTCGGCCGCTACCCGCGGCGCTGGTTCATCCCGGTGACCTATCAGTTCTTCGCGGCGAACCTCGCGCTGTTCTATCTCGCGCTACACCTCTATCCACACCGCACGGAGTGGCTGCAGGACGCGTTCTTCATCTGGATGAGCGTGTTCAACCTGTTCATCGTCTCGGTGTTCTGGTCGTTCATGTCGGATCTGTTCACCAGCGAGCAGGGCCGCCGGCTGTATCCGTTGATCGGCGTGGGTGGAACGCTGGGCGCGATCTTCGGCTCGCAGCTGACCAGCGCGCTCGTCGAGATCGTGGGGCCAGAGGCGATGCTGCTCGTCGCCGCGGGCATGCTCGAGCTCGCGATCGTCTGCATGTTGTTGCTCGACCGCCAGGCACCACACGGAACCGTCAAGCAAGAGCGCCTCGAGCGCGCGATGCCGTGGGACGGCGTGGTGCTGATCTTCCGGCGGCCGTACCTCGCGCTGATGGTGCTCTACATGGTGCTCCAGACGTCGCTCGCGACGCTGCTGTACTTCCAGCAGGCCGGCATCCTCGAGGACTGGAGCAGCGATCCGAAGGAGCGCACGCAGCTGCTCGCGGATCTCAACACCTGGGTCAACCTCGTGACGTTAGGGCTGCAGCTGTTCGTCAGCAGCCACGTGCTGTCGAAGCTCGGTGTCACGCGGACGCTGCTGATCGCCCCGGCGGTGCTGCTGGTCGCGTTCGCGGGGCTGTCGATCGAGTCCACCGTCGTCGTGCTCGCGATCGCGCAGGTCTCGACCCGCGCGGCCGAGTACGCCGCAGCCCGGCCGGCGCGCGAGACGCTGTACACCGTGGTGTCGCGCACCGAGCGCTATCAGTCGAAGAGCTTCATCGACACGTTCGTCTATCGCGGCGGCGACGCGCTCGCCGGCTGGGGCAACCAAGGGCTCGTGCTCCTCGGGCTGTCCCTCCCCGTGATGGCCGCGGCGTCGATCCCGCTCGCCGCGTGCTGGATCGGCGCCGCGTACGTGCTCGGCCGTCGGCAGGAGGCCCTCGCGACTGCTGACCCTACCGGGGTCCGGTGACTGTCCCTTCGCGCTCGTCACCCGGAACGGTATGACCGTGCCCATGACGCGTGCACCTTACGTCGGGCTTCACGTCGCTACGCCGGTCGGCGCTCGTCGCGCCACCGCCGCCGACATCGTCGCGTCGGTGCAGCGCGAGATCGCGAGCGGAGCGCTGCCCGCCGGCAGTCGGTTGCCGCCGGTGCGCGCGCTCGAGAAGCAGCTCGGGCTGTCGAAGAACACGGCGCAGGCGGCGTACGACGAGCTGGTCGCGCGCGGGCTCGTCGAGGCGCGGGTGCGCGAGGGCGTGTTCGTGATGGCCGCGCGCACGGTCAAGTCCGTCGCCCCGATCGCGATCCCGCCGATGCCGGAGCTCGCTCCACCGGCGCTGTCGCGCCCCGACTTCACGCCGCGCGGCGTCACGAACCTGTCGACGGTGTTCATCGATCCCGAGCTGCTGCCGACCGAGCGGCTCGCCGAGTGCGCTCGCAGCGTGCTGCGCGAGAAGATGCCGGCACAGTACGACGCCCAGGGGTACCCACCACTGCGCGAAGCGATCGCGAAGCGCCTGGTCGCCCGCGGGCTCGACGTCGAGGCAGATCACATCGTGATCACCACGGGCTCGCAGCAGTCGCTCGACATCGTCGCGCGCTCGCTGGCGAGGAAGCGGATCGCGCTCGAGTCACCGGTCTACGCGTACGCGAAGCTGCTGTTCGAGAGCCTCGGGCACGACTGCGTCGGGCTCCAGCTCGATCCGTTCCAGGGCCTGGATCTCGAGGCCTGGGATCGCGTGCTCGCGACCAAGCCGGCACTCGCCTACCTGATCCCCAGCTTCCACAACCCGACCGGCTACTCGTACTCGAGCGCGGAGCTGCGCGGCGTGCTCGAGCTGTGCGCGAAGCACCAGGTCGCGATCCTGGAGGACGATTGGGGCAGCGACATGATGAGCGACGGCGAGTACCGTCCGATGCTGCGCATGCTCGGCGGTCGCAACGTCCTCTACGTCAACTCGTTCACCAAGAAGCTGCTGCCGTCGCTGCGGGTCGGCTTCGTCGCCGCGCCACCCGAGCTCGTGCCTTCGCTGGTCAGCGCGAAGCGGCTCTCGACGCTAGGGAACGCGTGGCTCACCGAGGCCGTGGTCGCCGAGTTCCTCGACCGCGGCTACTACGACACGCACTTGCAGGCGCTGCAGCGCGCGCTCGATCAGCGCTACACCGCCTGCCTCGCCGCGCTCGACGAGCTGATGCCCGACGGCGTCACGTGGACCACGCCGGGCGGCGGTCCCACGCTGTGGCTCGAGATCCCCAAGCACCTCGATCTCGAGGCCCTCGAGTCGCACCTCGCGCGGCGCAACGTGGCGATCAGCAACAAGTCGGCCGCGTTCCTCGGCGATCCGCATCTCCACGGGTTTCGCGTCGCCTACGCGTGGCTCGCCGAGCACGAGATGCGCTCCGCGCTCACGATCCTTGCAGACGCGCTTCGTCAGGTGTGAGCTGACGGCGTTTGTCGTCGAATTGCACGGTCGACCTCGCTTTAGGGCGGGATTACCTCGCAGACACCGAGCGAATGCTGGCCTGCCGACCCCTACAACGAGTAAGACACGGGGAGATGTCGAACAACGCCTACCTCCGGTGCATCGGCGCGGGGAAGAACAACCACGAGCTCCATGCCGAGAACACCCTGCCCGAGGGCTGGGCCTGGCTGTTCGCGCCCGGGGATCTCTACGTCGGTCATCCACGTGAAAATCCGATTGCCGCACCGCTCCTCGGGGACCGCGATCACCCGACCACGTCGTACTTGTTCTGCGAGGCCGCGATCGCCCTGCCGCGGTTCGTGGAGCGCATGCGCAGGGCGGGCGCGGATCTCAATGGCAAGGGGATGGTCGCGAGCGTCCATCTCTGGCTCGCGAAGTACCTGAGCAAGGGCTGGTGGTTCGCCGATACCTCCGCGCTCGAGCAGGGAAAGCCGGGTGAGGGCATCGAGGAGATGCGCCGCATGCTCGCGGCCGCGGTGGTCGCCAAGCGCTTCACCGATCCCTCGCCCGAGACCCTGCTCCAGGTCTTTGGCTCGGGCACCGGGCTATCTGTCGACGAGGTCGCCCGCAAGAAGGAGGTGCAGGCCTCGAGGAAGTGGGAGAAGGACCAGGACGCGAGGCACAAGAAGGCCGAGGTCGCGGCCGAGATCGCGGTCGCCCGGCAAGCGCCGGTCGATGTCTCCACGCTGCAGGGCCGCCCCTACAGCATCCGAGAGTCGTTCACCGTCGGCGAGCAGATCGCGCACCCGGTGTTCAAGACCGGTGTTGTCACCGCCGTCACCCAGACCACGGTCACCGTCGACTTCCCGCTGGGGACGCAACTGCTCGCCCACCAGCGCAAATAACGCCGGGCCCCCGAGGCGCGGCAGCCGACGCGGTGCTCGTCTCCGAAGGACCGGGGCGATCCGCCCCAAGCGCCGAGGAACGTTGTGATCTTCGGCGAGCCGGGGCTATCTATAGGAGATGCAGTTCCGGACCGTGCTCGTGCTCGCGCTCGCCGCGTGCGAAGCCGCGCCGGCCGCGTCCACCGAGTTCTTCGGTCCACGCATCGAACCGCCCGGCGGGCTCGCGAAGGTGCAGCCCGGCATGAGCGTCGCCGAGGCGAAGAAGCTGGTGCCGAGCCTGCGCGAGGATCCGCGCGCGGTCCGCGATCAGATGACACTCGACTCCGGGGTGTCGGACGTCAAGCTCGAGGTCCGCGTCGATTCCGGCACGGTCGCGAACATCGTCGCCGTCGTCTCGAACGCTGGCACGCGAGAGCTGTTGCAACGCGTCTGGGGCGATCCGCAGATCACGCGCGATTCGCTCGGCCAGCCCGAGATCACGTGGGCGAGTGAATCGACCGGCTGGAAGGCGAAGCTCGATTGCCTCGAGCGCAACTGCGTCGTCGAGTACGTGCCCTATCACGTGCTGACCTCGGAGTTCTTCGGTGCGCACGTCGTGCCACCCGGCGATCTCAACAAGCTGCGCCTCGGCATGAAGGTCGCCGATGCGAAGAAGCTCGCACCCGGTCCGATCGACGTCCGCGCCGGCGTGCCCACCGGGGTCGACGGCGTGCGCGGGTTCGTCGCCGTCGACGACAAGAGCGGCACCGTGCGCGCGATCTATCTCAACCTCCCGGCCAGCGCGAAGGCTCAGATCGAGGAAGCCTGGGGCTCCGGCCAGCAGGCCACCGAGCTCGGCAAGGCCGTGCTGGTGTGGCCGGATCCGAGCACCGGCTGGCGCGCCACGCTGCGTCCCGCGCTCGGCTCGAGCCAGGATCTCGCGTTCGATCAGTATCTGCCCGTCGCCCAGCTGCTCGGCGAGCAGGTCGATGTCGTCGATGCGATGCCGGTGCTCGGGCTCACCGTCGACGAAGTGAAGAAGCAGTTCGAGGGTCAGGTCACGGCCGCGCGCGGTGATCTCGCCGTCACGCTGCTCCCCACCGAGTGGGACCGCCAGCCCACCAAGTTCGTCCTCGATGTCGCCGGTGGTCGGATCCGCGAGATCGTGTTCTCGATCCCGTTCAAGGCGCATCCCGATGCGCGCGACCAGCTCGCGGAGCTGTTCGCACACAAGTGGGGCACGCCGCGTCCCTCCGAGGAGGACGGCAAGCGCGTGTTCATCTATCGCGATGGCGAGCCGCGCGTCGAGGTCCGCGAGGACACCACGCACGGCGCGTGGAAGATCGAGATCCGGAACTAGCCCTTCGGCTTGTCGGGCGAGGCCGGCTCGGTCTTCGGCGTTGCGGTCGGGGCCGTGGTCGGTGATGTCACCGGTTTTGGCGGTGGTGCGGCCGAGCCCTGCGCAGCTTCCTTGTGCGCGTTCTGGGCGTCCTGCATGTCCTGGCTCGATTGGATCAGCTGCTCGCGATCTCCGTCCGAGTCGGAAGCCGCGGGCGCCTCGACGGGGTTCGCCTTCGTGGTCGCGGTCGGGGTTCTCGAGAGCGTGGCTTGCCCGGGACTCGCACAGGACGCGAGCAGCAAGCTGACGACGTAGGCCTTCATGCTTCGAGCGTAGCCATCCTTGTTCGCTCACCGACCGTAGGGCTCGGTGAGAGAGGGATGTGCGGATCCGCGCGCGCGCCTGCGCGCACCTGCACGCCTCAGATCGCAGTTCGCTCGATCGAGCTGCGGGCCTGTTCGGAGAGCAGCCGCACCCCGATGATCATCGCGGCGAACCGCGCGTCCTTGGTCAAACCCTTCGCGAACCGGTAGTAGATCTGCTGTGCGATCACCGCGGTCTTGAACAGGCCGAACGCGTAGTAGAAGACCAGCGACTCCGCCTTGCGCCCCGAGCGCTCGAGGTAGCGGTTGGCGATCGCCTGCCGCGTCAACATGCCCTGCGCGGCGGTCGGGCCGAACGGCAGCTGGTGCATCGGCGCGGGGTCTGAGTGCTGCGCCCAGTAGGACAGGGCGGTGCCGAGATCCATCAGCGGATCGCCGATCGTCGTCATCTCCCAGTCGAGCACGCCGGTGATCGTCGACAGCGTCGGGTCGAAGATCACGTTGTCGAACTTGAAGTCGTTGTGGATCAGCGACGGCGCGCCCTCGGCGGGCTGGTGCTTCGCGAGCCACGCGGCGACCTCGGTGACCGCCGGGATGTCGTCGGTCTGCGAGCCGGTGTAGCGCTCGGTCCAGCCGGAGACCTGTCGCGCGATGTAGCCCACCGGTTTGCCGAACTCGCCGAGGCCGGCGGCGGTGTAGTCGACCGCGTGGAGATCGACGAGCGCGTCGACGAGCAGCTCGCAGATCCGGCGGATCGAGGTGTGATCCTGCGCGAGCTCGGCCGGTAGTTGCTTCCGCAAGATCACGCCGCGGCGGCGCTCCATCAGATAGAACGGCGCCCCGAGCACGTCGCCGGTGGCTTCGTACGCGAGGACCTTCGGCGCGCGCGCGTAGACGGGTGCGAGCTTCGAGAGCACCGCCACCTCGCGACCCATGTCGTGCGCGGACTTCACCTTCGAGCCGACGGGCGGGCGGCGCAACACCATCTCCCGATCGCCGGCGCGCACACAGTAGGTCAGGTTCGAGTGACCGCCGGGGAACTGCTCGACGGTGACGGCGCTCGCGAGGCCGAGCTCCTTGTCGATGAACGCGGAGAGCGCCGCCAGATCCAGCTCTTCGCCGGCACGGACCGGCCTGGTGCCGTCCTCGACCAGGTTCACTGCGCTCCCCCCGAGGGGACTTGCTCGCCTCGCGGCTCGCTGGCGTACCTCGCGAGGATCCGCTTCGCGACCACCATCTTGTGGACCTCGTCCGGCCCGTCGTAGATCCGCGCGCCGCGCTCGTGCACGTAGTAGTAGGCGAGGATCGTGTCGCTGGTGATGCCGAGCGCGCCGTGCAGCTGGATCGCGCGATCGACGATCTGCAGCATGACATTGGCGACGTAGAACTTGATGCAGCTCACCTGATCGCGCGCGGCCGCGAAGCCCTTCTTCTCGATCGTCCACGCGGCGTGAAGTACCAATAGCCGCGACGCATCGATCTCGGCGCGCGCCTCGGCGACCCACGCCTGCGCGATCTGCCGCGTCGCGAGCGTCTTCTCCTGGTCGATCTTGCGGCGCGTGATGTGCCTGCACATGGTGTCGAACACGCGCTCGCAGATGCCGATCCAGCGCATGCAGTGATGGATGCGGCCGGGACCGAGCCGCTCCTGCGCGATCAAGAAGCCGGCGCCCTCGGGGCCGAGCCGATGGGTCTGCGGCACGCGGACGCCGCGGTACCAGATCTCGCTGTGCGAGCCGTACCCCGAGCTCGGGTCGCCCATGATCGGGATGTTCCGCACGCGATCGAAGCCAGGGGTGTCCGTGGGCACGATGATCATCGACGCGCGCGCGTGTGACGGCGCATCCGGATCGGTCACCGCCATCACGATCGCGAACGCGGCACCGTCGGCGGCGGTGGTGAACCACTTGTGGCCGTCGATCACGTAGTCGCTGCCGTCCTTGCGGGCGGTGCACGACATGATGGTCGGGTTCGAGCCCGGGTTCTCCGGCTCGGTCATCGAGAAGCACGACCGGATCTCGCCGGCGGCCAGCGGTGCGAGCCACGTCGCCTTCTGCTCGGGTGTCCCGTACTTGTGAAGGATCTCGATGTTGCCAGCATCGGGAGCCTGCGCCCCGAACACGTAGTGCCCGAGCGGCGAGCGACCGAGCCGCTCGGAGACCAGGCCGTGCTCGACCAGATCGAGCCCGAGCCCGCCGACATCCTTCGGCAGCTGCGGGCCCCACATGCCCGCGGCCTTGACCTTGTGACGAAGGGCGTCGAGCGCGGGGGCGGCCTTCTCGAAGCCGACCTCGAACACGTGCGCCTCGAGCGGGATCACGTGCTCGGCGACGAACGCCTCGATCTTGTCGAGCAGGGGTAAGACCTGTGCGGGCGGATCGAAGTCCATGCAAGCGTCGTATCACGCTCGGCGAGACGTCGTCAGCGCTCGGTGACGAGCTCGCCGAGGTGCGAGGTGCCGTTGAACGTCACCAGGGATAGCTGATCGGGCTGCCAGTCGAAGTTCTGCGAGCGGAAGCGAAACTCCGTCACCGACGCGTTGCGGATCACGATGCTGGTCCGCACCATCCGTTCCGCCGGAATCCCGAACGTGAGCCCCACCGCCACGCCGATCGGACCGGCCGAGGTCACGCACGCGATCCGTGCCCCCGAGCCCGCGGCGCGGATCACGCGATCGAGGGCGGTGCGAACGCGCTCGACGAACGCCGAGACCCGCTCGACCCCGTCGACGTGCCACTCGTCGCGCGACCACCGACCGAGGATCGCGTGGAACGCGTCGTCGAGCAGCCGCGGTGTGGGCGACGTGGTGAGCTGCGCGAACTTCGGATCCTCGGCGACCAGCTTGGGGATCAGGTGCTGCAGCATCTCGAACGCTGGATACTCGGCGAGCTCCGGCAGCGTCACCGGCTCGGGGCCACCACCCGCCGCACGCGCGACCGTGATCGTCTCTTGCTGGCGGCGCAACGGACCGGCGAACACCGCGTCGAGCTTCGCGTCCGCGAGCCACGAGGTCCCGAGGGCACGCGCCTGCTCGTGACCGCGCGCGGAGAGCTTGTCGTAGTCAGCTTCGCCGTACGACGCCTGACCATGACGGACGAGGAACAACGTGCCCACGGCCCACCCTACCGGCGATAGCCGTTGCCGTCGAGAACCAGCTCGACCGGCGCGGGCCTCGGCCACGCGCGCCACGGTGGCACGAGGCCGACGGACGGCACGTGACCCCGCACGGTCGCGAGCGCGGCGATCACGTCGGCGTGACGCCCGCGATCGGTCTCGAGCTCCTGGCTCGGACCGGTGAGCACGACGAGGCGTTCGAGCCGCCGCCCGACCGGCGAGGCGACGAGCCACGCGATCTCGTCGAGGTCGTAGCTACCGAGCTGCGTGGTCAGCGTCCGCAGCCCGGGCAGCGCCTCGAGGGCGAGCGCGGCTCTGGCTGGATCGTCGAGTCCCTGCGGGACCCAGATCTCGAGGGCCGCGACGTTCGCGAACTTCTCGGGGTGCTTCGCGAGGATCTTCAGCGTCTCGAGGTTGGTCTCGTCGAGCCGGCGCAGCCCCTTGAGCGGGGCGTGCTCGAGCACCTGCCGCTTGTGGAGACCGCGCAGCTCCTCGACGGTGGCCCACGCCGGATCGCGCCAGGTCAGCGGGAGCTGCTTCTCGGCGGACAGGTAGATGTCGGCGATCGCGACGAAGCCGCGCTCGAACGTGGTCGCGCTGTACGACTGCGTGTTGGAGATCGCCGGAGCGAGCCCGCCGAGCCACTCCTTCATGTGCTGCTTGAGCAGCCAGCGCTCGCGCGCCTTCTGGGATTCGTCGACCGCGCCTGCACGGCGTGCGAACTGGAGCGTGATCAGCTCGCCGCGTGGATCGCCGCGCTCGCTGAGGAGATCCGCGTAGACCAGCCGCGGCCCGTCGGCGAGCGGGTCGTCGTAGATCTCGCGCAGGATCTCGTCCTCGGCATCGCGCTTCGCCTTCGCACCGCCGAGGCGCTGGGCGATCGCCGCCTCGAGCGCGGCCTCGCCAACGGTGGGTGCCTTCGGGTTCTTGATCGCCTTCGCGATCCCGTCGAGGCGACGCACCACGTGATCGCGCAGCGCAGCCGGTGAGAGGCGTGCGTAGAGCGTCGCCCGCACGGCGTCGAGTGGGTCGGCGAGTCGCGGATCCGCGCACTCCTCGACGCGATCGAGGACGAGCGTCCAGAACGCGCGATCGGTGAGGAACTTCGGGTGTGCGAGCAGATCGAGGAGCACGCTCGACAGCCGCGGGTCGTCCGGATCCGCCGCGGCCAGGCGCTTTCGCGTGGTGTCGGCCTTGGTCGCGATCAGCTCCGCGAATGGCCGCTCGGCCTGGCGCGCGTCGATCAGCTCGACGAGCTCGGCGAGCGCGGAAGATCGCCGGCGCGACCACGCCTTCGCGAGCGCGATGATCGCCGCTTCGTCGTCACCCCGATCGAGGGCGCCGAGCGCGGTGGTCAGGGCGTCGGGCTGCGTGGCCTTCGCCACTCAGAAGTACATCCGGCAGCTCTTGCAGTAGAACCGCAGGTGCTCTTCGACCCACGCCATCGGCGCTTCGCACTGCGGGCACGCCGGCGAGGGTCCGGACGACGGAGCACCCTCGGGCGGCGGCGCCAGCGACTCCGGTGCGGTCGAGATCGAGACCTTCGTCTCGGGCTTCGGTGCCGGATTCAGCTCGACCTCGGTCCCCGAGTTGCGAGTCGCGAGCTCGACGGCGGTGGCCGAGGGACGCGGTGGGCTGTCGACCTGCTCGATCTTCTCGCGCGCGGCGGTCTCGAGATCGTCGACCGCGTCACCGCCGACATCGGTGTTCTCGTCGGCCTGGAACGCCTTCATCGAGGTCTCGGCGGTCGACGTATCGAACGGCATGCTCTGCCCGTCGCGCTGGAACGCGGACGTCGAGTTCTCGGCGGTCGAGGTATCGAACGGCAGGTCGACCGCCTTCGCAGCGCTCTCGGCCGCCTCGAGCAGATCCGCATCGAGGTTGTCGGTGCTGTCTCCGGTCGCGAGCGACTTCTCGAAGTCGGCGGTCTTCATCATCTCGTCGACCGACGGCCGAGTCAGCGGCATCGGCACGACGGCGGACATCATCGTCGGCGAGCCCGACGGTACCTTCAGCGGTGGCGGCTTCGTCGCCGGTGGAGGCGGACGCATTGCCAACGTGGGGCCGGGGGGGCCCGCGTTGCTGGGCACGGCCCCGGCCGGCGGAAGGCGTTTCGCGATCGGCGGCAGCGGCGGCGCCGTCAACGGCTTGGTGCGCGACGGCGGCGGCAGCTTCGGCGCCTGGATCGGCGGCACCGGGATCACGGGGGAGCCGAGCGCGGGAATGCCCTTCGGCGGGGTGTCGAGCCCGAGTGCGGCGTTGACCGCGGCGTGGCCGATCGGCGTGGGCGGCCGCGTCGGGAACTGCACGGGTTGCGCGGTGGGCGCGAAGCCACCGTTGGCCTCGTAGAGCGGACGCAGCTGCGGCGCACTGTGGAACAGCGGCTGCGGGCTCGAGTGCGGCACCAGGTGGCCCGCCGGTCCGGGCAACGCACCCCCGGGACTCTGCGGCCGGCCCATCATCGGCTCGGGACCGAGCGCGGAGGGTCGCAGCGAATCTTGCGCCATCAGCGCTTCGACGTCGAACGCGGCGGGTTGTGCGACGGGCAGTAGCGACGGCAGCGGAGCGGCCGGCAGCGATCGCGGCAACGGCTCGTGATACGGCAGCAGCGCGACCACGGCGGCGCCGATCGACATCGCGGTGCCGATGAAGAACAGGATCAACCCCGGCCCCATCGGCACGGCGACGGGCTTGCTCGATTTGATATCGGTGCCCATCACGAGCAGCACGATCGAGCCGATCGCACTGATCATCGCCGCCACCATCACGACCTTCGCGAAGTTCGCTCTGCTCCGTTTCATCCGCAGGCTGGCGATGCCGAGCAGCAGCGTGAACAAGCCGAGCAGCGAGACCAGCGCCATCTCGGTGTACCGCACGCCGCGGAACGCGCCGCCCAGCGGGACCGCCTGACACTCACCGTCACCGCCGGTGTTGCAGCCCTTCGAGGTGAACAAGCTGATCGTGACCTCCTTCGCCTCGATCGCCTTGCCGCCATCGACCGACGGGTGTCCCGACCACCAGGCATTGGTTTGCCCGGCGATGGGAATCGGGGCGAGCGTCGCGAGGAGCAGCAACGCCGTCGCCACCATCGCGACGAACCCGCCTGCGCGCGGCGACATGGCGCTAGGTTATCACGTACCTACAGCGTCGAGCGCCGCGGCTGCCGTCGGTGCGGTACGAAACATCGCCCGGACGTCGGGGAGCAGGACCCCGCTGGCGACCGCATGATCGAGGAACGCCGCCATGGGCGCCCAGAACGCATCGATCTCGAGGAACACCACGGGCTTGTTGTGGTAGCCGAGCTGGATCCCCACCAGGACCTCGAAGGCCTCCTCGAGGGTGCCGAACCCGCCCGGGCAGACCACGAAGGCGTCGGCGAGGTCGAACAGCATCGCCTTGCGCTGGTGCATGTTGTCGACGACATGGAGCTCGGAGAGCCCGCGGTGGGCGACCTCGAGCTCGACCAGCGCCTGCGGGATCACTCCGACCACCTTCGCGCCGGCGGCGAGTGCGGCATCGGCGAGCTTCCCCATCAGGCCGCGGTGGGCGCCTCCATAGATCAACGTCGAGCCGCGGCGGGCGAGCTCGCACGCGAGCGACTCGACAGCCTCGACGTAGGCAGGCTGCCCCGCCGACGAGGACAGATAGACGGTGACCGCCGGCATCCGCGCATCCTACTCACGTTAGGGTTAGGCATGCACTGGCACGAGAAGGGGTTCTCGGAGCTGACCGTCAGCGAGCTCTACGCGATCACCCAGCTGCGAGAGCGCGTGTTCGTGGTCGAACAGAACTGCGTCTACCTCGACGCCGACGGCCTCGATCCGGTGTGCCGGCACGTCTGGGCGGAGCGCGGCGGCGCCCTGCGCGCGTATCTCCGGATCGTCCCGGCAGGCACCAAGTGGGCCGAGTGCTCGATCGGTCGCGTGATCACGGCCCCCGAGGCGCGCGGCACCGGGCTCGGGCGCGAGCTGATGACGCGCGGGATCGCGGCGTGCGGCGCTGGCACGATCCGGATCGGGGCGCAGGCGCACCTCGAGAAGTGGTACGGCGAGCTCGGCTTCGCGCGCGCGAGCGACGTCTACGACGAGGACGGAATTCCGCACATCGAGATGCTGCGCGCCGGTTGATTGCGTGGGTAGGATGCGCGAATGCGCATGATCCTCGTCGGTCCACCGGGTGCCGGTAAAGGCACGCAGGCCGCACGCCTCGTCGACAAGTTCAAGATCACTCACATTTCCACGGGCGACATGTTCCGTGCCGCGAAGAAGGAAGGCACGAAGCTCGGGCTCGAGGCAGCCGAGTACATGAAGGACGGCGGGCTCGTACCCGACGAGCTGACGATCGCGATGGTGCTCGAGCGCATCAAGAAGCCCGACTGCGAGAACGGCTTCATGCTCGATGGCTTTCCGCGCACGCGCCCGCAGGCCGAGGCGCTCGACAAGGCGCTGGCCGACGCGAAGCTCGCGCTCGACGCGGTCGTGTTGATCGAAGTGCCGGACGAGCTGCTGACCGAGCGCGCGGTCGGCCGGCGCACCGATCCGCAGACCGGCACGATCTACCACCTCAAGTACAACCCGCCGCCGGCCGACATCGTCGATCGCCTGCAGCACCGCGACGACGACACCGAGGAGAAGGTGAAGACGCGGCTCGCGAAGTACCACTCCGAGACCGCGCCGGTCGTGCCGTTCTACGAGAGCAAGGGCGTGCTCAAGCGGGTCGATGGCAACACGAAACCGGACGACGTTTTTCAGCGCATCGCTGACGTGCTCAAGTAAGGCTGGAACATCATGGCCGGGTTCGATCACAAGACCATCGACGCGGCGTGGCAGGCGTTCTGGGACGAAAGCCAGACCTTCGCGACGCCGACTGACCGCACGAAGCCCAAGTACTACGTGCTCGACATGTTCCCGTATCCGTCGGGCGACGGCCTGCACGTCGGCCATCCGAAGGGATACACGGCGACCGACGTCGTCGCGCGCGCGAAGCGCATGATGGGCTTCAACGTGCTGCGCGTGATGGGCTGGGACAGCTTCGGCCTTCCCGCCGAGCGGCGCGCCGAGCGCACGGGCGAGCACCCCTCGGTGATCACCGAGCGCAACATCGCCACGTTCAAGGGTCAGCTCCAGAAGCTCGGTCTGTCGTACGACTGGACCCGCGAGCTCGCGACCAGCGATCCGAAGTACTACAAGTGGACGCAGTGGATCTTCGAGGTCCTCTACAAGCGTGGCCTCGCGTATCGCAGCGAGGTCGCCGTCAACTTCTGTCCCGCGCTCGGCACCGTGCTGGCGAACGAGGAGGTCCACGACGGCAAGTACATCGAGACCGGCGATCCCGTCGAGAAACGGCTGCTCACGCAGTGGCTGCTCAAGATCACCGAGTACGCCGATCGGCTGACCGACGATCTCGAGACGCTCGACTGGCCCGCCGGCGTGCTCAAGATCCAGCGCGACTGGATCGGCAAGTCGATCGGGGCAAACGTCAAGTTCGCTTCGCCTGCCGGCGATATCGAAGTGTTCACCACGCGTCCGGACACGCTGTTCGGCGGCACGTACGTCGTGCTCGCGCCCGAGCATGGCCTGGTCGACAAGGTCACCACGCCCGCGCAGAAGGATGCGGTGGCCGCGTATCGCGATCAGGTGGGCAAGCGCAGCGAGCGCGATCGCGTGACCGAGGCTGCGGATGCGCCGAAGACCGGCGTGTTCACGGGCGCGGTCGCGGTTAACCCTGTCAACGGCAAGGGAATCCCGATCTGGATCGCCGACTACGTGCTCGCGTCGTACGGCACCGGCGCCGTGTTCGCGTGCCCCGCGCACGACGAGCGCGACCATGCGTTCGCCAGGAAGTTCGACTTGCCGATCGTCGAGGTCGTCAAAGGCGGCGACGTCGCGAAAGAGGCGTACACCGGCGACGGCCCGCACGTGAACAGCGAGTTCCTCGACGGCAAGACCATCGAGGAAGCGAAGACCACGATCATCTCGTGGTTGGAGGACAAGTCTCGCGGCAGCAAGAGCATTCGCTACAAGCTGCGCGACTGGCTGTTCTCGCGGCAGCGCTACTGGGGCGAGCCGTTCCCCACGTACATCGATGCGGCCGGCAACGTGCAGCTGGTCCCCGAGAGCGAGCTGCCGGTCTCGCTGCCGCAGATCGACGAGTACAAGCCGACCCGCGACGGCGCACCGCCGCTCGCACGCGCGACCGACTGGCTGCCCTACAAGGACGGTGTGCGCGAGACCAACACGATGCCGCAGTGGGCGGGCTCGTGCTGGTACTACCTGCGCTTCATCTCGCCGACCAATGATCAGGTGGCGTGGGACGCGGCCGAAGAGAAGTACTGGATGCCGGTCGATCTCTACGTCGGCGGCGCCGAGCACGCGACGCTGCACCTGCTGTACGCGCGGTTCTGGCACAAGGTGCTGTTCGATGCGGGCCTGGTGTCGACGAAGGAGCCGTTCCAGCGCCTGTTCAACCAGGGCATGATCCACAAGACGTCGTTCCGCGATCTCGCGTCGGGCAAGTACTACACCGACGAGGAAGTCGAGCAGCGCGACAAGAAGTGGTTCGTCAAGGGCACCGACACGGTGCTCGAGAGCAAGCTCGATAAGATGTCGAAGTCTCGCTACAACGTCGTCAACCCCGACGACATGTGCCGCGACTTCGGCGCCGACGCGATGCGCATGTACGAGCTGTTCATGGGCCCGCTCGAGGATGGCGTCGAGTGGGAGACCGCGGGTGTGGCCGGCACGCGCCGCTTCCTCGATCGAACGTGGCGGCTGTATGCCGGCGACGTCGAGAACCACACGCTGGGCAAGGTCTCCCCCGATGCGCCCACCGATGACAAAGACCTCGAGCGTGCACTCCACGCCGCCATCAAGAAGGTCACGCAGTCGATCGGCGACCTCAAGTTCAACACCGCCATCTCCGAGATGATGGTGTTCGTCAACGAGGCGACGTCGAGGAAGGCGATCCCGAAGGCGTGGTTCGAGAGCTTCGTGAAGCTGCTCTCGCCGTTCGCACCGCACGTCTGCGAGGAGATCTGGAAGCAGCTCGGCCACGCGACGTCGCTCGCGTACGAGCCGTGGCCGGCGTTCGACGACGCGAAGCTCGTGACCGACACGCTGACGCTGGCCGTCCAGGTCAACGGCAAGGTGCGCGGGCAGATCGTCGTCGGCACCGGTGACGCGGAGGCCTCGATCATCGCCGCTGCGAAGGCCGAGGTCGCGTCCCACCTCGCCGGCAAGACGATCAAGATGGAGAAGTACGTCAAGGGTCGCCTGGTCACGATCGCGGTGGCGGATTGATCGAAAAATCCTGTCACATCGAGTCGCGGCGCACGACTACCCAACCAGGCACCATGAGAATTACCGCACTTCTTCCTTTGATCGCGGTCGGTTGCGTCTCGGCGGAGGACTCGCTGGGAGCGCTCGAACAAGCGGCCACGCAGGGCTGCCGGCCGGCGCTGTGCGGGCTCAACGCTCACGACCTCACCGACGGGTACTTCCACGAGCTCAACCTCGACGGCCTGGCGAACGACGACGGGTTCTCGATCCTCGACGTCAGGAAGAACGGCCTCGTCTATCAGCTCGTGGTCACCAACGGCAAGATCACGGCGACGCGGCTCGCGGTGAATGGCGTGCTGAGTGGCCAAGATCTGGTGGGCCTCGAGATCCGGATGCGGCGGACCGGTTCGTCGACGATCCGGACCCTCAAGCTCGAGGCCGTGTCCCGCGCGAACCACTGGGCAAAACCGTTCCCGAGCAGCCCGCCTCCCAGCCTCGAGACCTACAAGTTCTCGTACACCTTGGGCACGGGCGCGATAAAAGACTGGGTCTGCCAAAACGGCGACCAGTACTACGACGCGGGTACCTTGTACGTTCCGATGGCGCCGCATCACGCGGTGGTGTTCGAGGGAGATCGGATCAACGTCGAGTCGTTGACGTTCCAGCACATCCAGCAAGTGCCCGGTCAGGCGAATCGCTGGTTCACGATCGGCTGCGCGGAGACCGCGCTCGCGAAGCTCCATCTCAACGGCCAGACCAAGGCCGCGCAAGGTGTGGGCTTCTCGAGCACCACGTTCCAGCGCCAGGCGTTCTTGAAGTTGATCATGGCCGACTACTGTGGGAGCGGCTTCTCTTTCACCGAGAACGCACATCCGCTTCGCTGGCGCGACGGAGCGGGGACGATGACCTTCCCGGCTACCGAGCCCGTCGAGCTCGAGGCGCTGTGGAACGAGAACGGCGCGACGTGTCTCAACACGCCGCGGCTCACCGCGAACCCGACGGAGGAATCGCTGGCGGCGTGGCCGAACGGACCCGAGGCGCTGATCCGGCTTCTGTGCGGCGGACAACTCCCGCCGCCGTGCCCCACGTGGTTGAGCTCGAGCCAGCTGCGCAGCTACAATCCACAGCCCTAGGCCTAGCTTGCGAGGCCGTGTTTTCCGTACAGGCGAGCGCTTGGCGAGCCGATGATCAGAAGGAGGCTGCAGCCGTAGCCGATCGCTACGGCCTACAGGCTCCTACTAACCCCAGAGCTCACCTCGGTTGACCTCGACCTTCCGGCTTCGCCGGAAGATTCTCTGTCCTCCGGGTTGAGCTCAGGGAGTAGGAGTTCGCGCTGTCGCGCTCACCCGGTCGATTGTATTCGGGGTCCCCGGCTCGAA
>JANNBP010000383.1:0-11032 GCA_031385555.1 Deltaproteobacteria bacterium | reverse complement strand
CGTCGAGTCCATCGTCTGCATCCCCTCGCCGGCACCGGACTGGATGTAGCTCGGCACCTGCTGCGTCTTGCCCTCGCGGATCAGCGCCGCGAGACCGGACGAGCCGATCAGGATCTCGTGGGCGGCGACGCGGCCCTTGCCGTCGGCACGCGGCAGGAGTTGCTGCGCGACCACGCCGATCAGCGAGTCGGCGAGCAGGCCGCGGATCTGCGGCTGCTGCTCGGCGGGGAACACGTTGACGTAGCGATCGATCGTCGCACCGGCGGAGTTGGTGTGCACCGTCGCGTAGATCAAGATGCCGAAGCTCGCGAGCTGGAGCGCGGCCTTCATCGTCTCGGAACCGCGGAGCTCGCCGACGAGGATGACATCGGCGTTCTCGCGACCGGCGCTGCGGATCGCGTCGAGGAACGTCGGGACGTGCTCGCCGACCTCCTTGTGCGTGATCGTGCAGCGCTGCGAGCGGTGCACGAACTCGACGGGATCCTCGATCGTCAGGATGTGACCGGCGCGCGTCTTGTTGACGTGATCGATCATCGCGGCGAGCGTGGTCGACTTGCCGCTGCCCGTCGGGCCGGTGACGAGCACGAGGCCGGCCTTGATGTCGGCGAGCCGGCGGAGGCCGGCAGGGACGCCGAGCTCGTCGAGCGTCTTGATGATCGTCGGGATCGCGCGGAACACCGCACCGACGCCGGTCAGCTTGCGGAGGTAGTTCGCGCGGAACCGGGCCTTGGTGCCGTGCTGGTGTGCGAAGTCGAGATCGCCGGTGGCTTGGAACTGCGTCTTCTGCTCGGGGTTGAGCAGCGGCATCAGCATCGCCTCGATCTGCGCGCTGGTCAGCAACTGCTCGCCGTCGGGTACCAGGGAGCCGCGCAGGCGCAGCATCGGCGGATAGTTCGGAGATAGGTGGAGATCGGAGCCGCCCTTTTCGAGCAGGCGATCGAACAGCGTATCGATCATGGCTTCCTCGGGATCGGGATCGCCGCCGTGCCCTGCTGCAGGCGCATCGCGAGCTCCTTGCGGTTGTCGGTGGCACCGAGCGCGGTCTCGTTCGAGATCTTGCCGGCGCGAACGAGCTCGGAGAGCGAATCGTCTAGCCGGATCATCCCGAACGCCTTGCCTCGCTGCATGAGACTCGGGAGCTGGAACAGCTTGTCGTCGCGGATGAGATTGGCGAGCGGCAGCACGCCGGTGACCAGCTCGACCGCGGCGACCACGCCGTCGCCCGCGGTGGTGGGGAGCAGACGCTGCGAGACGATCGCGCGCAACGCACCGGCGATCGACGCGCGCACCTGCGATTGATCGTCGGGCGGGAACATGTCGACCAGGCGGTCGATGGTCTTGGCCGCCGACGGGGTCGACATCGTCGCGAGCACGAGGTGACCGGTCTCCGCGGCGGTCAGCGCGATCTCGACGGTCTCGCGATCGCGGAGCTCGCCGATCACGATGACGTCCGGATCCTCGCGCAGCGAGCCCTTGAGCGCCGCAGCGAAGCTCTTGGTGTGCGCTCCGACCTCGCGCTGCGAGACCACCGCCGCCTTGCGCGGATACACGATCTCGATCGGATCCTCGACGGTGATGATGTGATGCGCGTGCGCGGTGTTGATCAGATCGACGAGCGCCGCGAGGGTCGTCGTCTTGCCGTGCCCGCTCGGGCCCGACACCACGACGAGCCCTTGGTGATGGGCGACCACCTTCGCGAGCTCCTTCGGCAGCCCGAGCTCGTCGAGCGTGGGTGGCAAGGCGCGCCCGATCCGGAACGTGCCGCGCAAGCCACCCTGGCAGCGCGCGATGTTGGTGCGCAGCCGGGATCCGCTCGGCAGCGCGATCGCGAGGTCGGCGTAGCCGGCGCGCTCGAGCTGGGCACGACCGCGCTCGTCGAGCAGCGGCAACAGCAGCGCCTCGACGGCCTTCGCATCGAGCGACTGCGGGGCCAGCGGCGAGAGCTCGCTCAGCACGCGCGCGCACACCGGGCGGTTGACCATGATGTGGAGATCCGAGGCGCGGCGGCGGGCTGCTTCCTCGAGCAGGGCACGCAGTGCGGGCGGCACCGCGACCGCACTCGGTGCAGCCACCGGCTTCGGGGGCGTGACCGACAGGGGCGGCGGCCCCCCGAAGTCGATCGCTGGCGTGCTGCCCAGGTGGTGTGGCGGCACCACGCTCGGAAACGTCTTCGGCGGACCCGAGAACGCGGCATCGATCGCCGGCGTGCTGCCGAGGTGGTGCGCCGGGCCTGGAGCGCCGAGCTCGACGCCATCATCGAGATCGAGCTGCAAGGGCACCGGCCCCTTGGCACGTGCGCCGAGGTCGAGCTGCAAGGGCACCGGGCCCTTGGCGCGCGCGCCGAGGTCGAGCGCCGGCGGATCGAGCTGCAAGGGCACCGGACCCTTGGCGCGCGCGCCGAGGTCGAGCGCCGGCGGATCGAGCTCGAGGGCATCATGCCGGGGATCGAGATCCAGCGGCAGCGACTCGGGACGCGCGCCGGACGCACCGAACTTGATATCGGACTTGGTCAGCCGGTTCGGCGGCTCTGGAGGACGGGGAAGGTTCTTCGACGACGTCCGCGAGGGCGGCGGCTTGCTCGGCGACTGCGCACGCTCCGCCTTGATCAGCCGCGACGGCCTGCGCTGGCGCTCGGTGACGTTGGTGCCGACCGCCGCCGACGGACCCAGGGCAGGCATGTGGGTCGACGGTGCTCCGGTCGCGCGCGCGATGCTGAGCATCGGCGCATCGGTGGTGCCCGAGGCGGTGACGCGGAGGGCGCGCTTGCCGATCTGCATGTCGCCTTCCCCGCGCCGGCCGAACACCGCGGCGAGGGGCGTGTTCGCGATCAGCGCCGAGATCTGGATCCGTGTCAGCTGCGCGTTGGTCAGGGGAACGAGCGCGCCGCTGCGGCGGAACTGGATCGGCTGCCCGACGGCAACGATCACCTCCGTGACGCCGTCGCGATCGAGATAGTTGAGGATCTGTTCGAGCTGGGTCACGTGGGGACTGCTTCCGCATCCATCGCGAGCAGGGTCTGACCCCAGGTCGCGGCGGCTTCCGGCGTCGGCAACGCGACGCGAATCGAGCGCAGGGATTTCGGCTGAAACGCTGCGAACGTCTTGAACGCCTCGAGCGTGAGCTGCGCGCCGAGGCCATGCGGCACGCCGCCGACGCCGGTACCGAGCGCGGGGAACGTGATCGTGCGATAGCCGCGCCGCTCTGCCTCGAACAGCGTGCGCAGCACCGCGCGCTGGATGCAGATCGCGCCATCCATCGCGGCGACGGCGTGCGCGACCTCCTTGCAGCCGAGGTTGTACGGCCGCGTCCACACCACCTGGCCCATCGGCACCGGACCCTGCGCGATCGCATCCCGCTCCATCGCGTCGCTGCCGGCCTGGCGTAGCGCGTTCGCCACGCCCTTGCGCATCACCAGCTCCTCGTTCGCCGCCGACACGATGACGTCGGTGCGCGCGGTGCAGATGTCGCGGACCTCGAGCGCGATCAGCACGTCGCCGACGCGGGTGAAGCCATCCTCGTGCCCGCGATACTCGGGCGCCGGGCGCGCCATCCGCTCGATCATCCGCGACGCCGCGAGCGCGGTGGCCGGGCGCTCGTTGGCATCCTTGGCCAGCAGCTTTCCGAGCACCGCGCCGAAGTACGCCGCCGTCGGATCCGTGGACTCGGGGGGCTTGTAGCGCTGCTCGCGGTGCATCGTGGCGAGCGTCGAGACGTCGAGCGAATCGAACGGGGCCTTGCGCTGCCACAGCGTGTGGAGCGTGGCCGCCGCCGAGTACAGATCCGCGCGCGGCGTGGTCGGCTCGCCGTTCCACACCTCGGGGGCGATGAACATCGGCGTACCGGCGAGCTCGCCGGAGTGCGCCTTCTGCGGATCGACCGCGATGCCGAAATCACCGACCAGCGCGCGGCCGCTCCCGGCGAGGAACAGATTCGCCGGCTTGATGTCGCGATGGACCACGCCGGCGACGTGGATGGCCGACAGGCCGCGGAAGATGTCGACGCCGAGCCGGATCAGGACTTGAAGAGGAATCGACCGATCTGCCTCGTTGTGTATGCGCAGCAGCTCGTCGAGATCGATGCCGTCGACGTACCGCTGCATGATGTAGGGCACGCCGTTCTCGAGGCCGGCGTCGAGCACCGGCACCACGGCCGACGACATCACGCGCGCCGCGAGGTGCGCCTCGACGAGCGGATCGTCCATCGTGAACCGGAACAGCTTGATCACGACGGGCATCTTCAGGCTCGCGTGACTCGCGAGGTATGCGATGCCCATCGCGCCCGAGCCGAGCACGTTGCGGATGTTGACGCCGCGGAACTCCTGGCCGCGCAGCAGCACCGGGGTCGCGCTGGCCGGCGTGCTCGCCGCACGGCTGCCGAGCGTGTCTTTGTGCGGTCGGTGCGGTCGATCCGTCATTCGCCCTCCGCCTCGGCCTTGCGAGGCCACCACACGTACGTCGCGATCGCGAAGCCGAGCGGCAAGATCATCATCGCTGCGACGACGACGAGGTTGTCGAGGGCGAGGCCGAGCAGCGACGGCGACCACAGATCACCGAACAGGTGGATCGCGAAGATGCCGACGGCCATCGCACTCGCGCGCAGGTAGACCGGCGCGGCGCGCATCATCACGGAGTTGATCGGCGCGGTCGACAGGAACAGTCCGACCTCGGCGATCCCGACGAAGATGAAGAACAGAAGCGGCGAGGGCATGAAGAACGCCGCGGCCGACATCGGCGCTGCGATCGCGACGCCGAGCGCACAGACCTTGAGCTGCGCGTTGACCGCGAGGCGATTTCGGCGATCGGTGTGCGGTGCGTCCTCGGGCACCTCGGGCAGATCCTTGAGCGCGCGATCGGCCATCCGGCCGCCGATGATCGTGCCGACCGCACCGGCGACCACCGTGATCGAGCCGAACCAGAAGTTCGACGTCTTCAGCACGGTGTCACTCCCCGTCATCAGCTGCGTGATCGACGTGGTGATCGCGTGGTTCGCGTCGAGCGCCCAGGCCTGCCAGATCTCCCAGACCCGCGCGACCAGCGGCTCGTACCAGTCCGGGGAGAAGGCGAGGGTGAACCGCTCCGACAAGAACTTCGGGCCCCAGAAGGCGAACGCCCCGATCGCGGCGGTGTGCGCGCAGTAGCCGAACACGCCGCGGCGAAACAGCGGGATCTTGGAGAGCACGCCGATCGCGCTGGCCTCCGCGTGCTCGTGGGGCTTGCGCACGGGCTCGTCGATCAGCAGGCACAGCACGGCGAGCGCGACGCCTGGTCCACCGGCGACGAAGAACGCCGCGCGCCAACCCCACGCCTCCTGGAGGATGCCGCCGAGCAGATAGCCGCACGCCGAGCCCACCGGCACCGCGAGGAAGAAGATCGCGAGCGTCTTGCCCTTCTTCGCGGGTGGCGTGATGTCGTCGATGATCGTCGGTGCGAGCGTGGCGTACGAGGCCTCGCCGATCCCGACGAACGCACGGGCGGCGATCAGCGTGCCGAGGTGGCCGGCGAGCCCCGAGAACATCGTCGCCGCGCTCCACGTCAGCACGCCGAACGCGATCAGCTGCTTGCGCGACATCCGATCGCCGAGCCGGCCGAACAGCGGCGCGGTCACGAAGTAGCCGAGCAGGAACACCGTCGCGAGCAGGCCGCCCTCGAGGTTCGACAGGCCGAGCCCACCTCGCTCGACCGGCTCCTGCACGCGCGGCAGGACCGCGGCGAGGATGAACCGATCGAGGTAGTTGATGAAGTTCAACCCCGTCAGCAGTGCGACGATCGCGGTGCGGTTCTTGATCACCCACCCACCACGATAACCGAGCGGCTACTCGTAAACGACCTGCAGCGTGAACATCAGCGTGAACATCCAGGAACTACTTGTAGACGATCTGAAGCGTGAACATCAGCGGGACGATCAATGTGCTGGCATCACCACTGCTGGTGCCCGACGCGCCGGGGTAGTAGCGCAACCCCGACTCGGCGACCGCCGCGAACAGCGAGCGCTCGTTCTGCGCGAGCACGTAGCGCAGGCCGCCGATCAGCGCGTAGCCCCCCTGTGACTCGCCGGTCGACGACGCATCCGCCTCCACGCTCACCGAGTACCCGGCGCCGATGTAGGGCGCGAGCTTCGCGTTGCCGATGGCCCATCGCACCACGAAATCCAGCGCGGTCCGGCCGCCGGCCTTGCCGATCCGCACGGCGGCGTCGTAGCGGAGCGCCTGGACGCCGAGCTCGATCAGTCCGACGGCGCCCGAGCCCCTGACGTCGGCACCGCCGCCGGCGCCGAACAGGTACCCGGCCTTGATCGTCTTCGTGCCGACCGTGCCCAGCGCCCGCGACATCTGCGCGTTGATCACCGTCTCGCGATTCGGCGTGATGTCCGCGGTGGTCTCGAACGGCGCGTAGCCGTACGACGTCACCCTCAGCGTGTGCCGGCCGGGCGTCAGATCGACCGATGCTGGGAGCGAGCCCGCGGGCAGGTCGTCGACGGTGAGTACCGCTCCGGGCGGTCCGACGACGCGCAGCGTGCCGGCCTCCCCCTTGAGCGTCAGATCGAGCACCGCCGGCTCGCCGAACTCGACGGAGATCTCGCGATCCTCCTTGCGCCCCTCGTGCTCGAAGGTGATGCGATGGCGGCCGCCATTGATCTTGCCGTTGTACGGCGTGGTGCCACGGGGCTCGCCGTCGACGGAGATCCGCGCGCCGGCGGGGATCGTCCGTGCGGTGAGCGTGGCCGGCCGGACCACCAGCTCGCGGAGCAGCTTGCCGACCTTGTCGCGATCCGGCGCGTCGGGCGCGGCCTCGAGGTAGCGCTGGTACCAGACCGCGGCCTGACGGAGATTGCCGAGCTTGTCGTAGTCGCTGGCGATGTTGAACATCGCGTTCGGGTGTGGCGCGAGATCGTTCGCACGCACGTAGTGCTGGATCGCGGTCGGCCAGTCCTTCTTGCGATCCGCGGCCTGCCCGGCGGCGAACTCGCGCCCGGCCTCCGCCAGGTCCGCGGCTTCATCAGCGAACGCGGACCGGCTCCACAGCGCAACGACGAACAGCAACAGCCAGACCCACCGCATGCCCCGCCAGCCTACTTCGAGTTGGGGGTGTACGGGTTGACCTTGGTCCCGCCGGGCGTCGTGTACGGGTTGACCTTGCCGCCACCCTTCACCTCGGGCGGCTTGGTGTCGCTCCCGGCCTTGGTGGTCTGCGGGTCGAGCTTCTCGGGCACCGCCGGCTTGGGGCCGATCGGGCCGGTCACCGTGAGGGTCTTGTTCGTGCTCGTCGGGGTCGGCGTCTCGCGCTTCGCGACCCCACCGGGTTTCGGCGTGGCGATCTTCGCGATCTTCGCGATGTTCGGCATCCCGGGCTTCGTGGGGGTCAGCAAGCCCGTGAAGCTGTTGTTACCGGGATCGATCACCGTGGTGATGGTCAACACGTCGTGACCTTCGAGCTCGAACTTCACCTCGTGCGGGCCGAGGGCGAGCGTGATCTCGAGCGGCGTCAGGCCGCGCTTGGTGCCGTCGACGAACACCGTCGCGCGAGCGGGCGTGGTCGTGACCTTGAGGAGTCCGTTGTTCTTGGCCGCGGGTTCCGGATCGATCGACTTCGCCGTCGCCAAGGTCGGCGGTGGTGGCGTCTCCGCCGCGATCGCCTTCTCGTTCTTGGCACCGGTCTGGGTGGCGATCAGGATGCCCGCCGTGGCGACGCCGAGGATCAGCGCGGCGCCGATCGCGAGCGAGGTGGTCCCGAACATGCCACGGCGCTTGCCACCGGTCTGGTGTGCGCCGGTGGTCATCTTCGCGACCGCGTAGCCGCTGTCGAGCGTGCCCGCGAGCTCGATCTCGTTGACCGTACGATCGCCCGGCAGCGACGCCGCGAACAGCTCCGCGCTCGCGAACCGTCGCTCCGGCTCCTTCTCCAGCGCGCGGTGCACGGCGTTGACCACCGAGGCCTGCAGCCCGGAGCGCACGTTCTGCAGCGGCTCGGGCGCCGCGGTCAGCAGCTGCGCGACGAGCACCGCGTACGTGTTGCCGGTGAACGGCGTCCGTCCAGCCAGCATCTCGTACAGGATCACGCCGCACGCGTAGATGTCAGCGTACGCGACGGCAGGCAGCCCCATCGCCTGCTCGGGCGCCATGTACAGCGGCGTGCCCATCACCACGCCGGTGGTGGTGAGCTTGGTCAGCGCTCTCTGCTCGTCGGGATCGAGCACCTTCGAGATGCCGAAATCGAGCAGCTTGACGAAGTCCGAGTGGTCGCCCTGATCGATCAGGAAGATGTTGTCGGGCTTGAGATCGCGGTGAATGATGCCCTTCGCGTGCGCGGCCCCGACCGCCCGCAGCACCTGCCGCATGATCGAGATCGCGCGTTGCGGCTGCATCGGGCCGGTCCGCTCGAGCATGTCGGACAGCGGGCTGCCGGTGAGCAGCTCCATCACGACGTAGAGCCGGCCGTCAGGCAGCTCGCCGATGTCGCCGACGTCGATGATGTGCGGGTTGCCGATCCGGCTGGCCGCGATCGCCTCGCGCTTGAACCGCGTCTTCGCTTCGCCGTCCTCGAAGTACTTCTCGAGCATCAGCTTGATGGCGACGTGCTTGCCGAGCACGAGGTGCTGCGCCTCGTAGACGATGCCCATGCCGCCTTTGCCGATGACGCGCAGGATCTGGTACTTGTCCGCGAGGACGTACCCGATCATCGACTCGTCGTTCGCGAGCACCGGCACCGCCCCGAATCTATCTCATCACGCACCGCGGCGCCCGTCGGTATTTGCTGCCAGTCGCGGGGTTAGCGAAGGTCGCGTAGGGTCTCTTACACCGCTTACCGGGGGGATCCCGCGACGTCGACGACGGCAGCGGCGTACGCGACCGCGGCTGCCTCGCAGGCATCGAGCGTCCCGGTCAGCCACGCGCAGGCAAAGTTCGTCTCGGTCGGTGGCGGCACGATGCGGACCGCGCGGACGTCGGCGGCCTTGAGCGCGGCGTCGAGCGCGATCGTCGCCTCGAGCGGCGGCGCCACCAGATACGCCATCGGCGTGCCGGGCGACAGCCCCGCTTCCTTCGACAGGTACTCGCCGAGCGAGGCGATCACGTGCGGGAACACGGTGATCGTCTGCTTGCCGTCGGCGTCGTAGAAGCAGGCGTCGTGCGCGAGACAGCGCAACAGGGCCTCGAGCCCGGCCTCGATCGAGGCGGGATCGGAGGCCGCGATCACGCCGAGGATCTCGCCGGAGAGCCGTCCGCTCGCGTGGGCGGCGCCGGCGTAGAAGCTCTTCGCGAAGATCACGTCGATCGGCGCGTGCTTGGTCGCCTCGTCGAGCGCGACGTACATCGCGTCGTCCTGATCGCAGGTGACGAGCCCGAGGGACGTGTGCTTCGCGGGATCGCCGCCGTACGCCCGGATCAACGTCGGGTCGGCGTTCGGCAACCGCCGCACGCTCAGCACGGTCGGCGTGATCGGCTCGAGGATCATCGGCTCACCAGGCGTTGGCGGACCTGCGGTTCGCGATACGCGCGGCTCGTCTCGCCGAGCGCCGACAGATCGAGCTGCACGCCGCTCTTGTGCTGCGCGATCATCGCCTGCGCGAACGCCGCGAGCCGTTGTGCGGCGAGCTCGGGCACGATGCCGCGCTGGTGGATGTTCGAGATCATGTTGCGATCGCCGTCGGTGTTGCCGAGCTTCGGCCCGAACACCACGTACGCGGACAACCCATCACCGGTGCCGAGGCCCGGGCGCTCACCGAGCAGGATCATCGCGACCTTCGCGTCGACCTCGTGCCCGATCTCGTCCTCGAGCCAGACCCGCGCGTAGCGCGCCGCGATCGGCGTGCCGGTCGACAACCCGCGGGCTGCACACTGCGCCGCGACGAGCTCGGCGAGCTGCGTTCCGGTCTGCATGCACGCGACCGCCGACAGCCCGTCGGCGACGATGATCTGGACGTCGACGCCCTTGGTGCACCGCGCACGGACCTTGGCGAGCGACGCCTCGTCGAGCCGGCGCCCGAGATCGGGGCGGAGCAGGAACTCGCGATGGTTGGTCACCCGCGACTTCACCGCGACGAAGCCGTGCTCCTCACCCCAGTGGTCGGGCAGCTCGGTGCCGACCGCGGCATGCGCGACCGCGAGCTCGGCCTGGAACTGCAGCACCACGTCGGTCGCGTAGCGCGTCCCGACGTGGCCGATGCCGAGCAGGGCGGTGGTGTGCTTCGCGGCCTCGGCGGCGAACGGGTTTCCCTCCGGGCGGGGTGCGTAGACCCGCACCGGTGGTGCCGGAATCGGTGGGAGTGCCGGCGGTTTCGGGAGCGGATCCACGCCGCCGAGCTGGTCGCGCAGGGCGGCGATCAGCTGACGGGTCCGGCTCACGCCGGTACGTGACCATGGCGATCCCATGCGATGCAAGTCTCGCGAAGTCCTCCCACTCCGGTTAGAATTTTGCGCATGCGCGGACGCGGGCTGTTGCTGCTGACGGGACTGGTCGCGGCGTGCACCAGCAGCATGCAGGAGACAGGGATGGTCGAGCAGGGCGCGTGCATGGCGCTCGAGGGCCGGACGTTCACGTCGGCCGTCGGCTCGCTCACCTTCGATGTCGAGTCCGCGCGCGCGAGCCAGTTCACCTGGCTGCACTCGGACCTCGGCGAGACAGGTCAGGTCCGCTGCGACGGTGGCACGCTGACCGTGACGACCACAGACAAGCGCACGCTGCAGGCGACGTTCGATCCGGCGACGTTGCGGCTGTCGTGGGCCGGCGCTGTGTACGTCGCGCAGTGACTACCGCTGCTTCGCGGCTTCCTTCTTCTTGTGCAGCGCCTCGAACGACTCCTTGACGGGGAACTTGCCGCGCGGGACGCCACCCTTGTGGCGCTCCAGCATGGCGGGGTCTTTCGACTCGATCGCGACCGGCGTGGCCGATCCCGATCCCGATCCCGATCCCGATCCTGATCCCGCCGCCGAGCCTGTCTGATCCGGAAGCTTCGGTGCGTCTGCCTTGCGCGCGGCGGGCGACGGATCCGTCGGTTGTGTCGTGGCAGTGGGGGTGGGCTTCGGAGCGTCGGCCGC
>JANNBP010000361.1:0-7484 GCA_031385555.1 Deltaproteobacteria bacterium | reverse complement strand
CGGATGACGTAGTTCCAGTCACCGTGCCAGTGGTCGGGCTCGAGGTTGATAGTCGCGAACTCCTTGTTCGGGATCTTCTTACCGATCGGGTATCGCCGTCGATCGAGGCGCGCGCGAACGACGAGACCGCCGCGGTTCGTGGTGTTCGCGATCAAGTTCACGACGGTCTCGTAGGTGCGCAGCGGTCGCCCACGCCAGTTGATGGAGATGAACGAGAACAGGCGATGCTCGACCTTGTTCCACTTGCTCGTCCCGGGCGGGAAGTGACTGACGCGAATTGCGATGCCGAGCTTGTCGGCGAGCCGCTGCAGCTCGTACTTCCACACACGTAACCGATAGCCATTGCTGCCACCTGCGTCGGCGGTGATGAAGAGCTCGCGGGCCTTGGGGTAGAGCGCGACTCCAACCTGTTTCCACCACGCCTCGATCGAGGTGACCGCGAAAACTGGTGTGTCGTGATCGACACCAACGCTGACGAAGCCGTCGTTGGCGCCGATGTCGTAGACCCCGTAGGGGATCGCCTTGCCGATCGCATCCTGCGGAAAGTCGTGCACATCGACGAGCTCCGGCTCACCTTCCGGATGCCACTCCTTGCCCGCGTTCTTGAAGTTGCCGACCAGCTCCTTCTTCTTGGTATCGACGGAGATCACGGGAATGCCGCGATCGATGCAGGCTTCCGCGGTCGCGTTGATGTGCTCGAACTGCGCGTTGCGATCGGGATGCTGGGCTCCTTCGACGGCTTTGTTGGGGGCCTGAAGGCTGTAGCCGTGATCCTTGAGCATCTTGGCGACGGTCTTGTCGCTGATTCGGATCCCGTGCTGCGAGAACAGCTCCTCAGCAAGCAGGTGCGTGCTCTTGCAGGTCCACCGCAACGGCGACTCCGGGTCGCCTCTCGTCACCGGATCGACGAGCTTCTCGAGCTCGGGCCACGCCTCGGGATGTGCAGCCTCGAACGAGCGTGTCCCGCTGCTGCGCCGAGTCTTGACCACGTCCTCGCGGCGAGCGCCCGCACGCGCCTCGTCGCGTCCTTTGCGCACGGTGCTGATCGCCATCCCCGTCGCGCGGGCGACCGCTGCTACCCCGCCGTACCCGATCGCGCCTGCTTCCGTACCAGCCCACAGACGGCGAGCACGCTCATCCATGGTCGGCTTCAGCAGCCGCCACTTCTCGCGCACTGCCTTCTCGGCATCCACAACGCACGTAGATCACGCCGACGCGATCCTTGTCGATCCCCAATCGCGCGCCCAGGCTTCGTCGAAACGCTCGCTCTGATCCCAGCCCCGCGTGGTGAGGATTGCTTGTGCGCCACGTCCCCAGCGCATCCCGCGAGCTTGAGGCGCTGAGCGACGAGCGTCTTGCACGCGGCCTCGACGACACCGGAACCGATCGGAAGGCCGCGTTTGACGAGGGCAGCGTAGTTCATGCGCCCACGGTGCTTTCGGAAGTACGCGGCGCACTGCCGGATCTTGTCGCGATGCGGGAACTTCTTGCGCAGATAGTCGACGGCGCGCGGATGACTCGCTCGACTCCGTCATCGTCGTCTCGCAGGCTGTCCCGTAGTTCCTCGAATCGATGGCGTGTATCTCGCGTGCCGTCTCCGTATGCCGCAGCAACGGCAGCGTGGAGATGCTCGCTGGCATGGAAGAAGTCGAGAACTTCTTCGCCAGCAGGTAGCTCGCCAGAGAGAAACGTCCAGTTGTCGTCGACGCCATCAGCGACCTTGACGATCGTGAGCTTGGGCGCCTTGTGCAACACCGTCAGCACTTCGGCCGCGAGCGACGCTTTCAGCGTGCGCTTATCGCGCTCCGAACGTCGCTAGGACGGCGAGCGCTTGATCGCCTTCTTGAGCAGGCTCAGCAGATCCTTCGAAGCCTCTCGCGCGATGATCAGCGCCGACACCACGTACGCGGCACCACCCGCGAGGATCATCACGACGAGCAGCAGGCCCGGGTGATCCCAGCCGACCATCACGAGCAGCTCTCGCACACCGAAGGTGACCGCGCCCATGATCGCGCAGCACACGAGCGGCTGGAAGAAGCCGATGAACAGCCGCCGCCCCGAGACACCCTCGCGGACGACGATCGCGACACCGGCGAGCGCCGTGGCACCGAACGCGACCCCGACGGCGAACGCCGCTGCACGCAGCCCGAATTGCTGGAGCACGGCGATGCCACCGATCAGGAGCACCACCTTGAGGATCTCGAGGATCATCAGGCGATTGGTCTTGGACTCGGCCTCCATGTACGCGGAGATCACCCACGTGATCGGGCGGAACACCGAGAGACACGCGAGCACCGTGAGGAGCGGCGCGACCATCTGCCAGTCGTTGGAGGGCAGCAGGAGATCGATCAGCGGTGCGGCGACGAGCCCGAGCCCGACGGCGAGCGGAAAGATGATCAGGGACAGCAGCGCCGTCGAGCGTTCGAGTGCGCGTGGGCGCCGCTCCTGTGGGAGCTCGGCCATCGACGGCATCAACACGAGCGCGATCTGCTCGCCGATCTGGATCGCCGGGATGTCGGCGAGGTTGTAGGCCATGTTGTACGTGCCGGTGGCCGCCGGGCCGAAGAAGTGGCTGATCGCGAGGTTGTCCCAGTAGCGCGAGCCACCGTGGAAGAAGCCCTGGATGCCGAGCGGCAGGCCGAACTTCAGCATCGCCTTGTAGCGCGCCCACGACAGCTTGCACGGCGTCAGCCACGACGCGAAGCCCGCGGCCCGGATCAGGATCACCGCGGTCACCGTCGATTGCACGATGTTCGCGATCACGATCGACCAGCCGCCGTACCCGGAGTATGCGAACGAGAGTGCGGTGATCGTGTAGACGAGCTCGCCCATCATCGTCGCGATGCCGGCGGCGCGAAAGTTGAGCGTTCGGGACAGCACGCGCTCGGGGATCGCACCGAACCGCCGGATCCACGCGGCGAGACAGAGGCCGGGAATGAACGCGGCCGCCTCGGGTGCGCCGAAGAACGGCGCGAGGTGACCGCCGAACAGGGCTGCGAGCCCCAGGATCACCGTGCCGACGACGAAGTAGCCCATGAAGGCGTGGAACGTGACTGCCTTCGCGTCGTCGCCGCGGCCCTTGACCACCGCGTACTGGCCCCAGCCCCAGATCGAGAGCCAGCTCGCCGACAGCGCGATCACCGACGCGTCGTTGATCTCACCGATCTCCTTCGGGTGAAGGAAGCGCGTCATCGCCAGCGTGCCGACCACGCCGATCGCGCGACCTCCCATGCTGGAGATGATGGTCCACAGCGCACCGCGTGCGGCTTTGTGTGCGACGGACAACGCTAGCCCCTGAGCCGCTTCTGCACGCGCTCGTAGGCCGCGTAGCCAACATACTTTGCGCGATCGAGGAGGGGCGCCTTGCCGACGGGACGCGGCGATAGCCCGTAGCGGCGCAGCTTGTCGTTGACCTGATAGACCGCGCTGCGGCGATCGCCTTCCGGCGTGCGAAACGTGATCGAGAACGACACCGAGGCTTCCTTGCCGTTGAGCACGTAGTGCGGCGCGTTGACCGGCACGTGCACGCCGTCGCCGGGCTGCAGCACGAACGTCTTCGACTTCTCGGTGTGCGACTGATCGAAGATCAAGTTGCGGTGCTCTCCGCGGTAGAACCGCTCGATCGCCTCCTCGGGGAGGACCGCCGGATCGAAGATCGTCATGGTCTTCGTGCCGCGGATCTGGAGCAGGAAGTTGTACTCGTGATCGATGTGGTAGGGCGTCACCGATCCGGGCGACGAGATGAACACGAACGCCTGGCGCCGTCGCATCGCCGGAGCGAGCGGCGCCACCTGATCGAGGCAAGCGTCGAGGAGTTGCTTGTAGGTCGGGTCCTGCTCGACGCGCTTGAGCACCATCCACGACTTGCAGTCGACGATGCGGCGGATCGTCTCCTCGATCGACAGCCCGGTCTGCGGGGTCTTGGTCGGATCCTGCGTCAGCGGCAGATCACCGGCGTTGTACTCGACGAACGAGGACGGCAGCTTCGCCGCCAGCTCGACCAGCCGCTCGAGCGCGAAGGCCGGATGCCCGACCAGGTCGTGCTTGATCTGAAAGGGCCGGCGGTTGAAGTCGGACTTGAAGACACCGGGCTCTAGCTCGCGCAGGGGCATCAGGGGTTCCTCGATCGCAGCCGGCGAAAGGTCGACTGCGCCAAACGTAGCAGCGGAAACGCGGCGACGGCGAGCTGTGCCTTGAGATCGATCGGCATCGCGAGCCTCTCGAGGCCGATCCGATCGCGCCACAGGCCGTTGATCATCGGATGGCTCGCCGCTGCACCGGAGTCGATCCACGAGGGTGCACCCGGTGCATGCATCCACGCGATGTGCTCCATCTCGAGCAGCACACCGGGGGAGAACTTCGCGAGCTCCTCGTCGTAGGTGATCTTGAACGCGATCGCCCCGTCACCGCTGCGCAGGTTGCACTTCATCGCGATCGGCAGCGGGCGACTCGGCTGCGTCATCGTCCACAGATCGAGCCGGCCGCGCGCGTGGGCACCGTGGAGCAGGGCACGGAAGAATGCGGCGGCGGGCGGATCGTCCCCGAGCGCCGTGCCACCTCCACCCTTCCAGCCGCGCGCCTCGAGCTCGAAGTACAGCTCGATCCAGCGCTCCACATCGGTGGACCTCTCGAACGTGACGGCCTCGATCTCGTTGAGCCGGCGCAGCTGACGGCGCAGCTCCTTCTGCTTCTTGCCGCCGAGCGCACGTGCGATGAACGCGTCTGCGTCGTTCGCGGGTCGGAACAACGCACGCGTCAGGCGCTCGTCCTCGAACGTCGCGAGCTGCCGGCGATGCAGCGCATCGGTGAGCGCGTGACGAAATCCGGTATCGGACACGATCTGGTTCCAGACCAACAACGATGCCCCCGACGAAGGCAGCCAGTCGAGGAAGGCGTCGAGCGCCTTGGTGGAATGACTCGCTCGCACGAGGGGCGTGCCGAGATACGAGTAGAGGTGATTCCACGTTCGCAGCGTCGGTAGCGGCAACCCTTTGTAGGAGGGCTCGCGGATCAGCGGGAACATCCCGAGCAGGATCGCGGACTGTTTGGGCAGCGGATTGGCCGCCCACACGCACACGACCTCGACGTCCTTCGCCGCTGGAAGGTGTGCGAGCGCGGCGAGCAACGCGTGCGGCTCGTAGAAGGGATTGGGGGTGACCGCGTTCGCGACCAGGTCCTCCCAGGCCGCGAGGTGCGCCTCGGGCTGCCGCTCGATCGTGACCGTCAGGTCGCGTGGCGCGGGCACCTCCGCCTGCGCGGACACGGGAAGCGGAGCGCGCAACAACGCGACAGAAGATATCACCGCCGAAAACGACAAAGGCCCCCGAGGAGGCCTTCTCGTCGGTGACGACGAGGAATCAGTCGGGGCGGCGCGAGAACCGCGGATCGCCGGGGAACGGATCGGCGGTCTCGCGGGTCATCACCTCGCCGTGGTCGGGGAGCGGCTCCGCGTTGATGCCGAGGGCGGCGAGGCCGGCGGCGTTGTTGTAGCGAAGCTCGGCGATCGCGATCGGGCGACCCGCGGCGCGAACGAACTTGGTGTACGACGCGGCGGAGTACCGGCTCTCGCCGAACTCGGTCCCGAGCCCCGGCCGGTTGTTGCGCGGCGCCTCGGTGGGCGGCGGCGACGGCTCTTCGTAGTCACCACCACCACTCTCGTCCGCCACGATATGCGGGCGAACCGCAGGTGCACCGCCGTAGCCACCAGCGGGCTTGACCGGCATCGGCCGGCGAGCGACGTCCCTCGGTGCCGGCGCGCGCGTCGCGACCGAGTCGGGCTTCGGCTCGGCACGCTTCGCCTTGCGCGGCGACGACTCGCCGTCGGAGTCCTTGTACGAGCCCGGCTTGTCCGCGCCGCGCTCGGAGAGGTCGTCCTCGTACGTGTACGGCTTCTTGAACCGGCCATCGACATCGCCACCACCGACGATGATCTGCTGCTCCGGTGCGGCCTGCTCCTCGTACAGCGCGACGGCGATCACGCCGACGTTGCGCGCCTTGCCCTTCTTGTTGGCGTACGAATCGTTGACCGAGGAGAAGCGAAACGTGGCGACATCCGCCGTCGATGTGCGGAAGCCTTCGATCTTGACCTCGCCGTACGGCGGGACCACGTAGCCGCGCTTGCGCAGGTCACCATCCTCGCCATCGATCACGTCGATGCCATCGATCGACACCACGGCCTCGATCCGGCGCGCGGTAGGGTTGGTGACGCGGATGACGTAGCGCTCGCCCGCGTTACCCTGGACGTAGTACCGATCCTTCGACGCGTACGTGGGCAGCGTGTCGCCATTCTCGCGGATCACCTGCACGTCGTAGGGCGCGCGGATCCGGGCGTCGGCGATGCCGATCGCGATCGCGGTACCACCGGGCGGCGGAGCCATTGGGCCGAACGGCTGGTCGGCTTGAGCAGTCGAGCAGGCCGCCGCAGCCGACAGCAGGAGCGAAGCGAGGAAGGAGCGCATGGCCAAATGAGACGCACGGGACGAGGCGTCGATCTAAAGGCGTGTATAGTCGCCGCCATGGCGTCTCCGAAGAAGTCCCAGGGGTCCAAGGGTGCCAAAACAAAGGACAAACCCAAGGCAAAACCGAAGGGCAAGACCGCCGGCAAAGCCGCTGCTAAGAAGCGAAAAGGGGAAGACGTCACGGACGCGGACCCGACCCTGTTCGATCCACTGACCCAGGGCGAGGTCGCCGATGCCCTCCGCACCCTGACCGAGGACCGCCGCCTCGGCTCGATGGCCAAGGTCGGTCGCTACCGCGTGATCTGCACCGAGCCGCTGGTCACCAAGCCGCCGCACCCGATGGCCGGTCATCGCCTCGCCCGCGTGGTCGCGTACGACTACGCAGCGGACCGCGCGGTCGATGCGTGCATCGATCTCGATGCCGGTGTGGTGACGCACCTCGAGCTGTCGCGCAGCCAGCCGATGTTGTCGCGCGATGAAGAGGCGCTCGCCGCGTCGATCGCGGTCGGTGACGAGCGCGTGCGCAACAAGCTCTCGATGGGCGATTCGCCGCAGATGACGATGCACTACTGGGGTCGCAACCCGCAGGATGTCGCGTACTCACGGCGCAGCGCGGCGGTGGTGTTCGGTCGCGATAACGGTCACTCGACGCTCGTCGCGGTGGTGGACTTGATCGACAACACGGTGACGCAGGTCGTCCCGGCGGAGCTCTGGTAGTGGCGAGCCTGCGAGCCCGAGAGGATCTGAGACAATGAGCAGCGGCAACGTCATCCAAGAAGCGAACTGGAAGTTCCACTGGCGGCTCACCGAGTCGGCCGGGATCATGATCTACCTCGCCGACTTCAAGGGGAAGCGCGTGCTGTGGGAAGGGTCGATGCCGTACGTCACGGTCGATCACCAGCGGCAAACGCTCGACGTCGACCAGCCCTTGGCGGACGCGCAGCTCCTGATCGGCAACGACGGCTTCTCGCGCGGCGAGGTCCGCCTCGCGCTCATCGAGATCCGCTTGCAAACGGAGTTGAAAAT
>JANNBP010000323.1:0-29008 GCA_031385555.1 Deltaproteobacteria bacterium | reverse complement strand
CCACCGGACCGCGTCGACGTGCGGTTGATCTGTGCGACCAACCGCGACCTCGAGGGGATGGCGAAGACCGGCGCGTTTCGCGACGACCTGTTCTACCGGCTCAGCGTGATGCAGCTCGAGCTGCCACCGCTGCGCTCGTACAAGGACAACCTCGAGACGCTCGCGAACGTGTTCCTCGAGCAATCGGCCGGGATGCACGGCAAGCCGGCGCCGAAGCTCGGCACCGCGGTGCTCGCGCGGCTGTCGGCCTACGATTTCCCGGGCAACATGCGCGAGCTCAAGAATACGATCGAGCACGCGGTGATCCTGTGCACCGGCGACGAGCTCCAGCCCGAGGACCTGCCGCGCCCGTTGCACACGGTGACGCCCGGAAAGCCGGCGCGAGAGAGGCCGAAGCAGCAGACGCTCGCCGCCGCCCGCGAGCTCTGGCTCGAGCCGCTCGAACGCCAGTACCTGACCGAGCTCCTCGCGAAGCACGGCGGCAACGTCAAGGTCGCGGCGAAGGCGGCCGGCATCAACACGGTGACGCTGTACCGGTTGCTCAAGCGCCGCGGGCTCCAGCTGGGCCGCACGGTTCGCGCACAGGACTAGGTGTTCGATCGGATCAGGAGACGGTTCGGGCGCCCGCGCATCGAGCCGATACGGGTCGGCGGCGAGATCGACGACACGTGCGCGGTGCTGACGATGATCGCGCGGTATCACGGCCGCGAGGTCGAGCCTGACGACGTCGATCACTTCCTGTCACAGGTGGCCGAGCATCCGGAGCTCGATCGCAGCGCGCTCGACCTCATCAACGCGGCTGCCGAGCTCGGCCTCTTTGCGAGTGCCCTCCAGCTCGAACATCCGATGGGGTTCTCGCAGCTCACCTACCCGTGTGTGGCGCACGTGGTCGCCGGCGCGGATCGCGGGCCGGCGTTCGTGGTGATCGAGGCGATGACCGGTCACCAGCTCTCGATCATCGATCCGTACTCGACACGCAGCGTCGAGCCGATCGCGTCGTTCTATCCGCGCAGCTCGGGTGTCGTGATCGTGTTCGAGCCCGGGCAGCAACTGCCGCCGGCCGTGTTGCGACGCTAGAGCGAGGGGCGAGACCGGCGCACCGAGAACCGCGCGTCGGTGACGAGCTCGGGCTCGGTGACGTCTTCGCGATTGGTGATCACACCGGCGGGAACCGGCGATGCCGCGCGACTCGGGATCGGCGGCGGCGTGGTGCCGCGGGCGGCGCGGACCGGTGCAGGTGGCGGCGTCGGTAGCGCCAGATAGGGTGAGTGCGTGGGCAATGACGGTGGCACCGAGAACGACTCGAGCTTGGAGGTGCGGACGCCGAGCAATGCTCCGCCCGCGTAGATCGCAAGCCCGATCGTGACGAGCAGCGAGATCACGAAGAGGGCGAACAGCACGGGGCTCGAGAGTGCAAACCGCGATCCGCTGGAATCGTGGTGCAAGTCCGCGTCGCTGCGCTTGATGCGGTGACGAGTCGATCCGCCGCTGGAGTCTGGCGTGTCCAGCAGGCCGGCTGACCTCGGCTACTTGCGAACGACGATGCCGGTGACGGCCCACTTCTCGCCACGATACGCGAGATAGGTGCCGGCGACCTTCGCGACGAAGGACAGCGGGAAGCTCATCCACACACCGAACTCGTCGAGGCCGAACCCGAAGCCGAGCAGCGCGGCGAGCGGGATCTGGACGAGCAGCGTGGTCCAGATGTTGATCCTGAGACTGGTGCGCGTGGCGCCGGCACCTTGCAGCATCCCGATGAGCGCGATGTTGATCGCGGCCGGCAACATCGAGAGTCCGAGCAGGCGCATCCACTCGACGGCATAGATCTCGAGCTCGGTACCTTCCTTGACGTCGAAGATGCCGACCAGCGTGTGCGCGAAGATCACGATGACGAGCGCGAGGCTCCACATCAGCACGGAGCACAGCAGCATCGACGAGCGAGTCACCGCGCGGGCCTTCGCGATGTCTCCGGCGCCGAGCGCCTGACCGACCAGTGCGCCGGTCGCCTGGGAGACGCCGAGGCCCGGGACGAAGGCGAGTGCCTGGACGCGAAGTCCGAGGCCGTGCGCGGCGACCAGCGTGCCGTCGATGTAGCCGAGCATGCCGATCACGGTAAGGAAGCCCGCGTTGAGCACCAGCATGTCGAGCGCGGCGGGCCAGCCGATCTTGAACATCTCGCGCGCGAGGGGGCGATCGATCGCGCGCGGCCAGAGCGAGAGCTTGATCCCTGGGATCAGCCCGCGGCGGAGTGCCGTCATCAGGATCAGCACGTTGAGGAACTGCGCGACGATCGTGCCGATCGCCGAGCCGGTGACGCCGAGCGATGGCGCGCCCCAGTTGCCGAGCACCAGCATGTAGTTGAGGACGGCGTTGACGACGTTCGCGATCAGCGCGCAGACGAACGGCAGCCACGTGTTGCCGACGCCGCGGAGCACGCCGGCGTAGAGCAGCCCGAGATAGGAGAACGGCGTCCCGAGCATCAGCGGGCGCAGGTAGTCGGCGCCGATGGCGGCGACCTCCGGCGTGGCACCGAGCCCACGGAGGATCAGCTCCGAGAAGATCGCACCGATGATGCCGACGCCGATGGCGAACAGCACCGTCAGCTGAGAGGCCTGCGCCAGCAGCTCGTTGACGCGCTCCATCGACTTCGCGCCATACGCGCGGGCGACCAGCGCGACGGTGCCGACCATCAGGCCGAGCATCGCGGTCATCAACAGGAAGACGACCTGCACGGCGAAGCCGAGCGCCTCGAGCGCGTGCTCGGAGTTCGGCAACCGGCCGCACAGCGCGGAGTCGACGGCGAGCATCAACACCGTGAGGACGTTGATGCCGATGATCGGAAGCGCGAGGGAGAACAGCTGCGCGGGGATGCTCTTGCTGGGTGGTACGGCCGACAGGCGGCTAGTTTATGTGGTCCATGCAGTCGCGGTAACGTCGCATCGGGGAATAGATGGCGAAGGCAACCAAGACGACGACGAAGGCGACCAAGACCAAGTCGGCCCCGAACCGACGACCCGTGGTGGCGGCGAACATCGACATCGCCGGCGAGCTGACCGCCGCAGCGACCGCGTTCTCGAAGGGCGCGATCGCCGAGGCGATCGCACATGTGACCACCGCGTGGACCGCGGCCCCAACCGAACGGTTAGGTCCGATCGCGGTCGCGATCGATCGCCGGTTGCCGCGGGAGGAGCTCCCCGAGAAGGTGATCGCGCGCGAGGAAGCCTGGCTCGCGCTCGCAGTTGCGCACGATCCGAGCACGCTGCCCACGCTCCTCGGCTGTGACTGGCCGGTCCATCCGCGCGAGGCGAAGGCGCGACTCTCCGAGCTCGTCGAGTTCGCGCCCGATCCGCGGATCGCGGAGTCACTCGTCAGGCTGCGTGCCGCGAAGCGCTACACGTCGAACGCGAGCGCGGCGTTCTGGAAGCTCGCGATGCTAACACTCGGGACGTGGGGCGAGCCGCGCCTCGCCGAGCTCGCGGAGAGGGCGCGGAACGAGATCGACTGGTACAGCGTGTTCGAGCTGGTGCTCCCCAAGCTGAAGACGTGGCCGGCGCCCGTCACCCTGGACGGCAAAGCGACCCGAGCGCTCGCGGCACTCGAAGCACTCGTCGCCGCAGAGCAGCCGTCGTCGGGCGCAGATATCGGCTCGCTGTTCGGCGCCGTCTATGACGATCCGAACAGCGACGGACCTCGCCTCGTGCTCGCCGATGCGCTGCTCGCCGAGGACAACATCCGCGGTGAATTCATCCAGCTCCAGCTCTCGGGATCGGGGCGCAAGGCCGAGGCACGGATCAGGGCGCTGCTCCGTTCGCACGGACCGACGTGGCACGACAACCTCCCCATGACCGGCCCGCCGGTGTTTCGCCGCGGCTTCGTCGCCGAGGCCGTGGTCGCCGGCGTGCCCGACGGGCCACCTCCTCGCAGCTGGCGGACCGTCGAGAAGATCACGTTCTTCGGCAACCCGGATCCGGGCGCGTTCGAGCAGTTCATCACGCACGACCACCTCGCGACCGTGCACTCGATCTGGAACATCTCGCCCCCCTGCCTGCCGGCGATCGCGAACCGCTCGCTCGATTCGTTGCGCATCCTCGGCGCCGGGGCCACGGTGACGGCTGCGCCGCAGACGCGCGAGCTGTCGCTCGCACAGGGAGGAATGGCGCCACTGTCACCCGTGCTCACCTGGTTCACGAGCAGTCCGTTCGCGGCGACGTGCGAGCGGCTGTGCGTCGATGCGACGGATGCCGCGCTCGACGAAGCGCTGCTGTGGTTCCAGCAATCGAGCGTGCCGTCGCTCGTGCTGTCGTTCGGCGGATTTGGGTGGAAGCTCGAGCTGTCGCACGAAGGCGCGGGCGTCGGACTGGTCGCGACGCTTCAGGGCGGCTACTACGGTGAGCGCGCTCCCGAGCTGCTGGGCCAGGTCCTGGCGCAACTCGCGCCGACCGCGCTGTCGAGCGTCATGATCCGCGCGACATCGAAGCTCGACGAGGCGAACCAGCAGACCGTGATCGATGCGGTGACACCCGCTCTCGATCGCCAGACCGCGCTCGCGTCGCGCACGATCTTCTAACCGAAACGGGCGACGGGCGGTCCCGCCCCCGAGACCGCCCGTCTATTTCGAATGTCGACTCTTTGAAAGACTCGACCTAGAGGACCACGAGCGTCTTGAGCAGGCTCTGCAGCGACGTCATCGCGCTCTGCGCCGCCGACTTGGTCGTGTACGTCTCGCTGGTACCGACGATCTCGCCGTTCTGCGCCTTCACGTTGAAGTGGAAGCCCGACGCCGTCTCCGACAGCGTGTACGCCGCGGCGTTCTGACCCTCGGTCTGGACCGCGAACGCGCCGTTGAACGCAGCCGCTTGAGTCGTGTACTGCTCCGACGACAGGACGATCTTGCCGTTCTTCGCGAAGATGTTGAACCGGAACTTGCCGGTCGAGCCGACGAGCACCTCGGCGCGCGCACCGGTCGCGCCTTCGCGCTTGTCGAGGAGCGAGGTCACCGCCTTCACGCAGGACGTCACCGCGCGGGTCGCGTTCGACTTGCTCGAGTAGACCTCGGCGAACGCGATGGTCTGACCGTTCGCGGCCTTGAGCGAGACGCCGAAGCCACCATTCGCCGCCTGCTTGATGACGTACTGCGCCGGGTCGACGCCGTTGTCGAGCACCGAGAGCGCGCCGTTGATCGCGCTGGTGCGCGCCGTGTATGCCTCGGAGGTCAGCAGGATGCCGCCGTTGCCGCTCTTCAAGTTGAAGTGCCACTGACCGTCCGTCGCCGTGAAGAACGACAGCTTGCCGGCGCTGGTCGCCTCGTCGCCGGTCTCCGAGAGCTCGTCACCTTCGGTGGTGGCGCAGGCGGTGAAGGTCGAGAGCGAGAGGAAGAGGGCGGTAAGCGAGGCGGCGATCTTCATGATGACCTGACCATTTACAAGCGGCGGACCAGGTCGCTGGACTCGCAACTAGTTTGAATTGTTCAGGTGGCTAGAATTTTAGCCATCATCTTCTCGACTCAAAAGTTGCGCTGCTGCACCTCTAGTTGCGAACTCGCTAATGTTTGCTGTTTGCTCGGGGGCTGCGCCGTCCTCTACCGTCGCCGCGCGCCATGAAGCCGATGGGACATTACTTCGTGAACGGTCAGGAGTTCGCGGAGCTCACCGCGAGCCCCAATGGCTACGCGATCCGCAGCGGCACGATCGGTAGCGAAGGCGAGGTCGAGTCGAAACACTTCGACAGCCTCGAGAACGCGAAGAACTTCTACAAGCTCGAGGTCGGGATGCTCGAGGGGAAAGGTTTCCGGCGTCGTAGCGGCAAGCCACCGCAACTGACGGTGAGGCCTCCGCCCAAGGCCAAGCTGCACACCAAGGGGCTGATCTTCGAGGACGGGACTCGGTTCTTCGAGATCGTCGCCACGCCCGCGTCCCTCACGATCCGCAGCGGCGCGCTCGGAACCGAAGGGACGACGGTCAAGCAGAAGTTCGCATCGGCGAGCGAGTCGTACGAGGCGTACAAGCAGGCGATCCGCCAGCTCCCCGGCTATCGCCTCGGTGGAGGAGACGTGCCGTACCCGCTGATCGCCGCGGCGAAGCGCGAGTCCGAGCGCGCAGCGAAGGCTCCACCGAAGAAGTCCGTGCCACCGGCTCGCACCGCGCGCGAGTCGAAGCTCGAGGCATCGATCGAGGCCGACCCGGACAGCGCGGATGCGTACCTCGTCTATGCCGACTGGTTGCAGACGCAGAAGGATCCGCGCGGCGAGCTGATCGTGCTGCAGCACGCGAACAAGGCGGCGGCGAAGCGGTTGCTCGACACGCACTCAGAGGCGTTTTTCGGCACGCTGGCGAACCTCCGCGAGCTGCTGGTTCCGGCCAAGGGCCATGTGCTCCTCGGGATGCCGACCACCTGGCGCTGGGGCTATCTCCAGGCGGTGTTCCTCGGCAACCAGGAAGACTTCGACGACATCCTGATCGACGACGTGCTGGCAGACCTGCTCGATCATCCATCCGCGCGATTCCTGCGCGAGCTCACGCTGGGGATCAACACGTTCGCCGATAACACCTACGCTGGCGCCGCGAAGGTGATCGGCAAGCGCAGGCTTCCGACGCTGAGGAAGCTAGTGATCGGTGACTTCGTCTCCGAGGAGATGGAGCTCAACTGGACGGACATGGGCAACATCGAACCGCTCTACAAGGCGGTCCCGAACCTCGAATCGCTGACCTTGCGCTCCGGCACGATGAAGCTCGGCAAGCTCGTGCTTCCCAAGCTCCGCGAGCTGCGCATCCTGACGGGTGGTCTCGACAAGAAGTCGCTCGCGGCGATCACCGGCCAGAAGTGGCCGTACCTCGAGATCCTGAACATCCAGCTCGGCGACGAGAATGCGCCGGGCATCAAGCTCGCGGACCTCAGCCCGATCTTCGCCGGCACCCACTTCCCGAAGCTCACCCACCTCGGCCTTGGCAACTGCGACTTCGAGGACGCCATTGCCGCGGAGCTCGCGCGCTCGAAGATCGCGGCGCGGATCGAGCACCTCGATCTCAGCGAGGGCACACTCGGCGACGAGGGGGCGCTCGCGCTCGCGACTGGCAAGTGGCCCCGGCTGAAGTCGATCGATGTCCACGCGAGCTGGCTGACCAAGCAGGGAATCGCCGCCCTGAAGTCGATCGCGAAGCACGTCGAGCTCGGGACCAAGGACAGCGGCCAGCAGGACGACGACGGCGACCCGACAAGCCGCTACGTCAGCGGCAACGAGTGACCGAAACGCGAACGGGGCAGCCCCCTTGGGGACCGCCCGCTGGAGACTAGAGGACGACGAGCGTCTTGAGCAGGCTCTGGAGCGAGGTCATCGCGCTCTGCGCGGCGGCCTTCGTCGTGTACTGCTGGCTGGTGCCGACGATCTCGCCGTTCTGCGCCTTCACGTTGAAGTAGAAGCCACCCGAGACGTTCTCCTTCAGCGTGTACGCCGACGCGTTCTGACCCTCGGACTGGACTGCGAAGGCGCCGTTGAACGCGGCCGCCTCGGTCGTGTACTGCTCCGACGACAGGATGATCTGGCCGTTCTTCGCGAACACGTTGAACCGGAACTTGCCGGTCTCACCGACGAGCACCTCGGTGCGGGCGCCGGTGGCGGCCTCGCGCTTGTCGAGGAGGCTCGTGACCGCCTTGATCGACGAGGTGATCGCGCGGTTCGCGTTCGACTTCGTCGAGTAGACCTCGGAGTACGAGATCACCTGGCCGTTCGCCGCCTTGAGGGTGACCACGAAGCCCTTGTTCGCCGACGCCTTGACGACGTACTGCGCGGTGTCGACGCCGTTCTCGAGGGTCGAGAGCGCGCCGTTGATCGCGCCGGTGCGGCCCGTGTAAGCCTCCGACGTGAGCAGGATCGAGCCGTTGCCCGACTTCAGGTTGAAGTGCCACTGACCGTCCGTGGCCTGCCAGAACGAGAGCTTGCCGGCAGAGGCGGCTTCGCCATCGACTTCCGAGACGTCGTCCTCGCCGGTGGTGGCGCAGGCGGTGAAGGTCGAGCTGGCGAGAACGAGAGCGAGAAGCGAAGCAGCGATACGCATGATGTCCTGCGTCAAATACAAAGGGTGAGCCAATGTAGGCATCCACTAACGCGCTGAAATCAAAGGGTGGAGATCTCGATCGCAGCTGCAACTGAACAAGCCGAGTTGCATGAAAGCAACTCTCGTTGCGTCAGTCGTAGCGCAGACCCTCGGCGGGTCGCAGCGCGGATGCGGTGAGTGAAGGGAACAACGTCACGAGGATGGCGACGACCATCGTGGTGCCGGCGACCAGCGCGACCTCGAGTCCGCGAATCTCGATCGGCAGCTTGTCGATCAGATAGACCTTCGGATCGAGGTGGTAGCCGTACGAGCTGACCACGTAACAGATCGCCAGCCCGAGCGCGACGCCGATGGTCATGCCGATGCCGCCGATCACCACGCCGACGATCTGGAACGTCCACGCGACGCTGCCGGACGAGGCCCCCATCGACTTGAGGATCGCGATCTCGCGCGTCTTCTCGGTCACCATCATGAAGATCGCGGACACCATGTTCACGGTCGCGACCAGGATGATGATCAGCAGGATGAAGAACAGCGCGAACTTCTGAACCTTCAGCGCGGTGAACAGGTTGTGGTTGAGCTCGTACCAGTCCTGCACCTGATAGGGCGGCCCCCCGAGCTGCTTCTCGAGCTTCTCGGCGATCTCCGACGCGCGCTCCACATCCTTGACCTTGAGCTCGACGCCCATAACCTGATCACCACGACCGACCAGGTCCTGGGTGTCTTGCAGCGCCGTGTACATCAGCCGGCGGTCGTACTCGTCGAAGCCGCTGTAGAAGATGCCGGACACCCGGAACCGCTTCGTCCGAGGTGCGCTCGACTTCGCGCGGAACGTGTCGAAGTCGATGTTCGACAGCGGCACCACGACGGTGACGTCGTCGCCGACCTTGGCCTTGAGCTTGTGCGCGAGCTCCTTGCCCATGATGATCGGCGCGAGCACGCCCGGGGGACGCTGGGTCGCGTTGGCGAGCGACTCGACCGAGCCGCAGTTCGGCACCAGCTTGGTCTCCCTCTCGTCGCACTTGGTCATGTGCTGCTCGAGATCGAGGACGCCGCGCACCAACCCCGGATCGATGCCCTTGATCGCGACGCCGGAGAGCTCGCCCTTGCCGCGGGTGACCAGCATCTCGGCGAAGATGAACGGCTGGACCGCGAGGACGTCGGGATCGATCTCCTGCGCGGTCTTCATCACGTCGCGGTACTCGGCGAACGTGGCCTGACTCTTCAACACGATCACGTGCGCGTTGACGCCGAGCACCTTGTCGCGAAACTGTTTTTGAAAACCTGTCGTGACGGCGAGCACGATCGTGAGCGCCGCAACCCCGAGCGCAACGCCGAGGATCGACACGCTGGTGAACACCGTGAACAGCGACAGCAGGACGAACACCGCCGTCGCGATCAGTCCGAGCACGAACATCAACACGCCGACCGGGTTGCCGCTCGACATCATCAGGATCGCGAGGCCGATCGCCGAGCACACCGCCGAGCCGCCCGCGAGCAACAGCAGGAAGCGATCCTTCTTGCCGCCGTAGAGATATCGCCAACCGATCTTCGCTTCGTAGTTCACGGGCCGCGTCAGCTTGCCGTGTCGGTCGGGCCCGCGCCAGCTCGCACGTGATTTTCTCCTCGGAAACCGGCCAGGAATATCGTTTAGGGGAGCGCGGTTTCGCGAGGTCAGGAACGGAGTCCGTGCTTGCGCAACAGCGTCAGCAAGTACGGTCGATCCATCCGTGCGATCCGCGCGGCTTCGGAGGCGTTCCCACCGCTGCGCTCGACGAGGTCCCGCAGGAACTCGGTCTCGAAGCGCTGGATCGCCGCCGCGCGAGCATCGCGGTAGGTCGCGATCGGTTGATCGGTGGGCGCACCCACCGTGCGCGCGACGCCATCGCCGAGATCGACCTCACCCATCACCACCGCGGCCTCGACGACGTTGCGGAGCTCGCGCACGTTGCCGGTCCAGGGATGCCCGCGCAACGCGGTGAGCATGCCGGTGAGGGGACCGAGATCCGCTCGCCCCGTGAGCCTCGTCGCGAAGTGACGAGCCAGCGGTTCGAGATCTTCGAGGCGCTCGCGCAGGGGTGGGATCGCGATCTTCGCGACCGCGAGACGATAGTAGAGGTCGGCGCGAAACCGGCCGATGTTGACCTCGGCGCGTAGATCGCGATGCGTCGCCGCGAGCACGCGGACGTCCGTCGTGATCGCCTGCGCGCCGCCGACCCGCGTGAACTGCCGGCGCTCGAGCACGCCGAGCAACGCGGGCTGGACCTCGAGGGGCAGCTCGCCGATCTCGTCGAGCAAGATCGTGCCGCCGCTCGCGCGCTCGAACGCGCCGATCCGCCGCTGATCGGCACCGGTGAAGGATCCCTTCTCGTGACCGAACAGGATCGAGGAGATCAGCGTCGCCGGCAGCGAGCCGCAATCCACCACCACCAGCTCGTGCGCGCGCCGTGGACTCGCCTCGTGCAGCGCCCGCGCGACGACCTCCTTGCCCGAACCGGTCTCCCCGTTGATCAACACCGACGAGTCGACCCGCGCGAGCTTGTGCACCACGCGGCCGACCTCGCGGATCGCCTCGCTCTCCCCGACCAGCTCCGGGATCGCCGGTGGCTCGGTGGCGGGTGGGGCGACGGTCTGGCCGCCGTCATCGACCGCGAGCGTGCACGCGGCCTGCTCATGCAGGGCGAATGCCTGTTGGCAACCGCCATCGTCCTCGGGCATGGTGGCTGCACTTGCCGCCGGCCATGCGATCGATCGTTCCTTGGATTCTCCTGTCCGGCGTCGCGAGCGCGGATGCCTTGCAACCCGTCGACAGCTTCGGGGCGAACCCGGGCGCGCTGAAGATGTACGAGTACGTGCCCGCGACCCTCGGCACGAACCGCCCCCTGGTCGTCGCGCTGCACGGCTGCACCCAGCAAGCCTCCGACTACCTGCCCGCGGGCTGGAACGCGCTCGCCGATCAGTACGACTTCGCGGTCGTCTATCCCGAGCAGCAGACGGCGAATAACCAGTCGCGCTGCTTCAACTGGGCGGGCGAGTTTGGCGATCCGGCAAACCTCGTCCGCGCGCAGGGCGAGAACGCGTCGATCATCGCGATGATCGATCACGCGATCGCTGCCCACGGTCTCGATCCCACGCGGGTCTTCGTCACCGGCCTGTCGGCAGGCGGTGCCTTCACGTCGGTGATGATGGCCACCTGGCCGGAGCGGTTCGCCGCCGGCGCGATCTTCGCCGGAATTCCCTATCGCTGCGCGACGACGTTGACCGACGCGTTCACCTGCACGTCGCCGGGGATCCAGAAGTCCGCCGACGCGTGGGGGGATCTCGTACGCAACGCCGCCGACGGCCCGTGGCCGCGCGTCCAGATCTGGCAGGGCTCGAGCGACTTCACCGTCGCACCGATGAACGCCGGCGAGCTGGTCAAGCAATGGACCGACGTGCACGGGATCGCGGCGGATGCGTCGAGCACCGAGACCACCGGCAAGGCGACGCTCGACACCTACGCCACGCTTGTCGAGCGCTACACGATCGCGGGCATGGGACACGCGGTGCCGATCGGCGGCGAGGGCTGCGCGTCGACCAGCGGCACCTATTTCTCCGATCAAGGCATCTGCGGGACGCAGGTCGCGGCCAAGTTCTTCGGACTCACCGACGACAACGGCGGCGGTGGCGGCGGCGGTGGCGGCGGCGGTGGCGATGATGACGAGGAAACGCCGCCCACGAATGGTGGCTGCTCGACGGGCGGAGGCTCCGGCTTCGCGATGCTCCTGCTCGGCCTGCTCGCGCTGCGCCGCCGCGTTGGCTAGCGCCTACGATCGAGGGCCTGCCCTGTTGGCTCGACCCCACAGGTTGATCGGGGACAGGATCCACCCCTCCAGCTAGTCGAAATCGTTGGCGTCCTGGACGCGAACGTAAAATCGCCCGGGCATGGGCGCTGCACGAGGCGTGGGACATGATTCGCATCGTCGTTCTCCTGATGTTCCTCGGTGGGACCGCGCAGGCCGCGCTCACCAAGATCACCAGCTTCGGCTCCAACCCCGGTGTGCTCGCGATGTACGAGTACGCGCCGGCGAGCCTCGGAACCAATCGACCGCTCGTCGTCGTGCTGCACGGCTGCACGCAGACCGCGGCGGAGATGGAGCGCGCGGGCTGGAACACGCTCGCGGACGCGCAGAACTTCGCGGTGGTCTACCCGGAGCAGCAGACCGCGAATAACTCGGTGCGCTGCTTCAACTTGGGCGGGCGAGTTCGGCGACCCGACCAATCTGCTGAGAGGCCGGGGCGAGAACGCCTCGATCATGGCGATGATCGATCACGCGATCGCGACCCACGGCTCCGACACCACGCGTGTCTACATCGTCGGGTTCTCCGCCGGTGCGGCGTTCGCGGCGGTGATGCTCGCGACCTGGCCGGAGCGGTTTGCCGGTGGCGCGATCATGTCGGGCGTGCCGTATCGTTGCGCAACGTCGGTGAACGGAGCGTTCTCCTGCCAGAGCCCCGGCGTCTCGAAGACAGCGCCGCAAGGGGGTGACCTGATCCGCGCGGCGAGCTCGTACACGGGCACGCGTCCCGTCGTCCAGATCTGGCACGGCGCGACGGATTCGACGGTGGTGCCCGCCAATCAGGCAGAGCTGTCTCCCCGACCTGTTCCGCTCCTACACGGTGACCACCGGCGCGGACCTGGATCTCCCCAATTCCAAGACGGGCATCGGCTTTCAGTACGCGCTCGTCGGCACCAGCGAGCCCGATCACCGCACGCGCGAGCACTACCTCAGCCTCGGCACGTCGTACTGGTTCGAGGATGTCGTCGCGATCGGCGTGCGCGCGAGCGTGTTCGCGCAGCAGATCAGCGGCGAGGCGATGACCACCGGCAGCCGGTCGGTGTTCGTGACGGCCCGGCTGATCCTCGACGCGAAGTAGCCCCCTCGATCGTCGATGGGTGGCGTGCTACCTGGCCCACAGGCCCGCCCGCTGATCACCACGTTGCCGCACTGGAGCGAGCGCGCCCTCGCAATCGTCGAACGGTCCGCGCGCGGCCGCCCATGGGGTCGAACACTGCTTTGTGGCGTTCGCCTCGGCCGCTGACTTCTCGACCATGATGCTGATGGTGATGGTGTAGTCCGCTCATCTCAACCCGCGGATTCTCCTTGGTTCGAGGTAACGTCTTCGCGGGGTCCGTAGTGCAGTGGTCGTCACGCCGCCTTGTCAGGGTGGAGGACATCAGTTCGAATCTGATCGGCCCCACGTGAACGATCTCCTCACAGCAATCACCGCTGGTAACTGGCCCGCTGCGCTCGATCTTGCGCTCGCGGAGTGGCGAGCGACGAGAGATCCTGCGCTCGCCGAGCTGATCGATCGGATCACGGCGAAGCTCGAGCTCCCGAAGCCCACCGGCCGACTGCCCGCCGAGGATCAACTGTGGTGGGTGAAACACGGACGCGACAACAGCAACACCCCTGACTCGGTCACCGTCGCTGGCGTGCTGGCCGTGATCGGTCACCGCGCCGATTTCCTCGACGCCGCGATCGACGCCGTGCGCGCCCGCTGGGTCGGCGAGCCGACGAATCCACTCACCCGTCACCTCGGCACCAGCAACCGGTGGCCGACCAACTTCCAGGAGCGCGTCGCCATCCTCCTGCAGTGGCCCGACGATCCGCGCGTCGCGAAGACGATCGTCGACCTCGCGAGCTCGAGCACGTTCCCACACGCATACGGCGTCCCCGAGATGTACGAGATGCTGGCAGACCGCGTGGTCGACATCGGCGATGTCCGGGTGCTGGAGCAACTCTCCACGATCGCCGTCGAGCCGCGGGCGAGCCAGGAGGTGCTGCGGCGGCTCCAGGCCACGTTCGCGACGCGCGCGATCGCGGGGTTTACCAAGCGCAGCGCCCACCGCGAAGTGGGGCCGCTGCTCGCCGACTGCCTCGCGCTGTTACCGGTTCCTCCACCGCCCGCGCCACCCGCGCCTCGCCTGCAGATCGAGGCGCTGTGGCGCGAGGTCGCCGCGAACCCCGACGACGTGGGTGTGCGTGCCGTGCTCGGAGACGCCCTCGTCGAGGCCGGCGAGCTGCGCGGCGACGTGATCGTCCTGCAGTGCAACGCACGCGCACCGAACCGGCCACTCCGCGGCAGCAAGCGCGGCGCCTACGATGGTCGCGTCAAGTCGTTGCTCCGCATGCAGTGGGAGGAGTGGTTCGGCGACCTCGCGTTGATCCTGCCGCGCCGCGCCTGCGAGTTCCGCTGCGGCATGCTCGAGGTGGTCACCGTCGGGCTCGCCTCGTCACCCGAGTGGGCGTTCGCGAAGGCCGCAGGTCATCGCGAGCTCGCCTGCATCCACACCGTGCGCCCCGGCTGGGTCACCACCGACAACTTCGTCGCGTTCCTCCATTCACTGCCGCGGTTCCCGGGGACGCTTGGCGTCACGGGCATCGACGTGATCGAGAAGCTCGGCAACCTCGAAGGTCTCGAGACCGTCGAGATGATGCGCAGTCCGGTGACCGGACCGAATGATCAGCCGTTGCTAGATTGGACCGCGAAGCCGCTGCGAGACCAGCTCGCGAAGCTCGCCGTCGCCAGACCAGACCTCAAGGAGTTGATCGTGCGCGACCACACGATCGCGCGGAAGTTCGTCAGCTTCCGCCGCGAGGTCCGCATGATGTTCCCGGCGCTTCGCCGGCTCGCCGTCGACAAGCACACCGGCGTGACCGTTCAGGACCTGGTCGACGACAACCTCTTCACGGTTGCTTGAACGTGGTCGTCGTAGGGTCGTCAAGGCTGAAGAGCAACCGCAAGGGTAAGAGAGAGCGAACACACATGTGTCGATCCTTCGACCGGGCGTGATGGGTTTGCGGACCACGGTGTCCTGGCGACGCCACTGAGTTTCGCGACTAGGTTCCGGATTTGCCTGTGGAAACTAACAAACAGTCTTGACTGACTGTTTCTTGGGCGGTATGCACTCGGACTGGATGCGCAGGTCGATGCTCGCACCGCGTACGCAGCAGCAACGTCGAGACGAGACTCGCCGCGCGTTGCTCGACGCCGCGGTCGAGAGCCTGATCGAGGTCGGCTTCGCGCGCACCACCACGCTCGAGGTCCAGCGGCGCGCCGAGGTCTCGCGCGGCGCCCTGCTCCACCACTTCCCGTCGAAGGCCGAGCTGCTCGTCGCCGCCGTCGATCACCTCGCCGAGATGCGCGCCGCCGAGCTCAAGGGGCTGGCCTCGCAACTCCCCAGCGGCAATCGCACCGATGCCGTGCTCGACCTGCTCTGGCAGTGCTTCTCGGGCACGTTCTTCCAGGTCACGATGGAGCTCCGCACCGCGGCGCGCACCGATGCCGAATTGCGGCCGGTGTTGATCGTCGCCGAGAAGCAGCTGCGCGAGCGGATCTTCGCGCAGGTGCGATCGCTGTTCGGCAAGGACAGCGTCGCCGAGCATCCCGGTCTCGAGCGCGCGCTCGACCTCACTCTTCAATTGATGATCGGCGCCGCGATGTCCTCCGTCCTGCACACCCAGGAGCGCCGTCTCGATCTGTTGATCGAAGACTGGAAGGCCTTGTTCCCTACCGTTCTCGAGCACGCAGCAAAGAAGCCAGTCCCCAAATCGAAGATGACAAGGTGACCCGATGAGCAAAGAACTCAGGTTCGATGGAAGAGTCGCGATCGTAACCGGTGCCGGTGGTGGCCTCGGTCGGTCCCATGCCCTGCTGCTCGCGTCGCGTGGCGCGAAGGTCGTCGTCAACGATCTCGGCGGTAGCCACAGCGGCGACGGCAAGTCGTCGGCAGCGGCAGACAAGGTCGTCGAAGAGATCAAGGCCGCCGGCGGTCAAGCCGTCGCGAACTACGACTCGGTCACCGACGGCGACAAGATCGTCAAGACGGCGATCGATGCGTTCGGCAAGATCGACATCCTGATCAATAACGCCGGCATCCTCCGCGATGTCTCGTTCCAGAAGATGACCGCCCAGGACTGGGACCTGATCTACAAGGTCCACGTCGAGGGCACGTACAAGGTCACCGCCGCGGCGTGGAACCTGATGCGCGACGCCGGCTACGGCCGCATCGTCAACACGTCATCGGCCGCCGGCATCTACGGCAACTTCGGCCAGGCGAACTACGCGATGGCGAAGCTCGGCATCCACGGCTTCACGCAGACGCTCGCCCTCGAGGGCAAGAAGCGCAACGTCATCGTCAACACGATCGCGCCGATCGCCGGCTCGCGGATGACCGAGACGGTGCTGCCGAAGGAGCTGCTCGACGCGCTCAAGCCCGAGTACGTCTCGGCGCTCGTCGCGAAGCTCTCGCACGAGGGCAACGAGGACAGCGGTGGCCTCTACGAGGTCGGCGGCGGCTTCTACGCGAAGCTGCGCTGGGAGCGCTCGGCCGGTAAGACGTTCCGGCTCGGTCGCGCGATCACGCCCGAGAACATCGACTCGGCGTGGAAAGACATCTCGTCGTTCGACAAGGCCGAGCACCCCGGCTCGATCGCCGAGTCGATGCAGCCGATCATGGCGAACGTCGAGGCCGGCGCGAGCAAGGGCGGCAACGAGCACATCGACATCGACGCCGCACTCGCGTTCAAGTACCCCGAGTTCACGCAGAGCTACGACGAGCGCGATGTCTCGCTGTACGCGCTCGGCACCGGCGCCGCGCAGAACCCGCTCGACGAGCGCGATCTCCAGCTGGTCTACGAACTGTCGGGCAAGGGCATGAAGGTGCTGCCGAGCTTCGGCGTGGTCCCCGCGATCACGATGATGTTCACGCAGGGCAAGAACGGCATCACCAACCCCGGCCTCAACTTCGGTCTCGATCGCGTGCTCCACGGCGAGCAGTACACCGAGGTCAAGCGCCCGTTGCCGACCAAGGGCAAGCTGACCACCAAGGCGCAGGTCAAGCACGTCTACGACAAGGGCAAGGGCGCGACCGTCATCACCGAGTTCATGACGTACGACGAGGAGGGCAACGAGCTCGTCAAGAACGAGCTGACCACCTTCGTTCGCGGCGCCGGCGGCTGGGGCGGTGAGCGCGGCCCGAGCGCCGACGTCAACGTCCCGCCGGATCGCGCTCCCGACAAGATCGTCGAGGACAAGACCACCGAGAACCAGGCGCTGCTCTATCGCCTGTCGGGCGACTGGAACCCGCTGCACGCGGATCCCAGCTTCGCGAAGGCGTTCGGGTTCGGCAAGCCGATCCTCCACGGCCTCGCCTCGTTCGGCTTCGCCACGCGCCACGTCACGCAGGCCTTCGCGCCTGACGGCAACCCGGACTTCGTCAAGAGCATCAAGGCGCGGTTCGCGTCGACGGTGCTGCCCGGGCAGACGCTGGTCACCGAGATGTGGAAGGAATCCGACACGCGGATCATCTTCCGCACGAAGATCAAAGAGACGAACGAGATCGCTATCTCGAACGCCGCGCTCGAATTGTACAGTGAGGTACCGAAGCCGAAGGCCAAGGCCGCTCCTGCGGCGGCGGCGAAGAGCTCGGCGGCGGTGCCGAACAGCGCCGACATCTTCCACGCGATCGGCACGTTCCTGTCCGCCACCCCCGCGACGGCGGAGAAGGTCAAGACGGCGTTCGTGTTCCAGCTCTCGGCTCCCGCGTCGTCGTGGACGGTCGATCTGACCACGCCGCCCGGCTCGGTGAATCCCGGCGCCGGCAAGGCGAGCTGCACGCTCGACATGAGCGATGCGGACTTCATGGCGATGGCGACCGGCCAGGCCGATGCGATGAAGCTGTTCTCGTCGGGCAAGTTGAAGATCAGCGGCGACGTCATGGCGTCGCAGAAGCTCGGCTTCTTGAAGAAGCTGACGCCGGAGATGGTGCTCGCCGAGACCAAGAAGCGCGTGGGCTCCGGTGGCGGCGCAGATACGCCGGCTGCCGCCAGTGGGGTTCCTGCCGACTACGTCCCGAGCGTCGACGACGTGTTCGCCGTGATCGAGGAGTACCTCAAGCAGAACCCGGACCTCGCCGCGAAGGTCAACACGACCTACCTGTGGAAGATCGGCTCGCAGACCTGGACGCTCGATCTCAAGGGCGCCGGTTCGGTGAAGCAAGGCGGCGACTCGGGCGAGTGCACGCTCGAGCTGTCGCAGGATGACTTCCTCGCGCTGACGCAGGGCAAGGCCGATGCGATGAAGCTGTTCACCACCGGCAAGCTCAAGATCGCCGGCAACGTGATGGCCTCGCAGAAGCTGCAGTTCCTCAGCAAGCTCGATCCGAGCAAGGCCGTCGAGGTGATCGCGAAGCGTCGTGGTGCAGCAGCTCCAGCAGCGACGGCGCCTCAGGCCACGCAGGCAGCCAAGGAAGGCGGCTCGACGACGCACGGCGGTGCACCGGCGATCTTCGCCGCGCTCGACAAGCGTCTCACCGAGAACCCGGGGCTCAAGAAGGAGCTCCATGCGACGGTGCAGTTCGTGGTGGGCGCGGTCACGAAGGTGATCGAAGCCGGCGCGGATCCGAAGAAGCTCGACGCCACGGTCACGATCAGCGACGAGGATCTCGTTGCTCTCGTCACCGGCAAGGCGTCTGCGAAGTCGCTCTTCCAGTTCGGCAAGATGAAGGTCGATGGCGACGTCTCTGTCGCGCATCGTCTCGGTTTCCTCAAAGGTCTGGTCTAAGGAGAACGAAACATGCCACGCAAAGTAAATGTCATCGGCGTCGGGATGGTTCCCTTCGCGAAGCCCGGCAAGAGCGAGGAGTATCACGTGATGGCGCGCAAGGCCGGAGAGGCCGCGCTCGCCGACGCGAAGGTTCCGTTCACCGAGATCCAGCAGGCGTACGCCGGCTACGTCTACGGCGACTCGACGTGCGGTCAGCGCGCGATCTATCAGCTCGGCGAGACCGGCATCCCGGTGTTCAACGTCAACAACAACTGCTCGACCGGATCGTCGGCGCTCATGCTCGGAACGCAGGCGGTCGCCGGCGGCATGGCCGAGTGCGTGATCGTCGTCGGCTTCGAGCAGATGGAAGCCGGCGCGCTCTCGGCGAAGTGGACGGATCGCGCGAACCCGCTCGATCGGTTCGTCAACGTGATGAACGAGGAGCAGGGCTTCAACCAGGCTCCGCCCGCCGCGCAGATGTTCGGCGGCGCCGGTCGCGAGTACCGCTGGAAGTACGGCACCAAGAAGGAGACGTTCGCGAAGATCGCCGAGAAGGCCCGCAAGCACGCCTCGAAGAACCCGTACGCGCTGTTCAAGGAGACGTACTCCGTCGAGGAGATCCTGGCGTCGCCCGAGGTCTTCGATCCATTGACGCGCTACCAGTGCTGCCCGCCGACGTGTGGTGCCGCCGCGGCGGTGCTGTGCTCCGACGAGTTCGCGAAGAAGCACAACATCAGCAAGCCCGTCTACATCGCCGCGCAGGCGATGACGACCGACTATCCATCGACGTTCGAGGAGCACTCGATGATCAAGATGGTCGGCTACGACATGGCGAAGGCCTGCGCGAAGAAGGTCTACGAACAAGCCGGCCACGGCCCCGAGGACATCCAGGTCGTCGAGCTCCACGATTGCTTCACCGCAAACGAGCTCCTCACGTACGAGGCGCTCGGCCTCTGCAAGGAAGGCGAAGCCGAGAAGTTCATCTGGGACGGCGACAACACCTACGGCGGCAAGTTCGTCACCAACCCGTCGGGCGGCCTGCTCTCGAAGGGTCACCCGCTGGGTGCGACCGGCCTCGCACAGTGCACCGAGCTGGTGTGGCAGCTGCGTGGTCAGGGCGAGCAGCGTCAGGTCGAGGGCGCGAAGATCGCGCTGCAGCACAACCTCGGCCTCGGTGGTGCCTGTGTCGTGACGATGTACAAGCGCGACTGAGTCGCGCGGTAGGATGATGCGGCGCGTGGTGATGGGTCCCCCGCGATGAAGCCAATCTGGGCCTACGCGATCGCGTGTACGTCCGCGGCCGCGGTGTCCGCGTTGCTGACCTGGCTCGTCAACGATCAGGCAATTCGGACCGAAGCCGCTCCGATCGCCACGGCGATCTTCGGCGCTTTCCTCGCGTCGTTCACGATCGGCAACGCGTTGCGCGGTTCGTTGCTGTCCCATGCAGGGAGCCGCGTGCCGTTGTCGATGCGCGGGCGCTGGATCTACGGCCTGATCGCAGCGGTCATCATCATCGCGTTCGCACTCGGGTCGCCCCGGTTGTACGCCTGGCACATTCGAGAATTTCACGACGGCGTGGGACGAAGAGACAACTCTCCGCGTCGACTCGACGCCGAAACGGCGCAAGATCTCGCGGAGTCCGCATGCCCAAGTTCAACTCCGCCTGGAACGTGCTCCCGCACGGCCCGCTCGAGAAGCTCACCGATCGATTGTGGCGCGTGGAGGGCGAGCTCGAGTCGCTCAAGCGCGTGATGGCGGTCGCGAGACGCGCCGACGGTACGCTCGCGATCCACAACGGCATCGCGCTCGGCGAGGCCGAGATGAAGGAGATCGACGCGCTCGGGAAGGTCTCCGCGCTGATCGTCCCGAACGGCTGGCACCGGCTCGATGCGAAGGTGTTCGCCGATCGCTATCCCGACGCGAAGGTGTATTGCCCGCGTGGCGCGCGGAAGAAGGTCGAGCAAGTGGTCGCGGCGCACGGCACGTACGAGGACTTCGTGGGAGATGACTGCGTCGAGCTGGCCACGCTCGCCGGCACCAAGGCGCGCGAGGGCGTGATGATCGTGCGCGGTGAGACCACGGGCTTGGTGTTCAACGACGCGGTGTTCAACATGCCGCATGCCCACGGCTTCACCGGCTTCGTGTTCAAGCGCATCACCGGCTCGTCGGGCGGGCCGAAGATCTCGCGGTTGGTGCGCTGGTTCCTGCTCACCGACAAGGCCGCGTTTCGCAGGCAGCTCGAGGAGCTAGCGAAGCTGCCGAAGCTCTCGCACATCGTGGTCTCGCATCACGAGACGATCGCCAGCGATCCCGCGGGCACGCTCGCACGGATCGCCGGCACGCTGTAGTGCCTCGCCGTCATTCGACGCGCTCGGTGCCAGCCGCGACCCTGCTCACAGTGTGCGCGATCCGGTTTGTTTCCTTGTGCGGCGGCGAGCGGTTCGCAAGGGCTCGCCAGGGCCGTGTTGACCCCTTGTGTACGGTGCCGTCGCCATGCGCGGACCGAGGAACCTGCGTGTCCATTCTGTGGCGCCGCCATCGCGAGCACACCCATGCGATCGATTCTCGCCGGTCGGTTTTCGCGTGCCGCGGTGTTCGCTGGTCTCGCGAGTTGCGGCGGCCCCGACACGTCGGTGAAGGCACCGGACGGGACGTCGCAGACGGCGGCTGGGACGGGCACGGTACGCGGCGTGGTCCGCGATGAAGCCGGCGATCCGGTCGCAAGCTTCAAGCTCACGCTTGGGGGCGACCTCGCCAGTACCAACGCGGACGGCGTCTATACGTTCGAGAACGTGCCGGCCGGCGAGCACTTCCTCTACTACAACGTCTCGACGAATCCGCGCCACGGCGAGGAGGCACGCACCACGTTGGTGAAAGCCGGCGCGGTGACCCGTGTGGACATCCAGCTGCCGCCACCAGTGCCGCACAAGCGGCCTCCACCCGACTCGCCCAAGATGCCCTACGGGGCTCCGCCGTCGCGCCGCCGCAGCGTCTGACCTCGATCGTCGACGGCCGCGGGTTCGTGAAGCGCCGCTGCCGGTCACGATCGTCGGGCCGTCCGTGAAGTCGAGGTCGCGGCGACGCAGCCAGGAGACACCAACGCACGCACCTGCCGGTGTTGCGCAGCCGCGCTGTTGTATGCTCGCACCGTGCGTGCCCTCGTCGTCGTGCTGCTGCTGACGACGACGCACGCGTACGCACAGCGCGCCGAGGCGCAGGACGCGTTCGAGCGCGGCCGCAAGCTGATGAAGGACGGTGACCTCCCGGCGGCGTGCGCGGCGTTCGAGACCTCGTTCAAGCTCGAGTCGGCCACCGGCACGCTCTACAACCTCGGTCTCTGCCACGAGAAACAGGGGCGGATCGCGAGCGCGTGGGCCGAGCTCAAGCAGGTCTCCGAGACCGACACCAACAAGGGCCGCGCCGCCGATGCCGCGAAGCGCGTGACCGAGCTCGAGCCGCGGCTGACGCGGATGAAGCTGATCGTCTCCGATCCGGTGCCCGGGCTCGCGATCGAGCGCGAAGGCATCGACGTCACCGTGTTCGTCGATCAACCGGTGCCGGTCGATCCGCGGACGTACAACTTCAAGGTCACCGCGCCGGGGCAGCAGCCGATCCTGTTCGAGCGAGCTCTCGCCAAAGAAGGCGCGATCGTCGAGGTCGTGATCCCGAAGTTCGGCACCATCGTCACACCCGATCCCATCCTGCCCGTCACACCCACCGGCTATCCGCGACAGCTCGCGCTGCGTCCGCTCGCGATGCCGAACGGCGCGGCCGAGGTCACCGCCTCGAACACCGCGTCGACCTCGGAGGCGTTTCGCAAGGCGCCGATCGAAGGCGAGGTCCGCGGGCGCTTCGGCATCCAGCAGTTCGAGCTCGGACTCCTCGTGCGCATGCACGAGCGGTTCAAGGAGCAGGACAAGCCCAACCCGCTGCTCGCGATCGGCGGCACGCTCGCGTACTCGATCAAGCCGATGTTCGCGGGGCGGCTCGAGTACACGCGGGTCCATCCGTTCGGCGGTCTCGGGGAAGCGCTCGGAGGATCCGACCTGCGCGTCGAGCTCGCCCGCAAGCAGCTGATCAGCCCGAACCTCGCGCTCGATGGCACGGCCGGCTTCGTGTTCCAGCAGCGCTCGAACAACGGCGGGTTCGAGGCCAGCGAGCTGATCGGGGACACCCGCGTCGGCCTGCAGCTCACCGCCACGAACCGGATCGCGCTCCAGGGCGACGCGGTGCTCCAGCTCAACCTGGGAGGGGCGCTGTTCACCCACACCGTGACGCTTGCCGTGGCGCCCAGCCTGCTGTTCGCCACGACCAAGCAGATCGATGTATTTGCTCGGGTCTTCGTCGGTCTCCTGCCCGCCAGAGAGGGTTCGAGCTCGAGTGATCTACGCGTCTACACGGTCGGGCTCAATTGGCGGCCCTAGTTGGCAACGTAGTACGCTGAGCGAGTGGATACCGGCGCAGTCCTGGCCGGCCGATATCGCGTAGGCGACACGATCGGCCGAGGTGGCATGGGCCTCGTGGTCAAGGCGACGCACGAGCAGCTCGGGACGCCTGTCGCGATCAAGTTGTTGCGCGCCGACGCGATGGCAGAGCCGGCGATGGTCGAGCGCTTCCTGCGCGAAGCCCGGTCCGCGGCGCGGCTGCGCGGCGAGCACGTCTGTCGCGTCACCGACTTCGGCACCGAGAACGGTCAGCCGTTCATGGTGATGGAGTACCTCGAGGGCCTCGACCTCGCGTCGATGCTCGACGACTCCGGCGTGCTCGAGCCCGCGCGGGTCGCCACGTTCATCATCCAGGCGTGCATCGCGATCGCCGAAGCCCACGCGCTCGGCATCATCCATCGCGATCTCAAGCCGGGCAATCTGTTCCTGACCCGCGGTGCCGATGGGCGCGAGCTGATCAAGCTGCTCGATTTCGGCATCGCGAAAGCGACGAGTGCCGTCGATCCGAGCCTGACCGCGACACAGAAGGCGATGGGCTCGCCGGCGTACATGTCTCCCGAGCAGCTGCGCGCGCACGGGTCGGTAGATCCGCGCAGCGACATCTGGTCGATCGGCATCACGATGTACGAGCTGCTCACCGAGAAGCGGCCGTTCGAGGGCGACACGCCGTACGAGCTCGCGCTCACGATCACCAACGATCCACCGAAGCCCCTGCCCGACACGGTCGCGCCCGAGATCGCGCGAGTCGTGATGCGCTGCCTCGAAAAAGATCGCGAGAAGCGCTACCAGAACGTCGCCGAGCTCGCCGCGGCCCTCGCCCCCCTCGCACCGGGTGGCAAGGAGCTCGCGGCACGGGCCGCCGCCGCGCTGACGCCCGAAGGAACGAAGCCCCGCGCCGTCGGCGTTCGCGATGCCGATCCGGCGACCGAGACCACGATGCGGGGGGCGAGCGGCACGATCGATCCGGAAGGCCCGCGCAAGAGTGCTCGCCTCGCGATCCCGATCGCGCTGGTCGCCGTCGCCGGGATCGCCGTCGCCGCGTTCTTCGCGTGGCCGCGTGGCGACGACGCGACGATCACCCAACCCATCGCCGCTCCGCAACCACCTCCGCAGCAACCGCCACCCACGCCGGATGCCGCGATCCTCGTCGAGGATGCGGCCGCGCCCGAGCCCGACGCCGCGAGCGTGACACCCGACGCCGCCGAGCCTGCGAAGCCTGCGAAGCCGCGCAAGCGCCCGCGCACTCCGAAACCGCAGGATCCAGACTTCGGCAAGAGCCGGTTCTGAGCTACGGACAGCGCGCCTCGAGCACGAGCACCGGATCGCGACCCGCGCGCCGCACCGCCGACGTCGCACCGACCAGCTGCTTCGCCGCGTGCTTGCCACCGATGCCGACCTCGACGATCTCGGGACACGCCTCGCCGCACGCGGTGATCGTCTCGGCGAGCATCGCATCCACACGCTTCGCCTCGAGCAGCGACGCTTTTCCCCGATGGGATCCGGAACACGCCCGCAGCTCCTCGCCGCTGATCGACACCGCGACGCGCTTGGCATCCTCACGGACCCGCGCCATCCCCAGGAACACCGGTGGGCCACCATCGGCGCGCACGGCGACCAGCACCGCAGGCGCGGACTTCGCCCACGCGACCACCTTCGCGAGGCGTTCACCCTCGGTGTCGGGAGCCGCGACCACCAGCACGGCCTTCGCGGCATCGCCGCCGAGCGGTTGATCAGGTGCTCGTTCGAGCACCGCCGGCTTGCCGTCGAGCGTGACCTCGGCGGCGATCTCGACGACGCGATAGCCGCCCTCGACGTCGACGCGCAGCGGCCCGGCATCTCCCGCCGACAGCCCGCACTCGAGCTCGGTGACGCGCGCTGGCGGTGGCAGCGGCAGCTTCGCGACCAGCTTCGCGATGCACAGCTCCGTCGGGTGATGCCCGATGCCACCGACGCGCGGCTTGATCTTCCCGGTCGGGGCGATCTCCAGCATGATCGACACCGAGCCGGTCTTGTCGGTCAGGCACAGATCGAGATCCGCGAGGTTGTCGACCAGCGCCTGGTTCGCCTTGCTCGCCAGACCTCCGATGCTCTCCGCCGGCGTCTCGCCGAGCGTCGCGTACGGGAACCACGCCGTCGGGGTCACGCCGTCCATCGCGCCGTGTGGGAGATCCGCGGCCGGGGCACAACCGACGACCTGCGTGTTGAGTGCGGCGGGCGCACTACCCGAGCCGACTGCTTGCTGCGGCTCGCTGCGCTGACAGGCGACGAGCGCGAGGATCGGCAACCACCTCATTCGAAGTCCGGCGCGATGTCGATGTCGAGGTCGCCCTTCTTCTTCAACTCCGGCGTGCAACCGAGCTCGGCGCCACCGAACAGCAGGCGCTCGAAGCCGGCACGGCGCGCGGCACCGGCGACCTCGAGCAAGTCGCGTGTCGTCGCATCGCTGTCGATCGCGACGACCATCGTGGGTGCGCACGTGAGCGTCTTGCAGCGATCTGCGAGCTTCTGCATCAGCCCGGCGAGCTCGCCCGCCTTCGACGGATCCGCCTTGTGCGTGGTGCGACCGATGCAGCCCGAGGTGGCAAGCCGGCCGACGCGGATCGCCGGGCGTACGGCCTCGCCGTCTTCTTCCGAGGGGCTCGTGTTGCCCATCCCGAGGAACACCGGCGGGGTCTTGCCATCGCCGACGGCGATCAACAGCGCCGTCGCGTCGCGCGCCCACATCAACGCGAGCTGCAGCATCCCGCCGAGCGTCTCGGGCCGCGCGATGACGACGTAGGTCTCGGCAGGGAGTGGCTCGGGCTCGGAGACTCCGGGCACGATCGTCTGCGCGCCGTGGCGCAAGCCCTTCGCGTCGGCCTCGATCACCTGGTAGCCAGCCGTCGGTGACACCCGCCACGGCGCGGCATCTCCGCGCGACAGATCGCACGCGATCTCGACGTGCTCCTGCGACGGCGTCATCACCTTCAACCCGGCGAGCGCCTTCGCGGCGCACCACTCGCTCTCCTTGTCGCCGAGGCCACCCGCCCGCACCGACGACAGCTCGCCGGAGACATCGAGCTCGAGGTGGATCCGCAGCGAGCCGGTTGGGGTTGGTCGCAGGAAGCACTTGTCGATCCCGGGTAGTTTCGTGCGCAGCACGGCCTCGGTGGCCCGCGCTGCACCCGACACGGCGGGTCCGGGGGCACGGCCATCGATCGCGAACGGTGTCCACGGACCGGGATCGATCGCCGGTGCCTCCTGCGTGGGCAGTGCGAACGTGCCGGTGCTGTCCCAGACGAGCGGGATGCTGACTGCCGACGGTGCGCCCTTCGCCGGGAACTTCATCGCGCGGAACGACCGCTTGATGCACGCATCGATCGTCCCCGCGAGCGCGGAGCTCGTCAGCTCCGGGCTGCTCACCGTCCCGTCGCCGTTGATCACCAGGCGATACACCACGGCGATCCGCGCGAGCGACCTCACGTCGGTGAAGCACGCGAGGAGCTCGGCCTGCTTCGCGCGCAGGGTCGGGAGCACCTCGTCACCGGAGATCACCGCGTTGCTCGAGACCGTCCCGAAACTCAGCGACGGTCGCCGGCCCGGGATCGCCCGACCGAAATTCCCACCACCACCGAACCCACGGCGCGTGACGCGCTCGGCGGTGTCCGTCGCGATCGGAGGCGGCGTCGCCGGTGCGCAGCGCACGAGCTGCACGGCCGGACGCTCGCGCGGCGTCGCGGGACCACCGCGACCACCACAGGCAGCGAGCAAGACCAGCCAGCGAGCGTGCATGCGCTTCACGCGCTATTTCCCTTTCCATACCGGAGGACGCTTCGCGAGGAACGCGGAGATTCCCTCGGCGGCATCCTCGAGCGCGAGCACGCGCGCCAGCTCGGCCTGCAGGTAGCGCAGCTGCGGCTCGTACTCCATGTCCTGCGAGCGATAGAACGCCTTGAGCCCCAGCGAGATCGCCGCCGGACTCCGCGACGCCAGCTGGCTCGCGAGCTCGAGCGTGGCACCCTCGAGCTCCGCGGTCGGCACCACGCGATTGATCAACCCCGCGTCGAGCGCCTCGGCCGCCGTGAGCTTCGCGCCGGTCAGCATCATCTCGAGCGTCCGCTTGCGGCCGATGCTCCGCGTGATCTCGGCGGTGATCATCATCGGCCACAGTCCAACGGAGATCTCCGTCGTGCCGAACGTCGCCGTGTCGGCCGCGACCACCAGGTCGCACGCCACCATCAGGCCCATGCCGCCCGCGAGCGCCGGCCCGTTGACCATCGCGATGATCGGCTTGCCGAGCTCGTGCATCGCGACGAACAGCTCGACCAGCGAGGCCGGCGGCACGCCCTCCTGGTGCTGTCCCTGCATCGCCGCGAGGTCCCCGCCCGCCGAGAACACCGGGCCCGCGCCGGTCAGCACGACCACCCTCGTCTCTTTCGTCGTCTTGATCTGCGCGAGCGCGTGGACCAGCTCCCCACACGTGAGGAGCCCGATCGGGTTCCGCTTGTCGGGACGATTGAGCGTGATCCGCGCGATCGGTCCGCGATCCTCGACCAGGATAGTCGTGTACGCCTCGGCCATGGCCGCTGTGTATCATGCACGACGATGTCCTCGCGGCTCCTGATCCTCGCGCTGATCGCGATCGCGCTCGCCGCGGGCATCCTCTGGTACGCGCGATCCGACCGGATCTACGCGCTCCCCAGTACCCCGATCGACGCCAGCTTCGGCGTCGACCACCGCCCCGATCCGCCCACGACCCACTCGCGCCTGCGCCGGCTCACCCGCGACGAGCGCGACCGCTTCGCCGACCAGATGGCCCGCACCTCGACACTGCGCGCCTCTCGTCCCCAGGGCTCGGGATCCGCCGCCCCGGTCCCGCCGAAAGCCGCGCACCTCAGCAGCGACCCCGCGATCAAGAAGTTCAACGACCGCGCTCTTGAGGAGCTCGGCGGCGCCCAGACCTATCTCTCCGAGTGCTTCGACCTGCACCGCAAGGAGCTGCCGCCCAAGCTCACCGTCCTCACCAACGTCCTGATCACCACCGATCCCGACGTCGGCGCCGTGGTCTCCGCCGAGGCGCTCACCGATCCCGACGGCAAGCCGCTCCCCGCCGCGTTCGACGATTGCATCCGCGACATGCTCCAGACCTTCACCCTGCCGCCCCTTCCGCCCACCGACGACAGCCAGTTCCTGCTGGCCTTGCAGCTGTCGTTTCGCGACGACGACTGATACGCTGGGGACCGTGAATCGCTGGGTCGTCACCACGTGCGTCCTCGCTCACGCGCTGCCCGTCCGCGCTGACTCCAACGACATCGTGCTCAACCGCCTCTCGGCGCTACAGCCCGACGGCACCTTCATCGCGCAGAACGCCGAGCTCCGCTCGCTGGCCTCGCAGCTCGGCGTGGTGCTCGCGCCTCGCCTCGGCACGCCCGCCGACACGCTCGGCTTCGGCGGCTTCCAGTTCGTCGTCGACTACGCCACCACCACGATCGACCCCGGTGCCGCGTACTGGCGCGCCCGCGAAGGCAGCCCCGATCCCACCGGCACCGCCAACATGGACCACGGCCCGTCCTCTCTGTCGACGATCGGCCTGTTCGCTCGCAAGGGCCTGTGGTTCCCGGTCCCCGCGTTCGAGGTCGGCGCCGGGGCCGTCCACCTGATCGACTCCACGATCTGGACCGGCCAGTTCTACGCCAAGCTCGCGCTCCACGAGGGCTACCACCAGTGGCCCATCCCGTCGTTCTCGTTCCGCGCGGGTGTCTCGCGGATGATGCAGCAGCGGTCGCTCGATCTCACCGTCGTGTCCCTCGACGGCATGGTCAGCAAGCACTTCGGCATCGGGGGCACGTGGCGGCTCGATCCGTACGCCGGCTACAACATCCTGCTGATCGTCCCGCGCTCCGAGGTCATCGACCCGACGCCGACGATCGACCCGCTGGTCCC
>JANNBP010000291.1:0-28591 GCA_031385555.1 Deltaproteobacteria bacterium | reverse complement strand
CTCGAGCTCGTGGTGGGCACGTGGTTCAAGCAGAACCAGGCCTTCTGCGGCGAGCTCGACTCGATCCGCCTGTGGAAGCGCGCGCTGAGCGCGGACGAGCTCGCCGCGCGCGCGGCGCGCGTCACGGCCGCGGGCTGAGGGCGGCGCGCGCTACACTGCGGCGCGCATGAGCACGCACGTCGCCCTGCTGCGCGGGATCAACGTCGGCGGCAAGCACGCGCTGCCGATGGCCCACGTCCGCGCGGCGTTCGCAGGGGCGGGGGCGAAGGCGTGGCGACGTACATCCAGAGTGGCAACGTGGTGTTCACGCACCCTTCTCCCAGCGCGACGAAGCTCGCGACCGCGCTCGAGGCGATCGCCGGCTTTCCGGTGCCGATCGTCCTGCGGTCGCACGCCGAGCTGACTGCCGTGATCGCGACCAACCCGTTCGGCGGCGAGCTCGCGCACTGCATGTTCTTGCCGGCGGTGCCTCCGGAGAAGGCGCTCACGAAGCTGACCGCGATCGATCCGACGCTCGGGCTGCCGTCGAGGTTCGCGTATCGTGGTCGCGAGATCTACCTCGACCTGCCCGCCGGGATCGGTCGCGACAAGCTCGCGGCGACCGTGTTCCGTGCGGTCCCCGATGCGACCACCCGAAACTGGCGCACCGTGTTGAAGCTTCAGGAGATGATCGCCGCGTTGTGACGAAGGCCGAGATCCTCGCCGCGTTCGATGCGCTGCCTCCGTACCGGCGGTTTCAAGCGCTGCGGATCGCGGCGGGCGAGGCGCTCCGCGTGTGGCGGGCGTATCGGCTCGACGGCGTGCCGCTCGAGTACTCCGACGGCATCGTCGGCGGGCACCACACCGTCGACGACACGCTACCGGCGCGCGCGATCGAAGACATCGACGCGATGCTCGGCGGCCGGTTTTCCGATCCGGCGATCGCGCACGGCTATCTCGAACCGATCACCGCGATGCAGGATGGCGACCTCGATGTTCCGGGCACCGTCGAGCTCGCGTACTACGCGATCCGCAACCTCCATCGGCTGATCGCGAAGCAGGTCACGCCGACCGCGCACGACAGGCAGCCGACCTCGCACGACGAGCATGTGGTGTTCTCCCAGATCTGCAACGCGATCGCAGCGACCGAGGCGTGGGTCGACGAGTGGTGGACGCGGGTCTGGGATGCGTGGGCGTCGACGCCGGATCTCGCATACACGCCGCGACTGTCGGAGGCCGCGTTCGACGCGCTCGCGAGCGGTGATCTCGCGACCGCGTTGGTCGAGACCGACGGTGCGGTCCGCGCGATCGTGCTCGCGTTGTCGGGGCAGCTGCCCGACGCCGTGACCGCGGCGGCGGCGACACTCGGTGCCACGCTCACGCCGGAGCTACGTAGGTGGCTCGAGGCTCATCTGTTCGCTCTGTGTCCCGAGGCGATCGCCGTCGAGCCGTCGCGGCGCTACGTCGTGATCCGCAGTACGCAGTGCGCCGGTTGGAACCTCGTCACGAATCAGCCCGAGCCGGTGAAGTATCTGAAGGACGGCTCGCTCTATCGGCTCGTACGCTTCCAGCATCACGGCTCGATCTTCTGGACCGCAGGGGAGAGCGTCGACGCGCAGGGCGCGTGGGCGACGTTCATCGAAGGTCGGATCGACGATCCGGACCAGGAGCGGATCTGGTCCGAGGTCGAGATCATGGGGGTGCGTTCCCTCGCCGCGGTCGGCGGCGGCGTGATCGCGCATCACGCATCTCGCGTGCTGTGGTCCGGCCCGGAGACGCGCGAGACGTTCGGCGAGGTCGCCGTCCACGGTGCTGCGGTCGACGACGACGGCTCGGTCGTCGCGACCCACGACGGGGTGCGCGTCTCGATCTGGTATCGCGAGACCACCATTCGTCACGAGCCGGCGAGCTGTGCACGGATCGTCGGGCCGGCAGCGCCACGGCTGGTGGCGATCGGTGGCCAGGATCTGCTCGTCGTCTGGGCCGACGGGACCAGCACCACGCGGTTACTTGAATAGCGCTTTCAGGGCGTTAGCGAATTCGAAGAATCTCTGTCACTGGACTCGATCGGGCTGCGTTGGGCGCGTGAAAGGACGCAATCAATGCCGCTACTCTCCGCCATCTCGTCTGCCTTCTCCTCGGCTCGTGACCGCTTGACCTACACCCCTCCCATCAACTCCTCGGGTGCCGAGGTCGTCACCACCGATGGCCGGTCGCTGCCGCTGCTCGGCGCGAAGCTCGTGGCGACCGCGAAGGGCGGCATCGCGCGCGTCGTGCTCGAGCAGACGTTCGCGAATCGCTACGACGAGACGCTGCACGTGACGTATCGGATGCCGCTGCCGGCCGATGGTGCGGTCAGCGCGTACGCGTTCGAGATCGAGGGTCGCGTGATCCGCGGCAAGGTCGATCGCAAGCACGCAGCGCGCGCGACGTTCGAGCGCGCGGTGGCGTCGGGTAAGACCGCAGCACTGCTCGAGCAGAATCGCGACGACATCTTCACGCAGGAGATCGGCAACCTGCCCGCGAACCAGACGCTGATCGCGCGGATCACCGTCGACCAGCGGCTCGCGTGGCTGGCGGAAGGCGAGTGGGAGCTGCGGTTCCCGACGGTGATCGGGCCGCGCTACGTGGGTACCAGCGACACGGCGGCCGACGCCTATGACACGGTCGTCGCGGTGGCGTCGGGTCCGGTCGCGGCGCGCGTCCAGATCGCGGTGTCGATCGGTGATCGGTTGATCGACGGCCGGCGCCCGAGCTCGCCGACGCATGCGATCAAGCGCGAGCAGGATGGGCACCTCGAGCTCGCCACCGAGGCGGCGCTCGATCGCGACATCGTCGTGCGGTGGCCAGTTGCCACGCGCGAGGTCGGCCTCGCTCTCGACGTCGCGCGTCCCGAGGGCGACGAGCACGCGTACGGGCTGCTCACGATCGTGCCGCCGGCGAGCGCCGTGAAGGCGGTGGCCTTGCCGCGCGATCTGACCATCCTGTTCGATACGTCGGGCTCGATGAGCGGCCAGCCGCTCGACAAGGCGAAGCACACGATCTCGATGCTGATCGAATCGCTCGGCGAGCTCGATCGCCTCGAGGTCATCGAGTTCTCGTCGGAGACCAACCGCTGGCAGGTCGATCCCGTCGCGGCGAGCGAGACCACCAAGCGCGATGCGATCCGCTGGGTCCGCTCGCGCCAGGCGAACGGTGGCACCGAGATGGCGTCGGCGCTGCGCGAGTCGCTGCACGCCTTGCGGATCGGCGCGCAGCGTCAGGTGGTGCTGGTCACCGACGGCTACATCGGCGGCGAGCAGCAGGTGATCCAGACACTGCACGACAACCTCCCGAGGTCGTGCCGACTCCACGTGATGGGCATCGGCGCGGCGGTCAATCGCTCGCTCGCCACCGCGCTCGCCCGCGCGGGTCGCGGGGTCGAGGTGTTGATCGGACCGGACGAGGATATCGAGCGCGGCACCAAGCGGCTCGTCGATCGGATGCGCGCACCGGTGCTGACCAACGTCGAGATCTCGGGCAGCGCGCTGGTTCACTGCGCCCCCGAGGCGATGCCGGACGTGTTCGAGGGCGCGCCGGTCGTCGCCGGGATGGTCCTGTCGGCGGAGGGCGGGGAGATCGTCGTGCGCGGCGAGCTCGCGCATGGCGAGGCTCGTCAGGGCCATCCGTATCGCGTCGCGACCGAAGCTTGGATCCAGCGGATCACCGTGCCGCCGACGCGCGGTGGCGAAGGCAACCAGGCGATCGCGGCACTCTACGCTCGCGAGCACGTCGCGGATCTCGAGCTGCGGTGGACGATCGGCGACCCCAAGACGATCGATCGCGAGATCGAGAGCACCGGCGTGAAGTTCCAGATCGCGACCCGGCTGACGTCGTGGGTCGCCGTCGACGAAGCCTCCCACGTCGACGGTCCGGCACGCCACGAGGTCCAGCCGCAGCAGCTGCCGTACGGCACGTCGATGGGCAGCTTCGGGTTGCGCGCGGCGGGCGCACCGCAGCAGCAGGCGCAGGGGATGATCATGAAGACGATGATGTACAGCGGCTCGATGGAGACGCTCGGTTCGGCGAGCTTCGACGAGGAGGAGGTCACGGGAGGCGCGATGCCGCGCTACGACCTTGACGAGGTGGCGGCCCTCGGGATGTCCGTGCCGAGGGCCTCGGCGGCCGGCTATCACCAGGACGACGACGCGTTCGCCGACGACGCACCGATGCCGAGCGCTCCGCCGGCGCTGTCCGCGCGCCAGGCTCCGCCGGCACTGTCCGCGCGCCAGGCTCCGCCGAGGATGCAGGAGCGCGAGCAGGCCCCGATGGCGAAGCGCGGCGCGCCGATGATGCGCGGCGAGATCGAGGCGCCGACCGCGATCGCGGCTCCGCAGCCACGCCGCACGCGCAGTCGTCTCCCCGCGGTTCTCGCGCTGATGTTCCTGCTCGCGGTGATCGCGTTCCTCGTCTGGTGGCTCGTGCTGTGACCGACTCGGACTCCCTCCACGCGCAGATCGCCGCGGGCGACGCCGATGCCTTCGGGCAGTGGCTCGCCGGTGCCGAGCCGCGCGTGCGAGGGAGCCTCGCGTCGTTCGCGCGCGTCGTCGACACCGAGGCCGTGCTGCAGGAAGCCCTGGTGCGGGTGTGGCAGGTGGCGCCGCGGTTCACCCCGGATGGTCAGCCCGACTCGTTGATCCGGTTCGCGGTGCGGATCGCGCGCAACCTCGCGGTCAGCGAGCTGCGGCGAACCAAGGCGAGCGCTGCCGAGGAGCTGGACGACGAGGACATCGTCGTCGACGTCCCTGTTCCGGATCCGATGCTGCGACAGGCGATCGTCGACTGTCGCGACAAGCTCCCGACCAAGCCGCGGATCGTGCTCGATGCGAGGCTCGAAGCCGGCGGTGGGCGCGACGACGCCGAGCTCGCCGAATGGCTCGGCATGCGGCTGAACACGTTCCTCCAGAACTTCACGCGTGCGAGACAGCTGCTCGCCGATTGTCTCGGCAAGCGAGGCATCGAGGTCTAGCCGATGAACGACGAAGAGCTGATCGAACACGTCGCCGGTGCGTATCGTCCGCCCTCGCGCGACGAGCTCCGCTATCACCCGTCGTGGCACGACCTCGACGAGGCAGGGCGTAGCGAGGCCTACGAGCGCGCGCGCCGGCTGCGAACGCTGGAGGCCGCGCTCGATCCGCAGGGCCTGTCGACCACGGCGCGTGCCGTGCTCGCGCGGATCCGCGCGACGTGATTCACCGCAGCTCGCACGCCGGCTTGTAGCCCAGCGTGCACGCGCGCGTCCACGCGGCCTTGGCCTCGGCCTTGTTCCGGGACGTGCCCTTGCCGGCGTCGTGCATGTTACCGACCATCACGCAGCCGAACACGTCGCCACCGGCGCACGAGATCCTGACCAGCTCGAACGCGCGCTCGAAGTTCTTCTGGCCCGCGGTGCCGCTCTGATACGCGAGTGCGCGATTGGTGCAGCGTGGGGCGTCGCCCTTCTTGCACTCGTCCTCGTCGGTAGGCGTGGGGACGCGTGGCGCCGGCCGGCCTGGCAGGTCCGCGCGCTGCTGCCAGAAGCTGATCTCGACGAGATCGAGGCCCTGACCCGCGTTCTCCTCGATCGTGAAGACGTGAAAGTCCTCGCGATCGAACACGATCGATTGCTTGGTGTAGGGCTGCGTCGCGCCCTGCCACGCGAGTACGCCGCCGAGGGACAGCGAAGGTTTCAGCGCCTTGTTGTCGAGCGCGATCGTGCCGTCGAACAAGGTCTTCGGAGAGAACGACGGCGACATCGCCTTGAACGGGAACGTCGCCGAGATGCAGCGCCCATCGCCCGTGCTGCCATCGGCCGCGTACGGCTCGTAGACGAGCAAGCCGAGCTTGTCCCACGTGTGGATCCGATTCGCGCCGCCGGAATCCCAGGTCCGCTCGGGCTCGCCGTAGATCGCCTTGATGTCGGCGACCTTCGGTCGACCGCTCAGCGGAACACCGTTGAACGAGACGGTCTTCGCGGTGACCTCGATGTGAACGTCGGCCGCGCGCTGCGGAAGCCGGTGCGTCGGTGGCACCGCGAGCGTCCGCGTGGGCGTCGTCGAGCCACCGCAGCCGAGGAGACACACCGCGACGATCAGCACCCGCATCGCGGCGAGCATAGCGCGGTGTCGGCGTATGCTCGCGAAATGCGCGTGCTCTGCATCTCCGGCAAGCGATTCGCGGGCAAGGACACGCTCGCGCGGTTGCTCGTCGAGGCGGCCGGCCGGCAGGGGATCACGCTGTCGACGTACGCGTTCGCCGGTGAGAGCAAGCGGATGTTCGCCGCGGCGCGTCCGGAGGTCGAGCTCGCGAGGCTGCTCGACGATCGCGCCTACAAGGAGACCTGGCGCCCGCAGCTCACCGCGTTCACGGTCGAGTCGCTCGCCGCGGATCCGCTGGTCTTCGTGCGCGCGGTGATGCGCCGGATCCAGGCGCCCGCGTTGATCACCGATCTGCGGTTGCGCCACGAGCTCGCGCATCTGTGCACCGTCTGCGAACCGCAGGTCGTGCGGATCACGCGCAACGACGAGCATCGCGCGGCCTCGGGATGGGCCTTCGACCCGACGAAGGACACGCACCACACCGAGACCGAGCTCGACGATCCGAGCCTGTGGAACGAGGTCGTACACAACGACGGCAGCGAGGCTGCACTCGCCGTGCATGCGGACGCGTTGCTCAGCCGATGGCTCGCGCGATCTGACGCGCCACGTAGCGACCGCTGACCATGCTCGCGACGATGCCGCGGAACCGGCCGCAGGCATCGCCGGCGATCCAGATCTGGGGTGCGATCTGCAAGTTGTCGTCGAGCGGATAGTCGCCGACCCCTTCGATCACCGGCGCGTGGATCGTCGCGTCGACGAGCTGCGGAACGTATTCGCGCAGGCGACGCACGGCGTGGTGAAGCGCCACCGCGCCGGCGGAGCCGTAGATCGGGACGAGGAGCTCGGGAGCGGCGAGCCAGGTGGCGAGGGAGAACCGGATCGGATCGGCCGTGCGATCGAGGGCCCCGGGGAACCGTCCGCGCACCACGAGCCCGACGTTGCTACGCCCGGTCGGCGGACCGTCGGCGCGACCCGAGAAGGCGGACAGCTCGTCGGCGCGACCGAGCACGACCTCACCCTCGCGGCACGTGCAGAACGTGCGGATCTCGAGCTCGCCGTCGCGCAGCACCAGCTTGCCGTCGACGCCGGGCAGCGCCGCGAACAGTGGATGATCCGCGGGCGCCTCGATGCGAACGCCGATCTCGTCGCGCTGGAACGCGTAGCGCACGCCGAGCTTCTCGAGCACGCGCCGCAGCGATCGCGGCGACCACCGGCCCGTCGCGATCACGAGGTGGCGCGTGTGGACCTCGCCGAGGCGCTCGACCTCGAGGACCAGCTCTCCGGCACGCTCGGCGTCGACGACGCGCGCATCGGGCACCCGATCCGGGCAGGCGCTCCACAGCTCGTCGATGCAGGCGAGTCGCTCGGCGAACGGAACGTAGAACGACGGATAGTGCTTCGCACTCCACTGACCGGTCGCAGGTGCGATCGCTTCGCCACGCGTCGCCTCGACACCGTGGCGAGCGAGCACCTGGGCGGTGGCCTCGAACGCCCCGTCGAGCGCGTCGCGATCCGGCAGCTGCCAGAGCGCGGTGGCGGAGGGAAAGAACGAGTGCTTGCCGTCGGAGAACAGCCCGGCGCCACCGACGCCACTGAGCATGTGCTCGGCGTCGCCGCGATCACGAGACGACGCCAGGGGCCCGCGATCGAGCAGCAGGCAGCGGTGATCGCGCGACAGCTCGGCGGCCGCCGACAGCCCAGCGGGCCCCGCGCCGATCACGATGACGTCGAACCCCTGCCGCACGGAGGCGAATACTAGTCGCGTTGCTTACGTGCTGGTCCGCGCGTGACCTTCTCGATCCAGAAAGAGCGTGAGCCGTCGTACACCGAAACACTTGCTGACTCGGTCCTACATTCGACTGTGTTTACCAGTGCTTGCCTCTCCGAGGCGAAGGGCGCACGGTGGCAGCCGTGGCTCACAAGCTCGGTCGTTACGAGATCGTGAAACACCTCGCGCAGGGCGGGATGGCGGAGGTGTTGCTCGCGAGGACGGTCGGCATCGAAGGCTTCGAGCGCCACGTGGTGCTCAAGCGGATCCGCGCCGAGGCCGCGCGCGATCAACGCTACATCACGATGTTCCTCGACGAAGCGCGGATCGCCGCCTCGCTGCACCACCACAACATCGTGCCGGTCACCGACATCGGTCGCGACAACGGCGAATACTTCTTCACGATGGAGTACGTGCACGGCGAGGATGCCCGCGCGTTGCTCGCCGCGATCAGTCGCCGCGACGAGTTGGTCCCGCTCGAGCACGTCATCTCGATCGCGTGTGCCGCCGCCGCGGGGCTGCATCACGCGCACGAGAAGCGCGGGCCGGATCGCGCGCTGCTCGGCCTGATCCATCGCGACGTATCGCCGGCGAACATCCTGATCGGATACGACGGCTCGGTGCAGCTCGCGGATTTCGGGATCGCGAAGCTCGGACACAACAAGCGCCGCGCCGAGACGCAGACCGGCACGCTCAAGGGCAAGGTCGCGTACATGTCTCCCGAGCAATGCGTCGGCGAGGCGATGGATCGGCGCAGCGACGTGTTCTCGCTCGGCATCGTGCTCTACGAGCTGTGCACGGTGCGCCGGCTGTTCAAGGGCGACACCGACTTCATGACGATGACGTCGATCGTGCTGGGCTACATCCCCCCACCGTCGAACTATCGGCCGGATCTGCCGCCGGAGATCGAGGCGGTGATCGTCAAGGCGCTCGCGGCCAAGCCCGAGGATCGCTACCAGACCGCCGAGGAGTTGCGGTTCGCCCTCGAGAAGGCCGCGCACACGCTCGGGCTCTCGATCCTGCCCACCTCGCTGGCCGACTTCATGAAGCGTACGTTCGGCGAGCGCCTCGAGCCGTGGCTCGTCGATGCGATCCCCGCGGAGCTCGATGTCGACTTCGATGGCTCGCGCAGCGGCGTGGTCAGCGCCCCGATCGACAGCATGGCGTCGGCCGGGATCACCGCGAAGATCTCGGCGCTCGGTTCGCAGCCCGGGATGCCGCACCTCGAGAGACCGGTGGAGGCTGTTCCCGAGCGCGAGATCTCCGAGCGCACGACGACGATCGTCCCGATCCCGCGAACGCGCTGGCGGACGATCCTGGGCGTCGCGATGGCGATCGCCAGCCTGGCGGCCTTCGCCTCGGCGCTGTGGCTGTCGCGTGCCCCCGACGAAGACCACGTGCCCGCGGCGTTGATCACGCCGCCAGCGATAGACGTTCCCGTCGCGAAGCGTCCGTTGCCGCCGTTGCCGCCGTTGCCGCCGTTGCCGACGGGGCCGCCGACGATCGTGGAGTCCGTCCCGATCGTGATGCCGGCACCACCGCCGAGGCCCACGCCGAAACTGTGGAAGAAGCCCCGGCCGGGCGTCAAGCGTTCGAAGTAGAGTGACCCCGTCATGGAGTCAGTGACCGGTGTGTTCGAGATCCACGTGTTCGTCGAGCCGCTGGATCCCCCTCCGGATCGCGTCGAGGCGTTTCGCGTGGCGTGCGCGTCTTCGAGCTCCGGTGCCATGAAGGCGCTGTTGCTCCAGCTCGACTACGTCGGCAAGGGCTTCGTCGGCGTGCTGCAGTCGTCGCGCTACATCCAGGGTGATGTCGCGGCGGCGCGCGAGGCGGCGAGCACGGACGCCTCGGTGTTGCGCGCGGCGGGCTTCACGGTGATCCGCGAGAAGGTCGAGGCGCTGGCGAGCAATCCCGGCGTGCCGCGAGATCTCGCCGAGGCCGCGAGCTCGCCGGCGGATCGCTACTTCGAGTTTCATCTCCTGATCGACGGCAAGCACGGGCCACTCTCCGAGCACGACATGCTCGCGTTGCGCGGCCTGTCGACCGAGTTCGCGCAGCGGTGCTCTCGCCCGGTGCCGCTCAGCTACAACGCGCTCAAGCCGTCGCAGCGGTTCCTCAACCTGCGTGCGCGAGGCTGCGGCAGCGCCGAGGCGATGCAGCCCGTCGAGCAGCTCGCGGTCGCGATCGCCGCGCGCGAGCTCGTCGTCAAGAAGACGATCGCCGAGTACATCTGCTTCGACTCGAACCGCGACGTCGACAACGGGTGGCTCGAGCCATGACCTGGGTGTTCGTCACCGGCAACGCGAACAAGCATCGCGAGGCGGAAGCGATCCTCGGCCGGCCGCTCGAACGCGTCGCCCTCGATCTTTCCGAGATCCAGGCTGCTACTACGCGGGAGGTCGCGCTCATCAAGGCGAAGGCCGCGTTCGCGATGCTGTCGCGCCCGGTGATCGTCGAGGATGCCGGCTTCGAGCTCGTGGGGCTCGGCGGATTTCCCGGTCCCTTCATCAAGTACTGGGAGCAGCTCGGCGGGCTCGCCTCGATCTGCAAGACCGCCGACGGGCTCGGCGATCGCGGTGCCGTGGCCGTCTGCGTGCTCGGCCTCTGCGACGCGGCCGGCGCGCGGGTGGTCGAGGGGCGGATCACGGGGACGCTGTCGCGCGAGCCCCGCGGCACGAACGGCTTCGGTTGGGACGCGATCTTCCTCCCCGACGGTGACGCCCGGACGTTCGGCGAGATGTCGGCGGACGAGAAGGCGGCGATGTCTCACCGCCGCCGCGCGTGGGATGCGCTGGCGGAGTTGATCGCGGCGGGCGTCCCCGCACAGTGAGCGAGCGCTCCACGAGACAACGCGGGCGTAGTGAGTGAAATCCGTACGAGGCGCGGTGGCTCGGGAATTGTACCGAGCCAGGAACGCCGTGCTGAACTACAACCACCTGCACTATTTCCACATCGCGGCGGTCGAGGGCTCCGTCGCCGCCGCGGCCGAACGCCTGGGCGTCACCCAACCAACAGTCAGCGAGCAGATTCGCGTGCTCGAGAAGACGCTCGGGATCGCGCTGTTCGAGCGCAAGGCCACCGGTCTCAAGTTGACGGAGGTCGGGCGGCTCGCCTTCGAGCACACGACCGTGATGTTCCGAGCGGGCGAGCGCCTGGTCGAGTCCCTGGGACACGCCGAGCGAACGCTCCCGGCCTCGCTGCGCGTCGGGCTGTCCTCCGCCGTGGCGCGGTCGACCACCACGACCTTCTTGATGCCGTTGCTGGCGCTGCCGGACTGCATCCCCACGATCGAGATCGGTGACATCTCGGCGCTGCTGCGCATGCTGCGGGCGAACGAGATGGATCTCGTGATCGGCGAGTGCGAGCCGCCCGAGGCCAGTCGCCGCGGCCTCGAGAGCGTGCAGATCGATGACTGCCAGATGGTGGCCGTCGCACCGCCGGGCGTCGAGCCGACGCCCGATTGGCAGAACGTCAGCTTGCTGCAGTACCGCGCGACCTCGACGTACCGCTGGGAGGTCGAGGCGTTCCTCGACGAGAACAACCTCCGTCCGCAGGTCGCGGCCGAGGTCGATGACACGCTGTTCCTGGTCGAGGGTGCCGCGCGCGGTGGTCACGTGGCGTTCGTGCCGCGCTCGGTGGCGAAGGATGTGATTGCCGCGGGTCGCCTGCGGATCATCGCGCGGCTGCCGGCGAGCTCGTCCGTCTACGCGCTGTATCAGAGCTCCGAGACCTCCGAGCTCGCACGCCGTGCGGTCGAGGTCCTCGTGCATCACGCCCAGACTCCAGACTAGAAGGTGAGCGCGGCGAGGGCGATGGCAACGAGCAGCGCCAAGTGGTACCTCAGCCGCATGCGTATCGACCGAGTCTACACACGAGGTGGTGACAGAGGAGAGACCTCCCTGATCGGCGGCGATCGGGTGTCGAAGGCGGCGCCGCGCATCGAGTGCTACGGCACGATCGACGAGCTCAACGCGACGCTCGGGCTGGTCGTCGAAGCCCTGGCGAGCTCGGCCGCGGGGCCGCACCTGTCGCCGATTCTACGGCGCGTGCAGAACGAGCTGTTCAACCTGGGCGCCGAGCTCGCGGCACAGGATGCCGAGATTCGCAGCAAGCTGCCGCGGATCGAGCAGCGCCACATCGACGGTCTCGAGCGCGACATCGATGCCGTCAACGACGACCTGCCGGCCTTGACGTCGTTCGTGCTCCCCGGCGGTGGCTGGCCCTCGGCGTACTGCCACCTCGCCAGGACCGTGTGCCGGCGCGCCGAGCGGCTGGTGGTTCACGTGGCCGAAACCGAGGACGTCGGCGAGCTCGCCGTCCAGTACCTCAACCGCTTATCCGACGCGTTGTTCGTCTGGGGACGCTGGTGCGTGCTGAAGGATGGGAAAGACGAACCGCTGTGGGATTCGCGTAGCACCTAGATCCCGTATAGTCCTGGCCGTGTCGGAATCCGGCAAGCAGTCTGAAAGTGCCAAGCAACTCGCGGAAGCGGAGGAGCAGGCCAAAGCCCGGTTCGAGAAGGCGATGACGGAGCTGCGCGAAGGGGCCTATCGGTTCTCGTCGCGTGCGCGCAGTCAGTCCGAGCTGATCATCGAGGAGCTGATCGATCCCGAGGGCGAGACCGTCGCTTCGCTCGCGGAAGTCGAAGGCGAATCCGGTGCTCTCGCGCTCGCGCAGTCCCTCGAGCTCATCACGTTCGATACGTGGCTGTTCGGCCAGATCGGCGACAAGGACGAGCTCGACCTCAAGTCCGAGGATCACTGGGAGATGTGGTTCTCCTTCGGTGCGTGGATCGGCGAGACGATCCGGCGCCGGCACGGTGGCCACTGGCTGATGATGGGTGACGATCCGCACACCTGGCGGGTCGGCTTCTCGAAGATCTTCCTCGAGATCGCACCGTTCGTGTTCGCCGAGCAGCTGCTCCGCATGGGCTCGGGCGCGACGCGCAAGATGGTCACCGAGATCGAGCGGCTGAGGACGCTGCACGACGTCGATCAGGAGGTCGAGATCAAGCTCTCGATCCCGTTCGAGGCGCACAAAGAGACCCTGCCCGAGGCCGCGCACAACGCCCTCGATCAGCTCGCGCAGTTCCTCGAGCAGAACGACTTCATCGAGCTCGTCCAGGTCGATGGCTTCACCGATACGGATGGTGAAGCGGCCGCTAACCAGCGGCTAGCGCTCGCGCGCGCCGAGGAGGTCATCAAGTACCTGGTCACCCGCAAGGTCAGCTCCAAGCGCCTGCAGGCCAAGGGCTACGGCGAGGGGCACGACGTCGCGCCGAACGACACCGACGAGAACAAGGCGAAGAATCGCCGCGTCGAGTTCGTGGTCCTCGATCAGAAGGAGCGGCCCCCGCTGCTCGACCGCTTCGTCGCGCAGCACTACATCCGCCTCCACACCGTCCCGCTGGGGCAGTGGATGTCGATGGACTTCGCGCGCCTCGCGAAGCTGTGGAACGAAGAGCCGGTCTCGAAGCTGGTCGAAGCCGTCAAGGAAGCCGGTCCGCGTCTCGGCCCCGGCAACACGCAGGTGGTCGAGCAAGTCGTCGCCGCGATCAGCCGCGCGAATCAGGAGCAACCGATCGCGAAGCAGACCGGTGACCGCGGTCTGTTCGAAGCGATCGCCCAGATCGTCGCGCTCCGCCGCGCCACGGCCCCGGTCGCGATCGACATCCTCGAGCGCGTCGTGATGCCGGCGCTCCACGTCGGCATGCCCGAGAAGTTCCCGCCGCTCGACGAAGACGACCTCGGTAACCTGCGCAAGGGCATCGAGATGTTCGCCTTCTTCGTCGAGGTCATCCCGCACCAGTTCCAGGCGGACGACGAAGGCTTCCTCGGTACGATTCCCCACGAGCAGCTCACCACGCCATACGCGGACCGCAACGTCCTCGAGATCGGCAAGGGCGACTGGGTCGTCGTCAACCCCGAGCACTTCATCCCGATGCTCGGACCCTTCGAGCCGCAGAAGATGCTCGACAAGTACGACGAGTTCGTGAAGTACGTGAACACGATCCCCGAGGCGCCGCGCCGTCGTGACGACGGTCGGATGCTCGCCGAGACGGCCATCCGTGCGCTCGCCGATCTGAAGACGTGCGTCGCGGTGGCCGCGCAGAACCAAGATGCACTGCTGTTCCGCCTGCTACCGCCGCCAGGCTGAGCGACCGAGGCGATCCTAGAACACCCAGGAGAGATCGAAGATCGGGAACGGCGTGGCGACCGGGACGATGAAGTTGATCAGCGGGATGTTGTAGTTGCCATACCCGACGCCGAACCGCAGGCGGAGGCGGCGGCGGGAGTATTGTGCGGCGACCGACCACGAACCACCGCGCAACTCGTCGATGCTGGCGTTGCCGGTGAAGGCGACGTCGACCGTGGTGCGCTCGTCGATGGCGATCGTTCCATCGCCCTGGCCGGCGGCCTCGGTGGACGACACCGCACGCGACTCGAGGTAGAGCGTCCATCCTCGCGAGAGATGGATCATCAGGGAGATCCAGGACTGCACGTTGTCGACGGCGACGGCCCCACGAAACTCCGAGGCCTCGTCCGCGTTGTACGAGCCCTCCCCGGAGATCGACGAGAACATGGTGCCGAGGCCGAGTGTGAGGCGCTTGCCGAAGCGCCGCGCGGCGAGGATCTGGATCGGCACGATGGCGATCCGTGCGTCGATGTCGAGCCCCGCGAGATCGACATACGACACCCCCAGGCTCGCCGCGAGCGTCCAGTGCTCCTTGTCGAAGAACTGGTACTTCGCGTGCGCGTTGAAGGTCGAGACGCCGAACGCGTATGACAGGTACGGGAGCGTGGACGTGCCGAGCTCGAGGCCTCGCACGCCGTGGACTCCGTACTGCAGCTTCCATAGCCCGGCGCGCACGGCGCCACTCGGGAGCTTGTAGGGCGTGTCGTCGGTGAGCCGATCGTCGGCAGCCGCGGGGGTGGCGGCGAGCAGGAGGGCGAGGACGAGCTTCATAGCTGGTAGCCCGTGAACGCGACCTTCGCGCCGGTCTCGCTGGTGCACTCGCCGTTTCCGAAGTCGCAGGTCCACACGCCATCGGCGGCGCGAAACCCGCCGGTCTTGGTGTTCAGATCGACGAAGACTACCAGCGTGGTACCCGACGCGAGGGTGAGCAGCACGCCGACGTGACCGGGCACGCACGCCGTGGTCTCGCCGCGGCAGACCTCGAAGTCGAAGCCACCGGAGATCTCGGTCGTACCGTCGACCTCGAAGGCGAAGTTCGCCAGCTCGAACAGGAACGTGGTCGAGGCGAGATCGGTGACCCCGGTGCCCTCGCCGACATAGAGATGGACGTCACCGGCGACCTGCATCTGCACACCTGAGACCTGCTCTTGGCACGCGGTGGCGCCTCCGAACACGACAGGATCGAGGCCGTTGTCGCTGTAGCCGGCGGTGAGCGACAGGAAGCCGTTCGCATCCTTGTCGACCGGCGGCACGGGATCGCCGAAGCCACTACAGATTCGCTGGATGGTCGCGACCCCTTCACCCTCGAGCGCAATCGGTCGCCCGGGCGCGAACGCGGCGCCAGCATCCTCGCCGAGCGCCGCGATCGTCTGCTGGAGGCGATCGACGATCACGTCGAAGTCGAGCAACGTGCGCACCTTGCTCTCGACCAGTTGCTGAACCTCGGTGGCACCCTGGCCATCAAAGGTCGCGGTCGGGGTGGCGTACGCAGCGATCAGCACGCTCATGTCCGGCGGTTCGGGCTTCGAACGTTCCTCCGCAGCACACCCCACGATCGACAGCACCCAGATCCATCGCATGAGGACGATCCTACCTTCGTCCACCATCCCGCGGTGTGACCTTGGCCATCACCGTGGCACGTGTGTGCGTGGTGCCGCGGCAACCGGCATTCGTCGTCAGCCCGACGTCGGTCACATCGCGAGGTCTGGACCATCCGATCAGTGCGAGAGCAGGTAGCAGACGCCGCCGAAGCAGGTCATCGCGCGATCCCCGGTGATCCAGATCGTGAGTGGCAGCGTGGTCGCTTTGTACTGGCAGGTGAGCCGGTACTCGACGAGCTTCTCCTGCATCCCGAACTGCTTCACCCGCGCGCGCCCGGCGGGGGAGATGTCGACATCCGCGGTGACCTCGACGAGCGAGGCCTGCGCTTGCTCGCGCCTCGCCTGTTCACACGTGCCGTGCCACGGCGTGGTGTAACCCGCCCCGATCGCGACCTCTCGCCCGTAGGTGCCCAGCGCATCCTCCTCGGAGAGCGACGACTTGGTGCCCATCTCGTGGCTCGCGATCAGCCACGTGAAGGTCAACGGATCGACCGCGGGCTTCGGGGCCGCCGGCTCGGGCGTACTGCAGCACGCGAGCACCAAACTAAGTCGAAGGATCCGCACCACGAAGCGGCAATGACACCACGAAACGCGCGCCACCGGTGGGTGGCTTCTCGGGTGCGATGCGCAGCTCGCCGCCGTGCTCGATCGCGAGCTTGCGCGCGATCGCCAGACCGAGGCCCGTGCCCGTCGCCTTGGTCGTCACGTAGGGCTCGAAGATCAGCTCGCGCTTCGCTTCCTCCACACCCTTGCCGTGATCATCGACGGTGATCGACACGACGTCGTGCTGGATCCCCCAGCCGACCACGACATCGCCCACCGTGCCGTTCTCTTGCCCGGCATGGATCCCGTTCTCGACGAGGTTCGCGAGCACGCGCTTGAGCAGCAGCTTGTCGGCTCGCACCGTGACCGGCTCGGCGGGCGGCTCGAGCGTGAGCCGCGGGGCCACCATCGGATCGAGCTTGAGGTCCTCGATCAGCTCCGCGAGCGCGAGGGGTGCCGCTTCGACCTTCGGTAACGCACCGAGCGTGCGGAACGTGTCCACCAAGCGCCGCAAGCCCGCGATCTCTTCCTCGACGATCTCCCCCGTGATCGCCAGCTTCTTCCTGAACTTCTCGTCGTCGCCTTTGTACGACGCCACGACCTCTTGCACCGCGAGCTGGATCGGCGTCAGCGGGTTCTTGATCTCGTGCGCCAGCTTGCGCGCGACGTCCTGCCAGACACCCATGCGCTGCAGGTACGCGACCTGCATCCGCGTCTCGTCGAGATCGTCGAGCATCGTGTCGAATGCGCCACCGAGCTCGGCCATCTCGTCGCGCCCGCGCAGCTCGACGCGCGCATCGTGATGGCCCTCGGAGACTCTCCTCGCCGTCTTGACCAGCGCGTCGATCCGGTTCGTGATCCGCGTCGAGTACCACAGGCCGAGCGCGCCGGCGATGATCGTCGCGAACGCCATCACGACGAGGAACGCGGTCGTGTAGCCGCCCGGCAGATCCGATTCGTTGACCGACATGATCATCCGCGTGGTCTCGATCGCGCGCTTGATCTGCTCGAGATCCTCGTTGACCGTCGCCGAGACCTGGAACGTCAGCCGCAGGCTCGCACCGCTGTCGCCGAACGGCTCGTCGACGACCTTCTCGCGCCACTGCGGTCCCGCTAGCGGCCGGTTCGCCTCCGCGAACAGCGACCCATCCGCGCGCAGGATCGCGAGCCCGACCAGCCCCGACTGCGTGGGCTCGTCGAGCACCCGCTTGAGCTCTCCCGAGACGTCGAGCTCGAACGCGTCGACCACGGTCGCACCCGCAGTTGCCGGATCGAGCACGGTCATGTCGGGACGCCGCGCGAGCCGGTTGCCGACCTCGGCATGCCAGCGCTTCGTGGTGTCGATCCACTGGTGGTACGTGCGCATCGATTTCTCGAGCACGTTGATGCGCGACATCCCCGCCTCGACGGAGGCGAGGTTGGTGGCGACGCGGCCGATGTCGCCGATGAAGTACCAGGCGACCCCGAGCGGCATCATCACGATGACGATCACCAGCGCGAGGAATCGCACGCGAAGCGAGAACCGGATCTGCATCAGGGTTTCGGCCGGAAGAATGGCTGCGATTGCAGTCGCAGCACCCGGTCCGCCTCGGGAAATTTGGGGTTGACGAACACCGAGACGAACGAGCCGAAGAACGCACCCCCGCGATCGAGACCACCGGTGCCCTGCGACAACCAGCGATTGACCTCGGCGAGCGTCTCCTTCGACACCGGATTGAGCTCGACCTGCATCGCGAGCAGGAACACTTGGTCGTAGGGGAGCGAGGCCAGCCGCGCGACGACGAGGTCATCGAACGCGGTCAGCCGCTTGAGCGCATCGGCCTTGCGCTTCTCCTTGAACTTCTTGCCGTCGATGTTGAGATAGAACACCTCGTCCCACGGCTCGTAGCTGACCTGGCGCTGGAGGGCCGTCCCGGCTACCGGCTGGTTCGAGCCCTTGGGAAAGATCACGATCCGGATGATCACCGTCGACGCCGGACCATCGTCGAGCGCGTCGTACGCGGCGTTGTCGAACAGCTTCGTCAGCGCCGGGCCCGACACGGTCAGCACGTCGTTGCGCTCGACGAACCGCATCTTCACCAGCTCGGGGTTGGTGTCGTCGGCGCGCGCGATCCCCACGAAGAGGACGAGCGCTATGACGACATACCGGATCACCTCACGCGCCCCAGCGCATTCGCGATCGTCAGCTCGAAGATCCCGACGTCGGTATCGAGCCGGATGCCGGCATCCGCGTAGATGTCGATCGGCAGCGAGCTTCCGAGCGAGCGATCGCGGGTCTTCAGATCCTTGAGCTCGCCCAGCCCCCACAGCCCGGCGCCGAAGAACAGGTCACTGCCGTAGACGCGCTTCTTGCCGGGGCCGCGCCACAGCTGGATCGCGTACTCGACCGTGACGTGCCCGCCGAGATCGCCGTACGACGGCTTGTCCGGTCGCGTCGACAGGATGTCGAGCGGCGACGCCGTCGACAACACCAGGCCGAGCGCGCGTGGCGTCAGCATCCGATCGACGTCGGCGATATGGATCCGGTCGAAGCGCGGCGCGTTGCCGAGCACCACGCCGCCAGCGATCTTGAGCCCGATCGCGTGCTTCTCGTTGTGGCGCGGCCAGAACTTCTCGAACCGCCCGAACAGTGTGCCGAACTGGTAGTCGGAGAACGGCGCGCCGAGCTCGGCCCCGATGGCGACGTGCGATCCGGAATGCGACAGGATCGGATCCGGCCGGGTGTCGCGATCGAACACGAGATTCAGCGCCGTCACCGTGCTGTTGCCCGGCTGGAGGTGGAGGTCGATGCCGACGACACGGCCGTCCTCGAGCGTCTGCGCCGGCGCACCCGGGAGGTCCGCGCTGATCTCCTCCCATCGCAGCCCGCCCGAGACGCGGGTCAGGCCCGTGACGTCGTACGTCAGGCCGCCGCGCCACCCGAAGCGTCGATACGCGAAGGCCTCGAGCTCGTCGAGTTCCGGCGAGCCCTTCGAGCCGACCGTGCGAAACGCCTCGCCACCCCGTACCAGCGTCAGCGACGACGAGGCACCGAGTCGCGAGCCGCGGATCGACGGCACCGCGAAGCGCAGCTCGCCGGCCCACTGCGCGCGCATGCCCGGGACCTCGTCGCTCCCCGCGGCATAGATGAACCCACCACCGAGCGAGACACCCAACCCCAGCAGGTTTCGCTCCGACAGATCCGCGCCGGCCCAGTACGGCGACAGCGCGTTGGATCCGAACCACAACCGGTTGAGCACGATCGTGCCGCGCTCGATCACGGTGATCACGAGGACCACCTGCCCGCGTGCGCTGCCCTTCGCGAGCTTGACCTTGACGTCGCGGAAGAAGCCGAGCGCGAGCACCTTGAAGCGCGCCTTCTGCAGGCGCTTGTCGGAGGCGCGCAGCGCATCACCGGGCTGGATCGGCAGCGCCCGGCGCACCACGTCGTCCTGCGTCACCGTGTTTCCCTCGACATCGACGCGCTCGATGAACAGCACCGGTCCGAGCTCTTCGTCCTGCGGATCCTCGGGCTGCTCGTCTGGTTGCTCCTCGGGCGGCGGCTCTTCGAGCGGCTGCTCGTCGGGTGGTGCCAACGGCTCGGGCTGCGGATCGTCGGCGTGCGCGACCGTCGCCGAGAGAACAAGCGCGAGCAGCGCCCAGCAAAGTCGCATCGGTAGATAACGTAGCGCGGCCATCCACACGGGTGCTACCGTCGAGCCGTGCGACCGGTCGTGCTGCTGGTGATGGTCTTGCTGCTCGGCTGCAACGACATCCGCGACTTCACCGGCCGCTGGGCAGGCGAGCGCGTCGGTACGGCCCCCGCGTTGCGCGTCGGTCCGGGTGAGGTGGTCACACTCGACATCGACGGTATCGACAACCACGGTATTCGAGCCCGGATCACGATCCCGGGCCTGGTGAACGAGACGGAGATCACGTCGCTCGAGGGTGCCGAAGCCGATGCCCTCGCGAACCTGTCGTTTCCCGGCAATCCGTTGCGCGTGTTCCTCGCGTTCGCTGCGGTGCCCACGGGTGATGCGGTCGTGCTGATCGGCCTCTACGACGACGATCGTCTCGACGTGCGTGTACTCCGCGCCGGTCCCCAACCCGTGTACGCGATCTTCGCGCTCCAGCGCAGCCCCTGATCTTTCCCCTGATCTTTCCCCTGATCTCCCCTCGCGCTAGTCTCGGAGAACCCGTGAATTGCCCGCATTGCAACGTGGCCAACCCCGACGAAGCACGGTTCTGTGCGGCGTGTGGCAAGGCGACGTCGGCCACCGAGCCAATCTCGCATCCGCACCTCAAGGCGCCGCTCGAGCTGGTCGGCAAGGAGATCGCGGGTCGCTATCGCTTGCTGTCGAAGCTCGGCGAGGGCGGCATGGGCGCGGTCTACAAGGCCGAGCAGATCTCGCTCAAGCGCGCGTGCGCCGTGAAGCTGCTCAAGGGCGACGTCGCGAGCACCGAGCTGATGCTGCGCCGGTTCGATGCCGAGGCCAAGGCCGTCGCGGCGCTGTCGCATCCCAACACCGTCAACATCTACGACTTCGGGCAGGACACCGACGGCACGTTCTTCATCGCGATGGAGTTCGTCGAGGGTCGCTCGCTGCGCGAGGTGATCCACACCGAGTCGCCGGTGGCGCTCCGTCGCGCGCTGTCGATCGCCTCGCAGGTGGCGGCGTCGCTCGCGGACGCGCACTCGCACAACATCATCCACCGCGACCTCAAGCCCGACAACGTGATGTTGTCGACGCGCGGCCGGCAGAAGGATGTCGTTCGCGTCCTCGATTTCGGAATCGCGAAGCTGCGCGACGAGGGCCGCGCCACCCAGGCCGCGATGACCCAGGCCGGCGACATGCTCGGCACGCCGCAGTACATGGCGCCCGAGCAGATCCGCGCCGAGCAGATCGACGGCCGCACCGACGTCTACGCGCTCGGCTGCATGCTCTACGAGATGATCACCGGCCGGATGCCCTTCGAGGGTGCCACGGTGCTCGCGATCCTGTCCAAGCACCTCACCGAGACACCGGTCGCGCCATCGCAGCGCCGCACCGATCTCCAGATCCCGCCGCACATCGATCAGCTCGTGATGGCTGCGGTGTCGAAAGATCCGAACGCGCGCCCGGCCACGATGGAGCTGTTCGGCGAACAGCTCGGCGCGCTGCTCGCCCAGTTTCCCGCGGAGAGCGGGCAGGGCACGGCGCAGGTCTCGACGCCGATGTCGGCAATGCACGGTGTCGTCGGTCCGACGCTGGCGACCGGTCCGGGGAGTGCCGTCGCTCCACCCGTCGCTCCACCCGCCTACGCGCCGCAACCCTTCCTTCCACCGCCGCCACCAGGTCCCGCGCCCAGTGGCTACAACACGGCGACGCCACCACCCTCGCCCCCATACAGTCCGTACCCCACGCCGCAGCCACCGCCGGACGCGGCGCCGGCGCAAGGCAAGAGCAAGCTGCTGTTCGTCGCGATCGGCGCGATCGTCTTGATCGGTGGCGGCATCGGCATCTTCGCCGCGACCCGCAAGAAGGACCCACCCGTCGTCGCCACCGCGGACGCCGGCGAGACTCCCGACAAGCCGGAGCAGCCGGACGAGCCGGAAAAGCCCGAGCCGCCCCCCGACAAACCCGAGACGCAGCCCGACCGACCCGACCCGCCGGTCACCCCCCCGAACGTCGTCGATCCGTGGCAGGTCGATAACAGCGGCACCACCGGCGGCGACATCAACGCGCAGGCGATCGCGAAGGTGACGGCGTTCAAGAACGCGATCTGCGCGTGCACGACGATGCAGTGCGCGATCGGTCCGTCGGAGGCGTACGGCAAGTGGGTCGCCGGCATCGGTCCGAAACTCGGACAACTCGACAGCTCCGCCACGACCGCGTTGACGAAGCTCAGCACCGAGATCGCGGCGTGCTCGAAGCGGATCGCCGCCGCCTCGCAGCCGAAGGCCGACCCGATCGCGGAGATCGAAGTCCTCGCCGTCAAGGCGTGCTCGTGCAGCGATGCCGCATGCGGCAAGAGTGTCCTCGACCAGGTGCTGGCGTGGGCGCGCAAGTGGAAGGACAAGGACGAGACGGGGCTCGACCAGGATCGGGCGACCGCGGCGGGACAGCGCATCCTGACGTGCATCGTCAACGCCGGGGTCACGCAGGACGACATGGCCGTCGTCGCAGAGCAGCTCCAGAACTTGTGAGTTACGCTGTGGGCGTGACCGTTCACAACACTCCCGAAGGCTCTGCCATTCGCCTCACGCACTATGCGCGCGGCGGTGGTTGAGCCGCCAAAGTCCGGCTCGGCGAGCTGACGCACGTGCTCGAACAACTGCCAGGTGGCAGCTCGGGAGGGCTGCGTCGCGCGGATATCGTGGTCGATCACGCCTACTCCGACGATGCGGCGATCGTGCGCGTCCCGAACGGTCGCGATCTCGTGCTCACCGCCGATGTCATCGCTCCCCTGGTCGATGACCCGGAGACCTTCGGTGCGATCGCTGCCGCGAACTCGATCTCCGACGTCTACGCGATGGGCGGTGTCCCGCGATTCGCTCTCAACCTGGTGTTCTTCCCTGATGACCAGCTTCCGCTCGAGGTGCTCCACGCGATCCTGCGAGGCGGTGCGCGAGTCTGTGCCGAGGCCGGCGTGGCCGTCGTCGGCGGTCACACGGTGCGCGATCCAGAGGTGAAGTTCGGCCTGTCGGTCACCGGCGATGTCGGGCCTGGCGAGCTGTGGAGCAACCGCACCGCGAAGCCGGGACAGTCGCTCGTCCTCACCAAGGCGCTCGGCACCGGCATCATCGGTCAGGCGATCAAGAAGGGCATCGCGAGCCCCGAGGCCGCGGCCGCCGCGATCGCGTCGATGACGACACTCAACGCGAGCGCCGCTCGGATCGGGCACGCGCACGGCGTCACGTCGGCGACCGACGTCACGGGCTTCGGGCTCCTCGGTCACCTCCGCAACATCACGCGCGGCAGCAGCGTCGGTGCACGGATCTCGATCTCGGTGCTGCCCGTGCTCCCCGAGGCCCTCAAGCACCTGCGCGACAAAGTGTGTCCCGCCGGGAGTAAGGCGAACCGCGCGTTCCTCGCCGACCTCGTGCGCTGGGCGCCGGGGGCCCCGCTCGCCGCCGAGCCCCCGAGTGACATCGAGTCCGAGCTGCTCGCGTCCCTCGCGTGCGATGCGCAGACGTCCGGTGGGCTGTTGCTGTGCGTCCCGGCTGACCGCACGCAGGCCTGCGTCGACGAGCTGCGCGCCGAGGGCTTGCCCGCGGCTCACATCGGCCTGCTCGTCGACGAGCCCGGGATCGAGCTGGTGGCATGAAGGCCCTCCTCCTCCTGATCGCGCTGTCCTCGGTCGCCATCGCCGACACGCCGTCGAAGTCCGCCGAAGCGTGGGTTGCTGCGATGACGCGTGGCACCACCGCGCCCGCGCTCAAGAAGCCCCTGGCGTTCAGCGTGCAGAGTGATCGATCCGAATGCGCGAAGCTCGCGCGGGGCAGGGCGAGCTCGCCGCCGGAGCTCGCCACGCTCAAGGCCTGCTTCGTCGCGACCTGGGCACACGTCGCGAAGGAAGCGACGCTGGTCATCGAGGACATCAAGCTCAAGGATCTCGACGGCGATCAGCTCCGCTTCCACAAGACGGCGCCGAAGGGCACCACGTGGGTGCGTGCCTCGCGGAGCTACGCCGGGCAGGATCTGACGATCCGGATCGCGCTCGACAAGGACCGCACGGTGCTCGCCGTCTGGTTCGTGTACGTCGAGCACGACGGCGAGTAAGTAGGTAGGCAGCTAGCCGAGATAGGGCTCGTGACAGACGACCTCGATGTTGTGGCCGTCGGGGTCGAGCACGAAGGCAGCGTAGTAGTCCGGGTGATAGTGCGGGCGCACGCCGGGAGCGCCGTTGTCCTTGCCGCCGGCGGCGATCGCCGCGTCGTAGAACGCCTTGACCTCGGTGCGGCGGGTCACGCGAAAGGCCACGTGGACGTGGTCGATCGGCTTGTCGCTCTGGCGCCCATCGATCCAGAAATCCGGCTTCGGAGCGACGCCGTAGCCCACGCCGCCCGGGAACTCCATCAGCTGAGCGTAGCCAATCGGTGCGAGCGCCTTCGCGTAGAACGCCTTGCTGCGCGCGAGGTCGGAAGAACGAATCCCGATGTGATCGATCATGGCGGAAACATTACCAGCCCGCGGAAACGGAGTAAGCTCGCCACCGTGCGACTGGCGCCTGTCCTGTTCATCTGCGCGTTGACCGCAACCGCGCACGCTGGGCGCTCTCAATACGGCTGGCTGTACGGCGCCGAGGTGCTGCCGGAGAAGGGCGTCGAGATCCAGCAATGGGTCTACGAGCGCAACGGCCTGGTCGACGACACCACCAAGGACACCGCGCTCTGGTGGGGTGTGCTCGTCGGCATCTCCGATCAGCTCGAGCTGGTGATCCCGGTCGAGCTGCTGTGGCGCCGCGTCGGTGGAGACCCGGCGACGACCGATTTTACCGTCGAGAAGTACGGTGCCGAGCTTCGCTACCGGTTCAACAAGCTCGATCCCGAGAAGCCCGATGGCTTCGGTCCACTGGTCCGGATCGCGGCGAAGCGCGACGTCAACCAGCGCGACACCACCATCGGCGAGGCCGACTTCATTCTCGCTTACCAGTCAGGGCGCTTCCACGCCCAAATCGATCTGGGTGCGATCGCCCGGATCAACAACGACCCGGAAGTCGAGCTCCACCCCGCGGCCGGCGTGTCGATCGAGGTCAAGAACAACCTGCGGTTGGGCGTCGAAGGCATCGCGGTGGTGAATCTCGACCGGGACTTGAACAAACGGGACTGGGCCGGCGTCGGACCCAACATGTCGTGGACCTCGGGCCGGTTCTGGCTGTCCGCCTCCTTCCTGGTAGGCGTCCATCAGATCAACTCGGCGCCACGGTTCATCTGGGGAGTGTTGTTCTGATGCGTGCATTGCTAGCGCTCGTGTTGCTGTCGTCCGTCGCGTACGCGCAACCCAAGGCCAAGGGCCGCACGGTCAGCGGCACGGTGGTGGTCACCGAGGCCGACGGCAAGACCGAGGTCACCGGTGTCGAGGTGGTGATCTACGTCGTCGGTACGCCCGACGAGCCCGGCAAAGAAGTCGTCGCCGCGACGATCACCCAGACCAACGATCGCAAGTTCGTTCCCGATCTCGTCGCGATCACCACGGGTGAAAAGGTCGAGTTCCCGAACGGCGGCAAGCTGCTGCATAACGTGTTCTCACAGAAGCCGAAGTTCGACCTCGGCTCGTTCGACAAGGGCGAGAAGAAGGACACGAAGGACGCCTTCAAGAACTACAAAGGCACCGCCGAGATCTACTGCAACATCCACCCGGAGATGGCGGCCACGGTGCTCGTGTTGCCGAACCCGTATCACGCGTCGCTCGACAAGAAGACGAAGAAGTTCACGATCGCGAACGTGCCGCCGGGGAAGTTCAAGCTCTACGCGTACACGCGTCGGATGGAGAAGCCGACGATGAAGGCGCTCGATACCACCGCCGGTGACGCGACCGTGGATTTCTCGATCGCGCGAGGTGCGGAGACCAAGCACCTCAACAAGTACGGCGAGAAGTACAAGGACGGAAAGTCGTACCCGTGACTCGTGCTCGGGTATTGCCGTGCGACACGCGCGCCGCCGACATCCTCTACAACATCGGGGCCGATACGTTTCCCAGCTGCGTCATCACGTTTGTCGATCAGCTTGATCCGGACCGGCCGAACGCGTCGACCTCGAAATCACACCGCAAGCACTCATGATCGAGTCGCCGTCCACCTCACACTCCGGGATCCGCTCGGTGCAGTTCCATATCATCTGTCCAGAGACGCGAACCGCCGGGAGACTTTTCTTATTGGCAGAGAGAACGCCAACGTCGGTTGATTCGTGGCCGCGCAATCGATCGGCGTTCGAACGACCAGCTCGTCGCTGAGGTTCGCGACACCGCCGCGGTCGCTGAGACCGCTGGGAGATTCGTCGTCGCGAAACGGGCGAACGCGTTGCTAGTTGTCCGCTGACAACGCAAGGCATGGCTGCCAGATCCTCGCGCGGCCGACCGACGCCACCATCGCGGTGCACCAGCTACCACCGCTCCGTTCCATATCACCTGTGCTGAAACGCGAACCGCCGGGAGACTTTCCTCTCGGTTCAAGCCTTGTTGATTCGCGGCCGCACAATCGATGGGCGTTCGAACGACCACCTCGTCGCTGAGGTTCGCGAACGCGCTGTCACTGTGACCCGCTGGGAGATGAGCAGCCATCGCGATCGCCGCGAACCCGTAGTGCTTGCGTGGCGCCCCGCGGCACGACGAGCACCACGGCCTCGCAGCGTCCATCGAATCGATGGCAGTGTACTTTCGCGCACAACTCCGACGTCCATGACTGGCGCTGGAACATGCTCATCGACGACGACGGTATCGTTCGCGGCCTCGGCGAGATCTGCCGCGGCGGATTCCGCGCTCATCAGCGTGAACACCGACGTCTCGATCGTAGCGGGTGCAGCGATACCGCCGGCAGACGAGCACGACGGTCGTAGGCGCGCTGGTCGGCTCCTCGGGACCTCGCAGCTGCCGCACGCGAAGATCGTGGCAGTGCAACACGAGCCGGCCACCGGTCGGCCCACTCGCCGCACCACATCGACACGTAGCCGGCCGAGCGGCCTCGACTGAGGGAGGCCTCGCGAGCCAGGTCTTGACGTCGAACGCGTGACGGACGATGTGTGAAGTGCTTCGGGCCGACTTTTTCAACGGGGCCGGCGTGGAGCACGTCGTCGGCGGTGCTCTAACACCGTCGACGTCACCTTATTTGGCGAGCCCTATGCTCAGCTCCGGAGTGCCGGAGGTCGCGTGTACCTCAGCCAGCTGGATCCCCGCCAACCACTTCGACGATGGTGTCGAGAACCGTGTCCCTCAACTAGCCCGCTCGAAAATCAGGCCACAGCCGTCATGAGGCGTGCTCGCTAACAGCAAGGCACGGCTGCCAGATCCTCGCGCGGTCGACCGACGCCACCATCGAGGTGCACCACCTACCGCCGCTCCGGTCCATATCACCTGTACTGAAACGCGAACCGCCGGGAGGCTCTCTTATTGGCAGAGCAATGACGCGTCGACGTGCCAAGCATGTCACTCAGCGCTTGCGAGATCGGACTCGCGGGGAGATTAGCGGGCCGGGCACCTCGTACACCGAGATCAGTCCGTGCCGCTTCCAGCCTTCGCGGAGAAGCCAGGTCCTGGCTCGCCATGTCACGAGCGCCAAATACGTTTGCGGTGGCCGGTACAGGATCGGAGACTCGGCGCGCTCTTTCCAATCGGGAAACGCGACGGCGCTCGAATACGGGTCGACCTTCCAGTCGCGCGCCATCGTGCGTTGATGCTCGTCGTGATGTCTCCAATTGTTGAGCACATAACAAAGCGCGTTGCGCACCGCACGCGGTGACGTCAACGCGCGGGCGTTGTAGCGATCGGCGAACACTTGACCCTTGCGGCGCACTCCTGACCGTAGCCGCAACGCGCGATTGATCAGCTTCGCTGCGGAGATCTGGAACGACTGCATCCCCTGCTTCAGCGCGGCCTTGCTAGCGGCCTCGACGATCAGGTGCACGTGATTCGTCTGAATGCTGAGGTGGATGATCCGGAACTGGTCGTGCTTGGCCACCGCGACCGTGGCGTAGCCGATCGCCTGAAACACATCCCGCTTGCGTAGCGAGCCCACACCGGAAACCGCGCGGAGCGTGACGTGCAGCGGGTGGCGTGGGTCGACCTTCGGCCGCTTCTTGTGACGTTCGGAAGAACGCGCTTCCGGCGCGAGACAACGTGCGGATGGACCTCGATGGTGCGAGCGACCGCGAGCGGATTCAACGGCCGCCCACTTCGGGGCAGCCGCGGTGGACTAGCTCTCCTTTGCGGACTCGTACACAGCTGGTCTCAGGCGATGGCGAGCTCTTGTTGCAAACGCCACGAATCAAAAAACGCCTGAACCACCGTTGGCGTTCTCTCTCCCAAAGAAATCTTCCGGTCGTTCGCGCTTCAGCACAGGTGATATCGAACGCGGCGGTGGGTGGCGCACCTCGATGGTGGGGTCGGTCGACCGCGAGAGGATCTGGCAGCCGTGCCTTGCGTTGTCTGCGGACAACTAACGACGCGTTCGCCCGTGTCGCGACGACGAATCTCACAGCGGGTCTCAGCGACAGCGGCGTCGTCGCGAGCGACCAGCTGGGTCTTTCGAACACCCATCGTGGGCCGCCACGAAGCAACAACGCATGAACTGACGTCGACCGCGAGAGGATCGGGCAGCCCTTGCTTGCGCGTCATCTGCCGACGATCTTGTAGCGTCCGACTTCGGGGACGTGCGTCACCGCACGTTCGTCTCGGTCGACGCGGCGGTCAGGACAGACCGGTGTGTGCCGCGAA
>JANNBP010000252.1:0-12734 GCA_031385555.1 Deltaproteobacteria bacterium | reverse complement strand
GCACCGGCACCGGCACCGGCGCCGGCGAAGCCCGATGACGGCGCAGGCGAGCTCGCGCGCAAGCCGAAGCAGCGGATCACGGTCGCCTCGCTGGGCCTCGCGCTCGAGGTCCCCGAAGGCACCACGGTGACGCCGCCGCGCGACGCGGCCGACGGTGCGCACCGGGCGAACCTGCGGCAGGGCGCGTTCATGGTGAACCTGTCGGCGGTCGACGAATTCAGCACGCCGAACCTCGCGGCCGCCAAGCAGCTCAGCACGTCCGACAAGCTCGTCGCATGGATCCGCGCCGACCCGACGCCGACGGGTTGGATCCTGTTCAAGGAGATCGATTCCGGGATGTACAAGGAGCACCGGTTCGAGGCCGAGGTACGTGCGGAGGTCGCCGGCAAGAAGTGGGACTGCTCGGTCTCCGCGCCGAGCAAGCCGCTCGCCGAGCTCGCCCTCGAGGCCTGTCTGACCGTCGCGTCGACCTCCCCGCCGAGTGCTCCCGCGATCGCCACGAAGCCGACGAAGGCCTCCACGCCGGCAGCTCGGCTCGCGAAGCCGGCCGGTGTCGCGCGCGTTCGCGGTGCGGCGACGACCGTGCAGGGCTCGCTCGCTCCCGACGTGATCAAGCGCGTGATCCAGGCGTCGACGGCTCGGATGCGGCTGTGCTACGAGCGGACGCAACCGGCGCCGGCCGTGAAGGTGACCTCCCACTTCGTGATCGGTCGCGACGGAGCGGTGTCGACGATCAGCACGAGCGGTGGCTCTCCCACGCTCTCGGCATGTGTCACCGGCGTGTTTCGCGGGCTCCGGTTTCCGGCTCCCGCCGAGCCGGTCAAGGTGAGCTACCCGCTCAGCTTCCAGCCGTCCTAATCAGCGATACGCGCCGTAGACCGCGATCGGTCCGGACTTCCAGAAGCACTCCGGGCGCGTGAACCCGGCCTCGGCGAGCATCGCGAGCTCGTCGCGCAGCGGGTAGTACGTGTCCTCGCCGGCCCACTGCGCGAACAACCGCTCCGCCTCGTCGGGCGCGATGCCGTGGCTCCCCATGTGCTCGGCCCACTGCGCGAACATCTCGGCGCGCTCGGGACCTGAAGCGTCGACGACGGCATCGCCGATCAGCACCACCCCACCGGGCCGCAGCCCCGCGCGGATCCGTGCGAACAGCGCGGTCTTGTCGGCGCGAGCGGGCACGTGATGCAGCGCGAGCGATGCGACCACGACGTCGCACGCTGGGAGCTCGTCCTCGAACGCACCGCGATGGAGCTCGACCCGATCGCGATGCGCCTCGGTGCGTGCGCCGGCAACCTCGAGCATCGCGGGGTCGATGTCGAGCAGCCGCACGCGCGCCGTGGGGACGCGCTCCGCGATCGCAGCGCCGAGCGCACCGGTGCCGGCACCGAGATCGACCACGAGCGGCGATGCTCGCCGCGCGACGAGCCGCACGATCGTGTCGACCATCTGCTCGTAGCCGGGGATGTAGCGCCGGATCACCGCGTCGTAGTCGCGCGCTGCGAGGCCGAGGTGAGCGAGGACGCGGTGCTCCATCTCAGACCGGCGCGAGGTGGCGTGGACCGACCCACACGGCACCCGCGGCGATCAGGCGCTTCTGCTGATCGGGATCGGCGCCGAGCTCCTCGAGGAAGTGGGTCGAGTTCGTGTCCTTGACGTCGTGGATCCAGACGCCGCGGATCCCGAGCTCGTGCCGCGCGAGCCGATCGTCCGCCAGGCTCGCGGCGAGCTCCCAGTCCTTCGAGGCGGCGGCGGCCGGTAGGGCGTCGATGGTGATCCGCACCTTCTTCGCAGCCAGCGCAGTCATGATGCGCTCGAAGTCCGCCTCGCCCATCGACAGGTCATCCATGTAGGCAGTCTACGCCCTCCGTCGGCAATACCCGCTCCAATGTGACGCGCTGACGTCGCGAGGACAACCGTGCAGGGTCTGCGGACGCTTCCCCGGTGCCAGCGCCAGCGATCGTGTTCGCACGGCCGGTTGCACGGGGCACGCACGGTGCACGAGGGCAGAGGAGATGATCAGAACCGGTCTCGTGGTCTGTCTCGTGGCGTGCTCCTACTCGCCTGCCTCGTCGCTCGACGAGGTGGATGCCGCCCCTGCGGAGTTTCCCGACGCCGCGGCCGACGGTGCCGTCGACGTCGGTGTTCCGGTGAATCTGCGCACCGCGGGCGACTTTGCGATCCTCGGCGAGAGTGCGATCAGCGGGACCGGCGCCGTGGTCACGGGAGATCTCGGCATCAGCCCCGGCTTCGCGACCTCGATGACCGGCTTCTCGCTCAGCGCCGATGGCACGAACGAGTTCTCGACCTCCGGACAGGTCACCGGAAAGCTCTACGCGGCCGACTACGCGACCACCACACCGGCCAAGCTGAACGCGGCGATCCTCGACATGGGACGCGCCTTCACGGAGGCGTCCGAGCGCACCCCCGACGTCACCACGCTCGGTCCCGACATCGGCGGCATGACCCTCGTGCCCGGGGTTTATCGGTGGACCACGCCTCTCGGGATCGGAGAGGATCTCACGCTCACCGGTAGCCCGACGGACGTCTGGATCTTTCAGATGTCCCAGACCCTCGACATGGCCGCCAACAAGACCGTGATCCTGACCGGTGGAGCGCTCGCCAAGAACGTGTTCTGGCAGGTCAGCGGCGCGGTCACGATCGGCGCGTCGGCCCACCTCGAAGGCGTCGTGTTGACGGCCACGGCGGTGACGTTCGGAGCGGGCACGTCGATCAAGGGACGGCTACTCGCCCAGACGGCCGTCACGATCACCGGTGCCATCGTCGTCCAGCCCGCTCCGTAGCGGAGACCGATCCGATTTCAGCCGTGATACACCCGGCTCGATGAAGATCCACGAGTACCAGGGCAAGGAACTGCTCAAGAAGTACGGCGTGCCGGTGCCGATCGGCATCGCCGCGCACAGTGCCGCCGATGCCAAGGCGGCGATCACGCAGGTGCAGGAGCAGGCGAAGACCGAGGTCGTCGTCGTCAAGGCGCAGATCCACGCCGGCGGTCGCGGCAAGGGCGGCGGCGTCAAGGTCGCGAAGACCAAGGCCGAGGCCGAGGCGGCCGTCGACAAGATCTTCGGGATGACGCTGATCACCCCGCAGACCGGCCCCGAGGGCAAGAAGGTCCAGCGGCTGCTCGTCGAGCAAGGGCTCGCGATCGAGCACGAGTACTACCTCGGCATCCTCCTCGACCGCGCCACCGCGCGCGTCACCGTGATGGCCTCGTACGAGGGCGGGATGGACATCGAGGAGGTCGCGGCCAAGCACCCCGAGAAGATCTTCAAGCACGCGATCGATCCGGCGACCGGCTGGCAGGACTGGCAGTCGCGCTCGCTCGCGAAGCAGCTCGGGATGACGGGCAAGCTCGGCGACGAGCTCGGCAAGTTCCTCAAGACGCTGACGCGCTGCTACGAGGACACGGATTGCTCGATGCTCGAGATCAATCCGTTGGTGTCTACCAAGGACGGCCGCGTGCTCGCCCTCGACGCCAAGATCAACTTCGACGACAACGCGATGTTCCGGCACCCCGAGCTCGAGAGCTGGCGCGATCCCAACGAGGAGGACGCGGCCGAGCAAGAGGCGAAGAAGTGGGACCTCTCGTACATCTCGCTCGACGGCAACATCGGCTGCCTGGTCAACGGCGCCGGGCTCGCGATGTCGACGATGGACATCATCAAGCACTACGGCGGCGCGCCGGCGAACTTCCTCGACGTCGGCGGTGGCGCCACGGCGGAGAAGGTCACCGCTGCGTTCAAGATCATCACGACGGATCCCGACGTGAAGGCGATCTTCGTCAACATCTTCGGCGGCATCATGAAGTGCGACACGATCGCGCAAGGCGTGATCACCGCGTCGAAGGAGATCGGACTCAAGATCCCGCTGATCGTTCGCCTCGAAGGCACGAACGTCGAGCTCGGGAAGAAGATGCTCGCCGAGAGCGGGCTCGCGATCGTCACCGCGACCGACATGGCCGATGGTGCCCAGCAAGCTGTCAAAGCGGCGAAGGGAGGCAAGTAGTCATGAGCGTCCTCGTTGGATTCAATACGCGTCTCGTCGTTCAGGGCATGTCGGGCTCGCAGGGTGTGTTCCACTCGCGGCAGATGGTCGAGTACGGCACCAACGTCGTCGCCGGTGTCACGCCGGGCAAGGGCGGTGCGAAGGTCGAGGGTCTCGAGAAGATCCCGATGTTCGACACCGTCGCCGAGTCGGTGGAGCACGCCGGTGCGAACACCACGGTGATCTACGTGCCGCCGCCATTCGCCGCGGACTCGATCCTCGAAGCTGCCGCCGCGGGCATCCAAGTGATCATCGCGATCACCGAGGGCATCCCGGCGCGCGACATGGTCAAGGTCAAGTACGTGCTCGACCACGACTACCCGGGCGTCGTCCTGGTCGGTCCGAACTGCCCCGGCGTGATCACGCCCGGCCAGTGCAAGGTCGGCATCATGCCGGGCTACATCCACAAGCCGGGCGGCGTCGGCGTCGTCTCGCGCTCCGGCACGCTGACGTACGAGGTCGTCGGCCAGCTGACGAAGCTGGGCCTCGGCCAGAGCACGGCGGTCGGCATCGGTGGCGATCCGGTGAAGGGCTCCGACTTCATCGACGTGCTGAAGTGGTTCGCGGAGGATCCGGGCACCTCGTCGATCTTCATGATCGGCGAGATCGGCGGCGACTCCGAGGAGCGCGCGGCGCAGTTCATCAAGGACAACGTCAAGAAGCCGGTCGCCGCGTTCATCGGCGGTCAGACGGCCCCTCCGGGCAAGCGCATGGGTCACGCCGGTGCGATCATCTCCGGTGGCAAGGGCGCCGCGGCCGACAAGATCGCCGCGCTCAAGGAAGCCGGCATCGCCGTCGCGGCGACCCCGGCCGAGATGGGCGTCACCCTCGCGAAGCGGCTGGCGAGCTGATCCCCGAGGGGCCTGGCTCGGGGCCCACGCGCGAGATCTCCCCGGCTCCCTGATCGGGTACGCTCGCGACGATGTCTCGGGCAGGGGAGACGATCGCCGGGAAGTACCAGGTGATCGCGCCGATCGGCGTCGGTGGCATGGGAGCGGTCTATGCCGCGCGCCACGTCCAGCTCGACACGCCGCTCGCGCTCAAGTTCCTGACCAGCGAGGCGACCGGTAGCGTCGAGCGCTTCCTCCGCGAAGCGAAGGCGTGTGCGGCGCTCAAGAGCGAGCACGTCTGCCGCGTCACCGACTACGGGATCGACGGCGAGACGCCCTACATCGCGATGGAGCTGCTCGAGGGCGAGGATCTCGCCGCGGTGTTGCGCGGTGGCAAGGTCGCGACCGCGACGGCGATCGACTACGTGATCCAGGCGTGCATCGGGATCGCGGAGGCGCACGCCCTCGGCATCGTCCATCGCGATCTCAAGCCGGGAAACCTGTTCCTCACCAGGCGGCCCGATGGGTCGCCACTGATCAAGGTGCTCGACTTCGGCGTCGCGAAGGTCGTGGTCGCCGGAGACGTGTCGCTGACGCAGACCGCGAGCGTGATCGGCTCGCCCGCGTACATGTCTCCCGAGCAGGTCCGCTCGAGCCGCTCGGTCGACGCGCGCTCGGATGTCTGGTCGCTCGGCGTGATCCTCTACGAGCTGATCGCCGATCGCTATCCGTTCAAGGGCGAGTCGCTGACCGATCTGGCGGTGGCGATCGCGACGGACCCACATCGGCCGCTCGGCGAGGCTCCCGAGCTCGAGGCCGTGATCGGACGCGCGCTGCAGAAGGATCCCGCGCACCGCTTCGTCGACGTCGCGTCGTTCGCCGGTGCGCTGGAGCCGTTCTGCGCGAAGCACCGCGGCGCGGCCGAGGTCATCTCGCGCATCCTCTACGGTGCCTCCGATCGCCCGACGGTGCCGCGCCCGGTGGCTGTCGTGGCGCCGGAGGCCGTCACGACGCTCCAGCGCAGCACGGGACAGACCACACCGCGCCCAGCGCGACGCCGCCAGCTGGGCGTCTCGCTCGCCGTGGCGACCGGCCTCCTCGGCGGTGGCGGGGTCGCGTACGTGGTGATGCGCGAGCCGGAGCCCGCGCCGCCTCCGCCACCAGTCGCGCAACCCGCAACGATCGTCGTCAAGGCGGTGGCGGTGCCCGAGGCTCCGAAGACCGGTCGCGTGATCGTGACCGTGAGTGGAGCCGACGCCGCCGCGATCTGGATCGACGGCCAGGAGCGTGGTCGCGGCGTACGGTTCGCCGACGAGCTCGCGATCGGGATGCACGAGATCGAGCTGCGCGTCGCGGGGCGCGCGGCGATCCGGCAACCCGTCGACGTGCAAGCGGGGATGATCAACAGTGTCGCGATCGTCGTGCCCGCGGCATCGACGGCCAAACCGACGGTCACGCTGGTCGCGAAGGCGACGCCGAAGAAGCCGGCCACGGTGGTCGCCCAACCGGCGGCTCCGGTCGAGCCGGTGCCGCCGGTCATCGCACCCGAGCCGCCCGCACCGCCGCTTCCGAAGTGCGCGCTCTCGGATCGGTTATCGAGCGGCGAGTGCGCTGCGACGGCGGCGGAGATGCCGGAGCGCCTGTTCGCCGCCGACTTCCTCGTCGGGATGCGCCGGATCTGGCCCAGCGTGCTGGCCTGCAAACCTGCCGGTACCACCAACAAGGTCCGGGTCGAGCTCCAGCTCGCGGTCAGCGCCGATGGCACCGTGAACGTCGCGAAGGTCCGCAGCGCGGACGACGGGGCGGTGGGCGCGTGCGTCGCACAGGTGATCCAGGGAGCGAAGTTCCGGCCGACGCGAATGGGCGGTTCGTTGCGTTATCCGATCACGCTGTAAGCGAGCGTAGCCCCGGGCCGCGGCTCGGAGACTCGCCACCCCGCCGACCAATTCTTCGTCTGTGCGAAGGTTCGACACAGGCCAGCGCTTGAGTTAGGTACATTGCAGCTGTGTCGGCGGTTGGCGAGATCATCGCGGGGAAGTACCGAGTCGAGCGCCAGATCGGTGCCGGCGGGATGGGGACCGTCGTCGCGGCGACGCACCTCCAGCTCGGCACGCAGGTCGCGCTCAAGTTCCTGTCCGACAACATCAAGGACTCGCACAACAGCATCGAGCGGTTCACCCGCGAGGCGAAGGCCTGCGCCTCGCTGCGCAGCGAGCACGTCTGCCGCGTCACCGACTTCGGGATGCACGCCGAGAGGCCGTACATCGCGATGGAGCTCCTCGAGGGCGTCGATCTCGCGCGACTGCTCGAGGGTGGTGCGGTCGACGGTGGGATGGCCGTCGACTTCCTCCTGCAGGCGTGTGACGGCCTCGCAGAGGCGCACGCCCACGGCATCGTGCATCGCGATCTCAAGCCGGGTAACTTGTTCCTGAGTCGCCGGCCCGACGGCACGCCGCTCGTCAAGGTGCTCGATTTCGGGGTCGCCAAGATCCCGCAGATCGAGGACACCTCGCTGACCAAGACGTCGAGCGTGATCGGTTCGCCGGGCTACATGGCACCGGAGCAGCTGCGGTCGAGCAAGACCGTCGATACCCGCGCCGATATCTGGGCGCTCGGCGTGATCCTCTACCAGCTGGTCTCGAAGCGGCATCCGTTTCACGCAGAGGCCGTCACCGAGATCGCGGTGAAGATCTCGATGGATGATCCCGAGCCGCTTCCCGAGGCACCGGAGCCGCTGCGTGCCGTGATCATGCGTTGCCTCGAGAAGGAGCCGGAGCAGCGCTTCCCCGACATCGCGTCGCTGGCTGCGGCGCTCGCGCCGTTTCGACCCCACGATCGCGCCGCGGCGATCGCGTCCGCGAAGCTCTGGATCGAGAGCCCATGGTCGCGGCCGATGTTGCCGACGACGCTCGGCGCGAGCTCGCCGGTCGCCGTCGCCGCGCCGCCGAGCAAGCTCGCGTTCCAGACGCCGCACGAGGTCGGGCACGGCGTGATCGAGGCGCCCGTCAAGCGGGGCTCGCGCGTCGCGTGGTTCGCCGTCGCCGGCATCCTCGTGGTCGGTGGGCTCACCGCGTTCGCCCTGACTCGCGGTGGAGGTTCCGCACCGGTCGATGCAGCCGCACCGATCGCGATCGCACCGCCCGTCGATGCAGCGCCGATCGTCGCACCTGCGGTCGACGCTGCGCCGATCGTCGCGCCTGCGGTCGACGCTGCGCCGATCGTCACGCCGCCGGCCGATGCTGCGAGTCCAGTCCTCGCGCCGCCGCAGGTGATCGCCGAGGTGCGGCCGCAACCGCTCGACAACCAACCGACTCCCACGACGGCGAAGCCACCCAGTGGAGCAACACCGGCCGGGAGCGCGAAGCCTCCGCCCTCGGCCTTGCCGCCCGTCGTCGGGGCACGGGATCCGAAGCCGAGGCCGCCGGAGGCGCCGGTCGATCCGCGGGTCGATGCCGAGCGCCTGGTCTCGAAGGCCACGACGACGATGGGCGCGCGCGGCTTGACGTTCGACGATCTGGGGAGTCCCGGCACGCAGCTCCGCGACGCGATCGCACGCGGTCGCCGCGCCGCCGACTGGCCGGCCATGCGCGAGGCTGCCGAGAAGCTGTCGGCGCTCGCTCTCACGTTCCTGGTGGACAACGAGCTCATCGCCAAGAAGTCGGCGCGGCTCACCGCCCAGCTCGACGCGAGTCGACCGACCGACGAGCTCGAGACGCGGATCCTGCAGTTGCAGGGCGACGCGGAGAGCTACGCGAGGAACGGCAACTACGCCGGCGCGAACATGACGCTCAACCGCGCGCTCGCGATGCTGCCGACGCAGCTGCCGGTGCCGGCCTCGCCACGCCCGCCACCCGATCCGTATTGAGCACCGTCGACGTGGCTACTCGAGTTGCTGTCCACTCCTGACTGACAGCGGATCAACGGACAGATCCTGATCGAACACGGACGAGCTGGGGGTTGCACTGGGTGGGGGTTGTCCAGTTTGCCCCCAGGTCAACGGTCGCCACGACGAGGTTTCGAACACATCCTCGCGGCACGTGGGTTGCGTAGTGGAGGGCCATGCGCAAGGCCCTATTCCTAATGTTGTTCACAGTGGGGTGCAGCTCCGGCCCCCTGTCAGAATCGGTATCGGAGCTCGAGCAGAGAGCAGAATCGGTCAACGACTGCTGCGAGATCGATCACGGCAGCATCGGCAAAGAGGATCACCTCGTTCGCCTCGGCTCCCGCGTCGTCCTGATCCATGACTGGATCAAGGAGGGCGGCGAGTACACCGGCTTCTCGATGACGGTGTCCGAGAACAAGTCGATGAGCTACCTGATCAAGCTCGGCACCCAGACGCTGTCCGGGAACAGCGCCCAGTTCACGACCGACGGTCGCGCGATCACGCGGCTCAACTTCTGCGGTGAATGCGATAGCCCCGATGGCTGCGAAGACGGCGGCGGCGGCGATGGCCCCGACGGTGGTGACGGCGGCGGTGGCTACGATGAAGGCGATCCCGCGTGCCCCGGTGGTGACTGTCCGACCGACGGCAGCAGCGGCTCCGGTCCGCTGACCTGACGTTGCGAAACGTTGTTCCATCGCGCACACGTCGAAGTGACGCGGCGCGTGGTATCAGGCCTTCATGCGCTGGCTGATCACCGGCGGTGCCGGGTTTCTCGGCATCAATCTCGCGCGGCACCTTCTCGCGCGCGGCGACCAGGTGACCTCGCTCGACCGCGAGCCGTTCAGCTATCCGGAACGCGGCGCGATCAAGGAGGTCACCGGCGACATTCGCGATCACGCGACGGTCGAACGTGCGGCCGACGGGTGCGACGTGGTGGTGCATGCCGCGGCGGCGTTGCCACTGTATCCCGCCGACGAGATCCACTCGATCGACATCGAGGGCACGCGCACGGTGCTCGCGGCGACGGGCACGCGCCGGGTCGTCCACATCTCGTCGACGGCCGTCTACGGCGTGCCCGACCACCATCCGCTCGTCGAGACAGATCCGATGCACGGCGTCGGGCCGTACGGCATAGCGAAGATCGAGGCCGAGAACGTCTGCCTCGAGGCGCGGACGCATGGGCGCGAGGTGCCGATCCTGCGGCCGAAATCGTTCGTCGGACCCGAACGGCTCGGCGTGTTCGCGCTGCTCTACGAGTGGGCCGCGGAGGGCCGCGACTTTCCGATCCTCGGCAGCGGCAGCAATCGCTACCAACTGCTCGACGTCGAGGACCTGTGCACCGCCTGCGTGCTCGCAGGAACGCTGCCGGCGGCGAAGGCGAACGACACGTTCAACCTGGGCGCACGCGAGTTCACGACGCTGCGCGAGGACTTTCAGGCGGTGCTCGACTCCGCCGGTCACGCGCGCCGGATCCGCTCGCTGCCGATTGGGCCAGCTCTGTGGGCGCTCCGCGGGCTCGAGCGCGCGAAGCTGTCACCGCTGTACCCGTGGATCTACGAGACGGTGACGCAGGATTCGTTCGTCTCGATCGAGAAGGCGCGGCAAGCGCTCGGCTGGGTGCCGCGGTACTCGAACAAGGCCGCGCTGGTCCGCAACTTCACGTGGTACCGCCAGCACGCGAAGCAGCTCGGCCGCGCCGGGGTCACCCATCGCGTGCCGTGGAAACAAGGCGCGCTCGCTCTCGCGAAGCTCGCGTTCCCGCGCCATCAACGGAACTGACAGCTCACCTCGGGCTTGACCTCGACCTTCCCTTCGCCGGAAGACTCTCCGTCCTTCAGGGTTGAGCTCAGGGATCAGGGGTTCGCGCGCTCACCCGGTCGATTTGCTCATTGTCCGGTATTCGGACAGTGCGTCAAACTCTGGCTGGAGCCTCCTCGGTCGTGCGTTTTACGTTCACTCCCCGATCGGGGACAGGATCTACCCCTCCAGGCTCGCGATCTTGTTCGGCTTCTGGACCCAAACGTAAAATTGTCCTTCCCCGGCGCGAGGACGCGCCACCCATCATTCGCCTGGCCTTCGGATCGCCGCACGCGAACTCTAGAGTTGCGCCGCGATCACGCCGACCGCGACGATGATCGCGACGGCCGAGAGCGCGATCACGATCACCGCCCACGAGGTCGGTGGCTCCGCGGCATGCCCCGTCGGGAGCCCCGAGGACGGGAGCCGGGAGCCCATGCCGAACGAGGCCGTCGCCGGGGCGACCAGGGGCAGCACCGCGCGACCGGCGGTCCTGCGGCCCGGACTGGGCGGCCCGGAGACCGCCCGCTCGTTGGGCGTGCGGTTCCCGAGCGATGGAAGTGCGCCCGAGCGTCCCTGTGGCTTTCCTGCACGCCGTGCTGCGAGGTCGGTCTTGCAGTGCTTGCAGCGGCCGGCCACCGGGTGAATCGGCCCTCCGCAGGCAGGGCATGCGACGCGCGCTTCAGGACCCATTCGTTTGACGATGCTACAGCCTTTGGACTAGCTTGCGCGCCGCAAGGAGTCCCGCCATGGCCATCGAACGCACCTTCTCGATCATCAAGCCCGACGCTGTCGCCAACAACAAGATCGGTGGCATCACCGCGAAGTTCGAGGCCGCTGGCCTTCGCATCCTCGCGTCGAAGATGGTCCGCCTCACCGACGGGCAGGCCAAGGCCTTCTACGCCGTTCACAAGGAGCGTCCGTTCTACGGCGACCTCGTGAAGTTCATGACCGAGGGTCCGGTGATCGTGCAGGTCCTCGAGGGCGAAGGCGCCATCGCGAAGAACCGCGAGATCATGGGTGCGACCAACCCGGAGAAGGCCGCCGCCGGCACGATCCGCAAGGAATTCGCCACCAACATCGAGCGCAACGCGGTGCACGGCTCGGATGCTCCGGAGACGGCGAAGGAAGAGATCGCGTTCTTCTTCTCGGCAGCCGAGCTCGCGTCGCTCGCGCGCTCGTAGTTCGCCCGCTAGCCCGCTCGGTTATCCACGAATCGGCCCGCCGTGCGACCACTGGGTCAGCACGAGCTTCCACTCGTCGCCCTCCTTGAGCAGCACCGCGAGCACGCGGAACGTCTGCGTCATGTCGGTCGCGGCGCGCGTCTTGTGCGTGAAGTCCGCGTTGACGAGTGCGACGCCGACGGTCGATGACACGCCGAGGATGTAGGCGGAGTTGTCGTGCAGCTTGATCTCCGCACGCAGCTTGCCGAAGATCGACTTCACCTTCGAGCCGCCGATGATCCGCTCCTGCGGGCCGCTGCCGAAGTTGAAGCCCTCGTCGCGCTCGCTGCGTGAGTCGGAGAAGCCCTTGCGCGATCCGAAGGCATCGCGAACGGCCTTGTCGAGATCCTTGTCGGCGATCGTCTTGTTCGGGATCGCCTTTGCTCCGGGCTTGGTGCCGAGGATCGCGACCTTCTCGGCGACCTCGTCACGCACCGGGACCGCCCAGTGCCACGCCACGACCTGCCACCCTGCCTTGCCCTGCACGGCGAGCATCGTCACCGCGAACCTGCGGAGCGGCTTGCCGGGCGACGACAACTCGAGCTCCTGCGCGATCCAGGCGTGACTGCCTTCCTGGCCGATGTGCGTGAACTTGACCTCGATCCCCTGCGTCCCGCCGGAGAGCTCACCGAGGTCGCGCTTGAGCTGGGCTGCCACGGCCGTGCGATCGAGGGCGAGCTCGTCTGCGTCGACGCCGAACCCGATCGCCTCGGGGGCCAGCGTCGCGATCACGGCCTCGATATCGCCACGCGCGATCGCGGCGCGCTGATCCTGGAGCATCGTCTGGACCGTCGTGCCGGTGGGCGGCGGCGGCGGCGCGACCTCCGAGCCGCTGCCGGCGTCGGGGGGCTCGATCTTCTTCTCGGGTGGCTTGTCGGGCTTCGCCACGGGCTTGTCGGTCGGGTTGTCGGGCGTCACCACGACGACGTCGGTGGACGA
>JANNBP010000207.1:0-7425 GCA_031385555.1 Deltaproteobacteria bacterium | reverse complement strand
TGTGATAGCCCTGCATGATGCCGGGCGACCGCAGGAGGATCTCCTTGTCCTCGGGGGCGAGCTTGACCTCGGTGCCGGGCATCGGCAGCCCGACCGAGCCGAACGCGTACTTCGACGGGCGGTTGACGAACGACGCGGCGGAGGACTCGGTGAGGCCGTAGCCCTCGAGGATCAGGATTCCGCACGCGTGGAAGAACTCGGCGATCTCGCGCGACAGCGGCGCCGAGCCCGAGATGAAGAACTGCACGCGACCACCGAACCGCGCCTTGACCTTCGAGAACACCAGCTTGTCGGCGAGCTTGAGCTTGAGCGCGAGCATGCCGCCGGGCATCTTGCCCTGCTGGCGCAGCTGCGATCCCTTGCGACCCGTCGCGAGGGCCCACTCGAAGATCTTCTGCTTCATCCCGCCCTGCTTCGCGCCCTCGACGATCTTGTTGTAGACCTTCTCGAAGATCCGCGGCACCGCCGCCATCATCGTCGGCTTCACGGTGGCGAGGTTCTCGACGATCTTCGGGATCCGGCCGTCGACCGCGCACACCGAGCCCGAGGCGATGTGGCCCGACATCAGCACCTTGCCGAACGAGTGCGACATCGGCAGCCACAGGTACTGCACGTCGTCGGGGGTGATCAGCTTCGTCGCTTCCATCGCGTCGGCCGTGTACGCCCAGCACTCGTGCAGCAGCCGCACGCCCTTCGGCTTGCCGGTGGTGCCCGAGGTGTAGATCAGCGTCGCGAGGTGCTCGCCCTTGATGCCCTTGACGACCTCGTCGACCGCCTTGGGATCGTGCTTGAGGTGCGCGGCGCCCGCGGCCTCGAGGTCCGCGAGCGTGATCGCCCAGTCCTTGACGCCGGCATCCGGCGTGCCGTCGATCAGGATGATCTTCGACAGCTTCGGCATCTCGGCCTTGTGCGCGACGAGCTTCTTGAGCTGGCCGGCGTCCTCGACGAACGCGAACCGCGTGTCGGAGTCCGCGAGGATGAACGCGCACTCCTCGGCGCCGCTCGACGGATAGACGGTGGTCGTGGCGCCCCCCGCCGACAGGATGCCGAGGTCACACAGCAGCCAATCGAGCCGCGTGTTCGACAGGATGCCGACCCGCTCCTCGCGGTTGAGGCCGAGGGAGAGCAAGCCCGCCGCGATCGCCTTGACGCGCTCGCCCGCCTGGCGCCACGTCATCGAGCGCCAGTCGTCGCCGACCGGGTAGCGATACGCTTCGCGATCCGGCGTGTCCTGCACGCGCGTCGCGAGCAGTTGCGCGATGGAGGTCGTGCGACGGGTTAGCTTCTCGGGGGCTGAAGATTCCACGGCGGGACTATCCCAACGTCTTCCGGACGATGCAACGGCGGAGGCTCGGCGCGGGGCCAGAAACCCGAGGGTGTTTCTTGGTCCCCAGGCCGGTGGCGCGCGGCGGTAACCTGACGTCGTGATCGACGCTCGTGAATGGCTCGATGCCCTCGCCGCCGCCTGGCGCGAGGAGCGGCTGGCTGTACGCGCGCGGCTCGCCCTCGAGCGGTCCGGACGCGTGCTCTCCGAGCGCGTGGCGCTGGGGGTGGCACTCGCGCGGTTGAAGATCGTCGACGAGCAAGCGTCCCCGGGCGATCGCGTCCGCGTACGTGTCGCGGTGCCGGCGACGATCGATCTCGACAACCTGCGGATCAGCCCGGGCGATCCGGTGCGGCTGTGGGCCGAGCATCCCGACGAGCCGACCAGTGTCCGCGGCGTGTTCGAGCGCCGCGAGGAGCAGTCGGTGTGGCTGATGATCGACCGCGCCGTCGACGAGCTCGAGCGCGAGTACAACCTCGATCCCGAGGCGCCGGAGGTGACGTTCGATCGCGGCGATCTGGCGATCGAGCGCGCGAAGGCAGCGCCCGCGACCTCGGATCTCGCGCGAACCCGCGATGTCGCAGCCGGGCTCAAGCCGCCCTACCCACTCGCGAAGCGATCGTGGACGCCTTTCGACGAGGAGCTCGATCCGAAGCAGCGGGAGGCCGTCGAGCTCGCGCTGCGCTCCGGCGACATCACGCTGATCCACGGCCCGCCCGGGACGGGCAAGACGCGCACGCTGGTCGAGGTGATCCGGCAACGGGTCGCGCGGGGCGAGCGCGTGCTGTGTGCGGCGCCCTCGAACACCGCCGTCGATAACCTCGGTCTGCGGCTGGCCGCCGCCGGGGTGCGCGCGGTGCGGCTCGGTCATCCGGCGCGGATCCGGCCCGCACTGCTCGCCTTGACGCTCGACGCGCAGGTCGATGCCGACGGCGCGAGCAAGCTCGCCCGCGAGTGGCGCGATCGCGCGCGCCAGCTCCGCAAGACCGCCTCCGGGAAGAGGGGGGCGGAGGCGAAAGCGCTGTGGACCGAGGCGCGCGCCCTCGATCGCGATGCCGCGCGCGAGCTGGCGAACGCGGCGCAAGCGATCCTGGCGCGCACCGACGTGGTGCTCGCGACGGTGGTCGGCTGCGATCAGTCGCTGCTGCGCCAGACATCTACCCAGATCTTCGAGTGCGTCGTCATCGACGAGGCCACGCAAGCACCGGATCCACTCCTGCTCGTCGCCTTGGCCAAGGCGCGCGTCGCGGTGCTCGCCGGCGATCCTCATCAGCTCGGACCCGTGATCACGGGTGGCCCACAGGTCGAGGCCGCGCTCGGCTCGACGATCTTCGAGCGGATGATCACCCGGCCCACCACACCCTCGGTGATGCTCGTGCAGCAGCACCGCATGCATCGCGAGATCATGGAGTTCCCGTCGGCGAGCAAGTACGACGGCCAGCTCGTCGCCTCGCCTGCGGTGGCCGCGCACACGCTCGACGATCTCGGCGTGGTCCCAGATCCGCTGCGCCCGAGGCCGCTGTGGCTGATCGACACCGCCGGCAAGGACTGGCTCGAGCAGCGCACCGACTTCGAGCCCGGCGGCTCGCTCAACAACATGCCGTCGTTCCAGTTCGATCCGAGCACGTTCAACAGCGGCAACGCCGAGCGGGTAGCGGCCGAGGCGCGCCGGTTGTTGTCGCGCGGGTTACCACCGACAGAGATCGCGGTGATCGCGGCGTACTCCGCACAGGCGCGCAGGCTGCGTGAGCTGTTGCGCGCCGAGCGGGAGGCCGGGCTGGAGATCGGGACCGTGGATGGCTTTCAGGGTCGCGAGAAGGAGGCGGTGATCGTCGATCTCGTGCGCAGCAACGAACGCGGCGAGATCGGCTTCCTCTCCAACACGCGGCGGATGAACGTGGCGCTGACCCGTGCGAAGCGCTTCCTGCTGGTGATCGCGGACTCGGCGACGCTTGGAGATCATCCGTATTACGCGCAGTTCCTCCACCACATAGATACGATCGATTCTCACGGCAGCGCGTGGAGCGACGACGCCCCGCCGCTTGCGTAGCGTGGCGGTGTTTGAGACAACCGCTGGGCTCATGAAGCTCCACGCGCTGATCCTGACTAGTCTCCTCGCCGTCGCCGGTTGTGAGAAGACGTCGAATGTTGCGGCGATGCAGGACGAGGTCACCGCGGTGACCAACCACTACAAGCATCGGTTCGACGAGCTGTCCAAGCGGATCAGCCTGCTCGAGCAGCGCGGTCGCTCGATGACCTCGGTCGGCACGCCGCTAGGCCTGCAGGACGTCCGCCGCCTGTTCCTCGAGACCAACAAGAAGCTCGCCGAGCTGAGGACCGCGGTCGCGCAGGCCCCGAATTCGATCGCGACGGCCGCGAAGACCGAGAGCGCGCGGACCGAGCTCACCAAGCTTCGCGACGAGCTCGGCGAGCGCTTCCAGAAGGGCGAGATCGAGGTCAACGCGCAGATCGATCAGGTCGAGCAGTGGCTCGCGTACGTCGACTACCGCCCGAAGGTCGCCGCGGCCGAGCCGCCGAAGACGCAGCCCACGCCTCCGCCGACCCCCGAACCGACGCGGGAGAAGACCGACGGTCCGCCCGCCGGCGATCCGCCCGTCGCGAAGAAGGACGAGCCGAAGAAGGACGAGCCGAAGAAGGACGAGCCCAAGAAGCCCGCGCCGAAGCAGGACGAGCCCAAGAAGCCCGCGCCGAAGAAGGACGAGCCCAAGAAGCCCGCCGCGGGCTCCGGCTCCGGTCGCTGAGGCTCGGTCGGCGATCCCAGGGATCGCCCGTCCCGTGGTCCGCGCTATGCTGGGCCGCATGAAGATCCCGACACGGCCGAAGGTCATCATCCGGAACTGCCGGGACTACGATCCCGAGAAGATCAGGACGATCATCCGCGAGGGTCTCGAAGAGCTCGGCCTCCGTCCCTTCGGGCGCACGCTGGTCAAGCCGAACCTGGTCGCGGCCGGCCCGTTGTTCCCCTATGCGTTCACGCGACCCGAGTTCGGCGAAGGTGTGCTGCAGGCGCTGCGCGATGTCGGCGGTTCGGAGATGACCGAGCTCGCCGCCGGGGAGCGGTGCGGCATCACCGTTCCGTCGCGCGTCGCGTTCCGCGAATCGGGCTGGGACAAGATGCTCGAGAAGATCGACGTCAAGCGCTACTGCTTCGAGGAGACCCAGCAGGTCGAGATCCCGCTGTCGCATCCGGAGCGCCTGCGCGATTACCTGTTCACCCCCGAGCCGGTCGCGCGCGCCGACTTCTTCGTCAACTGCCCCAAGTTCAAGGCGCACCCGTGGACCACGGTGACGTTCTCCTGCAAGGCGTACATCGGCATCCAGGATGACCGCCATCGGCTGATCGATCACGATCACAAGCTCAACGAGAAGATCGCGGACCTCCAGCACATCATCCAGCCGCAGTTCATCGCGATCGACGCGATCACCGCCGGTGAAGGCCGCATGCTGACGCCGACGCCGTTCCCGCTCGGCCTGATCATCATGGGCAACTCGCAGATCGCGTTCGATGCGGTGTGTTGCAGCATCATCGGCGTCGACCCGAACACGGTCGATCACATCCGGCTGTCTGCCGAGCAAGGCTTCGGCTCGACCGACCTCTCGAAGATCGATGTCACCGGCGACGTCTCGCTCGCCGAAGCAAAGGCCCGTGCGAAGGGCTTCAAGGTCGGGTTGATCCGCGTCGAAAAGTACTTCGAGGGCACCAACATCAGCGCGTACGCCGGACCACCTCCCGAGGCCGAGGCCGGCGACTACTGCTGGGGCGGTTGCCCGGGTGCGATCGAAGAAGCGATCGAGATCCTCCGCGTGTTCGACAAGGACACCGACAAGAAGATGCCGCGCATGCACGTCGTGTTCGGCGCGTACAAGGGTGACATCGACGCGAAACCCGGCGAGAAGGTCATCTTCATCGGCGACTGCGCGGACTGGAAGGGCAACATCAACGGCAAGCCCGTCGCGATCGAGAACCTCTACAAGCCGCGCACCACGCTCGATCCGCACACCATCAAGTCGCAGGACATCTTCGCGAAGCTCGCGAGCGCGAAGGGCAAGCTGAAGGATCCGATCGTCCGCCTCGAAGGGTGCCCGGTCTCGGTCGCCGAACAAGTGCTCGCACTCGTCGGCATGAGCACCGTGAAGAATCCCTACTACGACCCCGGCAACATGCTGACGTTCGGCCGCGCGTACCTCGGCTGGAAAGCGCGCGTCACGCTCAACAAGCTCCAGAACAAGCGCTACCAGCAGAACGGCACCTTCACGGAGCGAGGTCAGGCTGCACCGGAGCTGGGATCGTGATCGGCGGATCGATCACGTTCGGCGGGCGCACGAAAGCCCGGCGCACTCCGACCTACACGCCCGCGTGGCAACGCCGGCGCGTTCGTCCTGCGCGATCGCGTGCACCGCTCGACGAGCAGGTGAATACTGAACCCATGCTCTTCGATCGTCCCGCCAGCCTCCCCACGGCGACGATTCACTCGGCGTCGTTCGCGAGTCAGCTCCGCGGTCAACGCGCACGCGCCGTCCGGTGGGTCCGCCCTCGCCTCGTCCCACTGTCCGTCGCGATCGTCGGGATGCTGGCGGTGCTCGGTGCCGCCGAGTACCTGACCCACCTCGCGCGCTACACGCCGCCGTCGATCACGTCGACCGCGCCGCAACACGAGGCGATCGGCCAGGCTCGCCTGGTCGTGCTGAGCGCCCAGTAGTCAGTAGTCGCCGGCGGCACTCTCGGCGCAGATCTCGCCGAGCTCGCGATACATCTTGTCGAACGCCGGGCGCAACGACGAGGTCTTCGGGAGCTGCTTGTCGAGCTCGTACGCGTCGTTGATGACGTCGAAGGCGTTGTCGATCGACCCGTCGTCGAATTCCCGCAGCATGGTGGCCACCTGCTGCTCGACGTCCGATCGCTCGCCGCTCCCCGCCTTCGCCGGCGCGGCCTTCGGCGGCTTCTTCGCCGCGAGCTTCTTCGCCGCGGGCTTCTTCACCGCAGGTTTCTTCGCCGCAGGTTTCTTCGCCGCAGGTTTCTTCGCCGGTTTCGCCTTGGTCTTGGTCTTCGCCGTTGCCATCGCGGAATCTTCGATCCATTCGAGCGCGCCGTCGATGGCAACGCCCGCGATCCGCTACGCTTCGCGACGATGTCGATTCGACGCGTCCATCACCTCAACTGCGCCACCATGTGCCCGATCGCCGGGCTGCTGTGGGGCTCGAATAGCGCCCGTGGCCACATGATCGCGCACTGCGTCCTCGTCGAGACCGCGCGCGATGGTCTGGTGTTGATCGATACCGGTTTCGGCACGCGCGACATCGACGGCCACACCGGGATCACGCGCAGCTTTCGCGCGTTCGCGGGTCCGAAGCTCGATCCCGCGGAGACCGCGATCGCGCAGGTCAAGGCGCTCGGCTACCGCCCCGAGGACGTCAAGCACATCGTCGTCACCCACCTCGATCTCGATCACGCGGGCGGCCTCGTCGATTTTCCGCACGCGAAGGTTCACCTCCACGCACGCGAGCACGCCGCCGCGACGGCGCGCACGGTGTTCAAGGAGCGCGAGCGCTATCTCAAGGCGCACTGGCAGCACGGCCCGAAGTGGGAGGTCTACAGCGAAGACGGCGAGACCTGGCGTGGCCTCCCCGCGATCGTCAAGCTGCGCGGCCTCGACGCGGACATCGGCCTGCTGCCGTTGCACGGCCACACCCGCGGTCACTCCGCCGTGATCGCGAAGGCGAACGATCGCTGGCTCGTGCATGCCGGCGACGCATACTTTCACCGCGGTACGGTCAACGGCGCGTCGGGTGGGGTCCCGCTCGGCTTCCAGCTGTTCGAGCGCGCGACCCAGATGGATCCCGCCGCACGCCGCGCCTCGGTCGGGGCGCTCCGTCAGTTGCGCCACAGCTATCCCGATGTCGACGTGTTCAGTGCGCACGATCCGGTCGAGTACGAGGCGCTGCGAGGGCGAGCGTGATCGCCTGCCCGCGGTGCGCGACATCGCTCGAGGACAACCGTTGTGCCACCTGCGGCGGCCTCTGGCTCTCCCACGACCAGGTGCGCGAGCAGATCGGCCAGCTCGAGAGCAACGGCGGCATGT
>JANNBP010000156.1:0-10012 GCA_031385555.1 Deltaproteobacteria bacterium | reverse complement strand
ATGCCTCGCTCCCGTCCCGGGTGTTGGGCCCGCGCGCGCGCGAGCCGAGCCACCGCCCGTAGATCTCGGCGCTGCTCGCCCACGACGAGCCAGCGCGCGACTCGCTCGTCAAGCTGGCCAACGCGGTGCGTGCCACGGGCGCGCTCGCCGCGACGCGGTCCCTCGCCGAGGATCGCGTGAAGCGAGCCCTCGCCGAGCTCGATCATCTACCCGCGGGTCCGGCCCGCGAAGCGCTGGTCACCGTCGCCCTCGCGTCCCTGGAGCGTGCATCGTGACCGAGCCGGTCGTCACCCCGGAGCCGACGCCCGAAGTCGCGCTGACCTCGCTCGGCAGCGGGCAGATGTTCGATCGGATCGCGCGCCGCTACGACTTCGTCAATCGCGTGATCTCGCTCGGCCTCGACCAGCGCTGGCGCCGCCGCACGGTCGAAGCACTCCAGCTCGGCGAGCGTCCGCGCGTCCTCGATCTCGCCACCGGCACCGGTGATCTCGCCGTCGCGATCGCGAAGGCGCGCCCGCACGCGACGGTCGTCGGCCTCGATCCCTCGAACGAGATGCTCGGGATCGCGCGCACCAAGGTCGAGAAGAAAAGGCTCGCCGATCAAGTCGAGCTGATCGTCGGCGACGCCCAGCAGCTGCCCTACGCCAACTGCGAGTTCGACGCGGCGACCATCGCCTTCGGGATTCGCAACGTGCCGGATCGGGCGAAGGCCCTGCGCGAGATGGCGCGCGTCGTTCGCCCCGGCGGGCGGATCGCGATCCTCGAGCTCGGCGAGCCGCGCGGTCGCGTGCTCGGTCGAGTCGCGCGCTTCCACAAGAACACGCTGGTGCCGCGGATCGGCGCGCTGCTCTCGGGCAAGCGCGAGTACGTCTACCTCCAGAAGTCGATCACGGCGTTTCCGCCGGCCGAGGAGTTCGCGCAGCTGATGCAGCAGAACGGGCTCCACGTCGTCGAGGTGGTGCCGCTGTCGTTCGGCGCGTGCACGCTGTACGTGGCCACCCCGGAGGACGCGTCGTGAAAGCGGCGGAACCCGATCGATTCGCGAGCCGTCCCGAGATGCTCCCGAGCTTGCCGCTGTCGCCCGACGAGCCGGCGCTGCTCGATCGCTGCCTCGCGGTCGCACGTGGAGCACGCGGCCTGTCGTTCATCGCGTTTCAAGCACCGCTGCTCGCGCCGGCGGATCTCGTCGACGCGTGGCCCGGTGAGCCGCTGGTGTCGTGGAGCTCCGCGGAGGTCGCGGTGCTCGGGGTCGGCATCGCGCGCGCGCTGCGTGGCGAAGGTTCCGAGCGCTGGTCGCAGGTCGCCTCCGCCGCCCGCGCACTCGAGATCTATGGTGCGTTGATCGCGGACGCGCCCGATCGCGGGATCGCGAATCGGTCGTCGCTCGCGGCCGCAGCCACGCGCAAGTGCAGCGAGCTCGGGTTCGCACGTCCGCGCCTGTTCGGCGGCGGTGCGTTCGCGCCGGGCTCCGCCGACGCGGGTCCGTGGGTGGGGTTCGGCGACGCGTGGTTCGCGCTGCCGAGGTGGACGTATACGCGCGCGGGTCACGAAGCTCGACTGGTGCTCGCCGTCGACGAGCGAGAGGCCCGCGATGGGGCGCGCTGGCACGCCGATCTCGTGCGGTTTCGCGAGCTGTTCGCGCAGACCCACGCCGCCCGGCCGCCTCGCGGTGCCCTCGACATCACCCGTGCGAGCACGGAGCTGTGGCGCGCGCAGGTCGAGGCGATCACCTCCGCGATCGACGCCGGTGAGTGCTCGAAGATCGTCGCGGCGCGCACGTGCACCGTCAACCTGCCGCCGCGCGAGACCGCGGCCACCCACGAGGCGACGCTCCTCGAGGCCCTCGACACGCGTCACCAGGAGTGCGTGCGGTTGCTCGTCCGTCCGCCCGGCGCCGGTGCGCTGATCGCGGCCACGCCCGAGCGGCTGGTCCGTCGCGACGGGGCGATCGTGCGGTGCGATGCCCTCGCCGGCACGGTTCGCCACAGTGGCGATGCGGCCCGGGTTCGCGAGGCAGGCACGCAGCTGCTGGCGAGCCTGAAAGATCGCAACGAGCACGAGCTCGTGGTCTCGGCGATCCGCGTCGCGTTCGAGGGGCTGCGCGCCGACATCGACGCGCCGGCCGAGCCGGTGGTGCGCACGCTGCGCCACGTGCTTCACCTCCACACGCCGATCCGCGCGGTGCTGCCCGCCCCTCACCACATCCTCGAGCTGGTCGCCGCGCTGCACCCGACACCCGCGGTCGGTGGCACGCCGACGCCGTTCGCGATCGATTGGATCCGCGATCACGAGCCGGTACCGCGAGGCTGGTACGCGTCGCCGGTCGGCTGGTTCGATCTCGACGGCGACGGTGAATTCGCGGTCGCGATCCGCTCCGGTGTGATCGTCGGTGATCGCGCTCATCTCTGGGCAGGTGCCGGCATCGTCGCGGGGTCCGATCCGGCTCGCGAGCTCGCCGAGACCGAGCTCAAGCTGCGCGCGATGCTCGGGTCCCTCGGCGTCGCGGGAGACACGCGAGGAGAGGCTCCATGAGTACGGGGCTGATCCAGACGCTGTGGGCCGACGTCATCGCATGCACGCTGCGCGATGCCGGAGTGCCGCTCGTCGTGATCAGCCCGGGCTCGCGCTCGACCCCCCTCGTCGCCGCGCTCGCGCGGTCGGGACATCCGAACCTCGTGACGATCATCGACGAGCGCGCCGCCGCGTTCTACGCGCTCGGTGCGGCCCGTGCGACGGGCAAGCCCGCGGCGCTGGTGTGCACGAGTGGCTCCGCCGTCGCGCACTACCTGCCCGCGCTCGTCGAAGCCGCGCAGGCAGGGATTCCCCTGATCGCGATCACCGCCGACCGACCACCGGAGCTGCAGCACTGCGGTGCGTCGCAGACGATCGATCAGCGCGCGATCTACGGCAGCTTCGTGCGCGCGAGCTTCGATCTGGGTCCGCCGTCGGGCGACGTGCTGGCCTATCGCGCGGTGCGCCGGACGATCATCCAGGCGATCACCGGTGCGCTCGGTCCCGATCCAGGACCGGTCCACCTCAATGTTCCGCTGCGCAAGCCGCTCGAGCCGGTCGCACCGGCGAACGATCCCGAGCGCGCGCTCGCGGCGGATGTCTGCGACCTGCTCGCGGACAAGCCAGTGATCGCGCCGCCGATGCTCGCCCCCGACCCCCGCGCGATCGAAGGGCTCGCTCGCGCGATCGCCGGCGAGCCGCGCGGCTTGATCGTTGCCGGTGCCGTGCGCTCGATCGCCCGCGAAGCAGTCTTCGAGCTCGCGCGCCGCAGCGGCTATCCGATCATCGCCGAGGCCGGGAGCCAGCTCCGGTCGTGCGCGCGGCCTGACGATGTGGTGTTCGTCGACGCGTTCGACGTGATCGCCGCACATGCGCCGCGACCCGCGTTGATCATTCAGTTCGGCGCCGAGCCGGTCGCGGCGGCGTGGCCAGCGTTCTCGCGCGAGGTCGCACGCCAGGTCCTCGCGGGAGCGCGCTGGCACGATGCTGACTCGTCGGCGGTCGTCATCCTCGGCGACGTCACGACTGCGGTGCGCGCGATCGCGAGCGAGCTAGCGATCGCGGAACGCACGAGCGCGAGTCTGCGCCGCCGCGTCGAACGCGAGGCCGCGTCGCTCGCCTGGTGCGACGACTGGAAGACGCTCGACGAGCGCGGTCGCGCAGCGCTCGATCGCGCGATCCGCGAGACGCCAGCAAACGAGGTCGCCATCGTGCGCGATGCGCTGCGGGCCCTCCCCGGTGGTGCCGCGCTCCAGATCGGCAACAGCTTGCCGATCCGCACGATCGATCACGCGGGCGATCACGCGGGCGATCACGCGGGCGTGACCGTCGAGCATCTCGTGTTGACGCAGCGAGGCGCGGCCGGCATCGACGGCCTGATCGCGTCGGCGGCGGGCGCCACGCACGCGGGGAACCCGGTCCTGCTCGTGCTCGGCGATGTCTCGTTCGCGCACGACCTCGGAGGTCTGCTCGCGGCACGCGCAGCGGTGGCACCGCTCGCGGTGCTGGTGATCGACAACGCCGGGGGGCGGATCTTCGACGGTCTTCCCGTCGCCAAGGCCGCGCTCGGCGAGGCGTTCACCCGGCACTGGACCACGCCGCCCGAGGTCGATGTCATCGCGATCGCGCGCGCACTCGGCCTCACCGCGATGCCCGCGTCGCCCGAGACGATCGGCTACGACGTCACCACCGCCCTCTCGGAAGGCGTCACCGTGATCCACGTGCCGGTGTCGCCGACCGGCGCACGCGACGTTCGCGCACGTGCGATCGAGCTAGCAACCCCGCAAGCCCGCGCACCGCGGACATCGCAGCCGGTGATGGCACGCAGTTCTGGTCCTATCGCAACGGGAGAACGCCCATGAGCAAGACGAGCAAGAAGGTCACGATCAAGGAGGGTCCGGTCACCTGGACCAAGAAGGACGGCGGCTACGAGGACATCACCTACGAGGTGTCGTCGGAGGGCATCGCGAAGATCGCGATCAACCGCCCCGAGGTTCACAACGCGTTTCGTCCGCGCACCGTCGCGGAGCTGATCCGCGCGTTCGATGACGCGCGCGACGATGGCTCGATCGGCGTGGTCATCTTGACCGGTGCGGGCAACGAAGCGTTCTGCTCTGGTGGCGATCAGCGCGTGCGAGGTCACGGCGGTTACGTCGGCACGGACGGAGTGCCACGCCTCAACGTCCTCGATCTGCAGATGCGCATCCGCTACCTACCCAAGCCCGTCGTCGCGATGGTCGCCGGCTTCGCGATCGGTGGCGGCCACGTGCTCCACCTGGTCTGCGATCTGACGATCGCCGCCGACAACGCGCAGTTCGGACAGACCGGGCCGCGCGTCGGTAGCTTCGATGCCGGCTTCGGCAGCTCGTACCTCGCCCGTGTCGTCGGTCAGAAGAAGGCGCGCGAGATCTGGTTCCTGTGCCGCCAGTACGACGCGCAGGAAGCGCTCGACATGGGCCTCGTCAACACGGTGGTCCCGATCGCCGAGCTCGAAGCGACCACGGTCCGCTGGTGCCGCGAGATGCTCGTACAGTCGCCGACCGCGCTCCGCTTCCTCAAGATGGCGATGAACGCCGACTGCGATGGCCAAGCCGGCATGATGGCGTTCGCCGGCTCGGCGACGCTGATGTACTACACGACCGACGAGGGTCGCGAAGGCAAGGAAGCGTTCCTCGAGAAGCGCGAACCCGACTTCAAGAAGTTCCCCCGCTACCCATGAGCTTGCGTGTCTCGATCTGGGTCCAGGCGATGCGGCTGCGCACGCTGCCGGCGGCGATCGTCCCGGTCGTCGTCGGGACCGCGGTCGTCGCAGCGGTCGGATCCATCGCGTGGCCCGCCGCCTTGGCAGCACTCGCCGGTGCGCTCGCGATCCAGATCGGCACCAACTTCGCGAACGACGCGTTCGACGCCGAGACGGGTGCCGATGGTCCCGATCGGATCGGGCCGACCCGCGCCGTCGCCGCCGGCCTGATCACCGGCGCGGCGATGAAGCGCGCGATGGTGCTCGCCTTCGCGGTCGCCGCCGCGTTCGGTCTCTACCTCGTCGCGATCGCGGGCTGGCCGGTCGTCGCGATCGGCATCGCCTCGATCCTCTCCGGTATCGCGTATACCGGCGGCCCGCGGCTCGGCTATCGCGGCCTCGGCGACGTCTTCGTCCTCGGCTTCTTCGGCTTCGTCGCGGTGTGCGGCACGGCGTATGTCCAGCTGTTCGAGGTCCCGTGCCTCGCGATCGCCGCGTCGATTCCCGTCGGTGCGCTCGCGACCGCGATCCTGGTCGTCAACAACCTGCGCGATCGCCACACCGATGTCCGCGCCGGCAAGCGCACGCTCGCGGTCCGGTTCGGGCGCGGCGCCGCGCTCGTCGAGTACGCGGTGTTGCTGCTCGCGGCGTACCTCGTGCCGATCGCCCTCGCACTCACCGGTCGGCCGTGGGCCGCGCTCGTCTTGATCTCGGCTCCGCTCGCCGTGATCCGGATGCGTGGCCTCGCTGCCGCGGTCACCGGTCCCGAGTTCAACGGTTTGCTCGCAGGCACGGCGCAGCTCCTGATGCTGCACGGTGCGCTGTTCGCCACCGGGCTTGCACTCTCGGCGCAGCAGTCGTGCTGCGGCTAGAAGGCCCGCGAGTGACCGAGTCCGCGGTCTGCCGCGTAGACGTGCTCTTGCACATGCTCACGTGCTCGTGCACGTCAGGTGCGTTCTCCCGACCGGAGGTTGCGGCCGAGGCATCGTTCGAGGTTCGCCCATCTTCCGCGCGCAGCAGACGTAGTTCATGCCGAGGCGGTACGCATGGGAGCACGGTGGACGAGCACGGTGGACGAGCACGAGCACGAGCACGAGCACGAGCACGAGCACGAGCACGAGCACGAGCACGAGCACGAGCACGAGCACGAGCACGAGCACGAACACGAACACGAACACGAACACGAACACGAACACGAGCACGCGATCGACTTGTCGAGTCGCGGTCCCTGCGTGAGCCAGAGATCCCGGTGAGGCCGAATACTGTCGCGACGCCGTGCGCGGCGTGTCACCGAAGACGTGCTATCGCGGACGGTATGACGACGCAGAGCATCGCGTGACGGACATCGTCGACCTCTCGCTGCGTGACCTCGCCTGGACCCTCGACGGGCGAGGCGCGGCTCGGGGCCGGACCGAGCGGGTAGGCATCCTCCTCGAGGTGCGCACGGTGGACGGGCTCGTCGGCCGTGGCGAGGCTTCGCCGTTACCGGGGATGTCGGCGGAGACGCTCGAGGACACGCGTGCGGAGCTGACCGCGTTCGTCGCGCGAGGACCCTTCGAGCTCGTCAGCGAGCAGACGGTGTTCACACTCGCCGAGACCGTCGCGGCACCGGCGGCACGCTTCGCCGTCGAGACGGCCTTGCTCGACGTGCTCGCTCAGATCCAAGGGACATCGATCGCGGGGTTGTTCGACGAAGAGGTCCCCGCGCCCACCGCGTTCGACGAGGCCGTCGTCCGGATCCGCGGGATCGTCGAGCGCGATCCGGCGATCACGCTCGTGGTCGAGAGCGGTCCCGCCAGCGCCACCGTGGTCGACGACGCCAGCGATGCCGCGGCCGCCGTGCGCGCGGGTGCCCGCTGCCTCAAGATCAAGATCGGTGATCAGGCCGTCGCCGACGACGTCGCACGCGTGCGCGCGATCGCCGCGGTGTCGGACGGCATCCCGCTGCGCCTCGACGCGAATCGACGCTGGCCGCGCGAGGACGCGATCGCCCACCTCGCCGCGTTCGCCGGACTGCCGATCGAGTTCGTCGAGGAGCCCTGCCCCGGCGCGCACGAGTTACTGCGCGAAGCCCTGCCGGTGTCGATCGCCCTCGACGAATCGCTCGACGAGCTCTCCACCGAGGAGATCTTCACGGCCCTCGAGTCGCCGCACCTCGGCGCGCTGATCCTCAAGCCCACGCTGCTCGGCGGGTTCGCACCGTGCATCGCCCTCGCCGCGCTCGCGCGGTTCGCGAACAAGCCTGCGATCGTCACCCACACCCTGGAGAGCGACATCGGTCGCGCTGCGTGCGCGGAGATCGCGCGTGTCGTCAGTGGCAGGCGTTCGTTCACCACCTCCGGCGAGCCCATCGTCGAGCAGGCGCCGCATCCTTCTCTCGGTGGGGCGACGGTTCCAAACCCCGGGGCCAGGGCCCCAACCCCCGCGACGGTGATCGCGGCGCCCGAGCTGTCGACCGTGGGGATGGTGTGGCGCGCCCTCGCGACGCGTACGCCGATCTCGCTCGTTCACCACGCGCTACCTCCGGCGGAGATCGCCCGCCTCCGCGCCGCGGCCTCCACGGCCACGCTGGCCGGGGACGATGCGGTCGTGCTGTTCACGTCGGGCTCGACGGCGGACGCCCGTGGGGTGGTGTTGTCGCGCGCGGCCCTCTCCGCCGCCGCCGAGGCGAGCGCGAAGCACCTCGGCTGGCGCGAGGACGACGTCTGGTTCGTCCCGTTGTCGCTCGCGCACGCCGGTGGGCTCGCCGCGATCGTTCGCTGCTGGTATGCGCGCAAGCCGATCGAGCTCCTCGACGGCGCGTGGGATCGCGCGCGCGCGGCCGCGCTGCTCGAGCGCTGCACGCTCGCATCGCTGGTGCCCACGCAGCTCGCGGATCTGCTGTCGGATCCCGCGTGGCGCCCCGGACGGAGGCTGCGCGCGGTGCTGCTCGGTGGTGCCGCCGCGAGCCCGTCGCTGCTCGCGCGGGCCGCCGCCAGAGGCGTGCCGTTCCTGACCACCTACGGCATGACCGAGTCGTTCGGCCAGCTCGCGACCGCGCCGCTCGACCGCGCCGGTGATCCGAGAGCGCCGCTGATCCCGCTGGCAGGCGTCGTGCTGAGCGCCGGGACCCGCGACACGCCGGCACCGATCCGCGTGCGCGCGCCGATGCTCGCCACGCGTTACCTCGACGGGGAGCCGATCGCACCGGAGCTCGTCACCCGCGACCTCGGCTACCTCGAACGTGGAGCGCTGGTCGTCGTCGGGCGCGTCGATGATGTGATCATCACCGGCGGCGAGAACGTCCACCCCGCCACGGTCGAGGCGGTCCTCGCTGCTACGCCCGGCGTGCGTGCCGCGATCGCGTTCGCGGTCCCGGATGAAACCTGGGGCCAGATCGTCGGTGCCGCGGTCGTCACCGAGCGTGAGATCGATCCCGCGGCGGTCGCCGCCTGGCATGCCGCCCTGCCCGCGCATGCCCGACCGCGCGAGCTCGCCGTGGTGCGCGAGCTGCCGCTGCTCGCCACCGGCAAGCTCGACCGCCGTGCGGCTTCGCAGCTGCCGCGCTCGCCCGTTCGCTACCACCCACGCTAGCGTCGCAACCAATCACGCGCCTTTTGCTCCACCAGTTCCCCCCCGAGCTCCTTCCCGATCTTGACCAGCCGCTGCAGCTCGGTCTTCGCGTCCTCGGCGAGGTTCGCCACCGGCAGCTTGAAAGGGACGGTCACCGGCGTCTTGCCGAACACGGCGCCACCCGCGCGCAGCTTGCCGTCGGCGTAGTCGATCCGGATCGTCCCGAACGGGAGCTCGAGCGTCGCCGCCAGCGTCTCGAGCGAGAACAGCCAGGACAGAGGTGTCTTGAGCACCGTCGGTCCCGCGGTCGCGCGATCGATCGTCAGCGTGATCCTGCCGAGGCTCGGCACCACCGCGGCCGGCGAGAACACCAGGGTCGCGTTCTCGATCGTCACTCGCTCCGCGCGGATCGGCGGCCGCGTCGGTTTCCTCAGCTTGAACAGCGCGAACGTCGACAGCTCGAGCCGGACCTCCGCGATCGCGAGCTCGCGACAGCTGCTGTCGATCAGCGCACCACCGAACGGCCACAGCTCGCAGCGGATCGACCCGACGTCGAGGGACAGCTTCCCGATCAGATCGTCGCGCCTGGCCTCGAGGTGCTCGAGTGACAGGCGACCACGCAGCAGGCCGAGATCGTGATCGCGGATCGCCGAGGCCGCACCGAGCGTCTCGCCGATTCGATCCGCCACCGCCTGCGCGCGCCGCTCTCCGAACACCGAGCCGAGCACGAGCAACAGCACGATCCACACCACCAGCACGATGCCGGTTCCGATGCCGATCCGCTTGACCACCTTCTGACCCTATCAGTCGGGCAGGTAGAACGGCTGCAACCGACCGGCGCTGTCGACCGTCATCGGGCGGACACGCAGCGTCTCCCCGACGTCGACCAGCACGAACGCGTTCTTGTAGTGCTGGATGTGGCGGTTCTTGCGGCCTCGCGCGATCTCGAACACGCCGCCGTTGGGCATCTTGCAGCGCATCGGCTCGCGCTGCCCGGGTCGCGTCACCGGCACGCACCGCGCGCGCAGCTTCGAGGGTTCGCTCGGCGCGTAGTCGTAGTACCCCGACGCACACCCCGCGAGGACCTGCCGCAGCGCTCCGCCACTCGGCAGCACCACGGTCTCGTCCCACACCACGTGCTCGTGCCCGCCAACGAACATCTCGACCTTGCCGCGGTCGAGGATGCCGCCGAGCTGCGCGACGAACGGC